>JBBASH010000025.1:0-45411 GCA_040399305.1 Cyanobium sp.
GCAGGAGGCTGTGGCCCATGGCGTCAGCGGGGGTGCTGACGGCGGCGGTCAGGAAGTTGCAGCCCTCCAGGTAGGAGCTGGCAATGCCGTGGGTGTACCAAGAGGTGGCGAAGGTGGTGCCGGTGAGCCAGCCGCCCAGCGCCAAGTAGGCAGTGGGGAAGAGCAGCAGCCCGGACCAACCAACGAAAACAAAGCGGTCGCGCTTGAGCCAGTCATCGAGGACGTCGAACCATCCCCGCTGGGGCAAGCGCCCTGCAGCGATCGTCATGGGTGAAGCGGTGCGGGAAGCCCGCGAGGCTGTGGGATACCGGGCGATGGTAACAACGTTGCCGGTGCTGACGCGGCCGCTCGACATGGGCTGAAACCCCTTGGTTGTCTTGCTTTTAGGTATTTCTTCGGATTGTCCCCCCGGGGGGTGCCCTGGCCGGGGCAGGATGGTCTTCGCGTCTGATCCGATTCCCCTCGATGGCATCCAGCGGCCTTGCTTCCGGCGATTCCTCCCAGCCCGGTGGGGGCAGCCCCGAACCATCTCCGGCCCTCGGGCCATCCAGCGCTGATGGGGAGGTCATGGACTTGGCCGTTGTGGGTTCCCGCCGACTCTCCAACTTTTTGGTGGCCTCGGCCGTGAGCATCGGCGGCATCGGCTTCCTGCTCACCAGTGCCTCCAGCCGCCTGGGCCGCAACCTCTTGCCAATCGGCCATGCCGCCGAGCTCACCTGGCTCCCCCAGGGGCTGGTGATGGGTCTGTATGGCATTGCCGCAGTTCTTCTTGCGACATACCTCTGGACGGTGATCCTGATCGACGTAGGTGCCGGCAGCAATCGTTTTGATCGTGCCCGGGGCCAGGCGTTGATCAGCCGGCGGGGCTTCCGCCAGATGATCGAAGTGGCCATTCCCCTGGCCGAGATCAAGGCCGTGAAAGTGGAGGTGCGCGATGGACTGAGCCCGCAGCGCCGCCTGGCCCTGCGGGTGAGGAGCCGCCGGGACATGCCGCTCACCCGGGTCGGTGAGCCCATGCCGCTGGCGGACCTGGAGCGGAGCGGCGCTGAGCTGGCCCGTTTCCTGGGTGTTCCCCTAGAGGGGGTCTGAATTCCTTTCCAAGACTTCGTTTGATGACCCGTTTCCCGATGCCCACCGTTCTTCCCCAGGTAGGCCGTGCTCTGGCCGGTTTCTGGTTGCTGCTGCTCCCCCTGGCCCTCGGGGCCTGTGCCTCGGATTCAGGAGGCCAGAGTCTGGGGTGCGGCGCATCCAGCGCGCCCTGTCTGAGTGGAACCGCCTTGGTCGCCCTGCAGACCAGCAAGGGTGAGGTGCGGATCCGTCTTGATGGCCGGGATGCTCCCCTCACCGCCGGCAATTTCGTGGATCTCGTGAATAGGGGCACCTACAACGGCACCGTCTTCCATCGCGTGGTGCGCGAACCGGTTCCCTTCGTTGTTCAGGGGGGGGATCCCCAGAGTTCCGATCCCAAAACCCCTGTCACTCAGCTCGGAACTGGCAGCTTTGTGGATCCCTCCACGGGGGAAGCCCGCTTTATTCCCCTTGAACTCTCCTTCAAGTCCGAGGCTCCATTGCGCTACGGCGAACCGGTCACCTCACCCACCCAAGCCCGCAATCTCCGTCTGACCCATGAGCGCGGTGCGGTGGCCATGGCCCGCTCCGCCGATGCGAATTCGGCAAGTGCCCAGTTCTATGTCGCCCTTGAGGCCCTGCCAGAGCTCGATGGCCGTTATGCCGTTTTCGGCCGGGTTGTCGAGGGGATGGACGTGGTGGATCGCATCCAGCAGGGCGACCGGATCACCTCGGCGCGACTGGTCGAGGGCGGCACGCTGGTGAAGGGGAATCCCAACCGCTGATCACTTCCTAAGCCCTGGTCCGAAGCCCCGGAGGGGCCCCCCCCGGGGGCAGGGTTCCCCGTTGCCCTCAGGCTGGGACTCTTTTTTCGGAGCTCGTGGCCTTCAGCCACTCGGTGTTGACTCCCGAAGCTCTTTCCAGAGCCACTTTGCCGGTTCTGGCGATTTCAAGAATCCCGAACCGCTCCAGCAGCCGTTCCAAGGCCACCAGTTTGCCCGGATCCCCCACCACCTCAAGGGTGAGGGCATCGTCGGCCACATCCACCACCTTGGCCCGGAACACCTGCACGAGATCGAAGATCGCGCTCCTGTTCTCGGCCGGAGCCGCCACCTTCAGCAGCATCAGCTCCCTCTCCACGGCCGGAATGGTGGAGAGGTCGATCACCCCCAGCACGTTCACCAGCTTGTTGAGTTGCTTGCTCATCTGTTCGAGGGTGCGGTCGTCGCCCTCCACCACCATCGTGAGCCGGGAGATGCCACGGTGTTCGGCAGGACCAACGGCCAGACTCTCGATATTGAAACCGCGGCGGGCGAAGAGGCCCGAAATGCGGCTGAGGGCACCCGATTCGTCTTCGACCAGCACCGAGAGGGTGTGCTTCATGGATTCACGTCGGGGGTGGCAGGGAACCGGCATCCATCCCCAGTCCAACGCTACGCCGCGATGTCCGCTTTCGTCGCCCCGCTCGAGCGCCGCGATGCTCACCGAATCCCCTGGCCAGCCAGTTCACAGCGAGGCCAGCCAGGGAATCAGCACCCGGTGAAAGGCATCAGGCCTCTCATCGTGGGGGCAGTGGCCCGCTTCATCGATCACCTCCAGCGCGAGGTCCGGCCGGAGCCGGCGGCATTGCAGGCCCACATCCAGGGGAACCAGGCGGTCGTCACCACCCCAGAGCAGCAGGCAGGGATGCCGGAGCCGTCGCAGCAGGGCCGGTGCGGTGGCGCCATGGGGCCGCAGTGCCATGGCGATGCTCATAGCCCTCAGCGCCCGCACCGCCCCAGCCTGGCGGGCCGGTCGGGCGATCAGTCGGTGGAGTTCGTCGTCGCCGATCACCGGATCCCGGTAGGCCGACTGGATGCCCAGATCAAGGAGGGGTGAGTGGGCCAGCAGGGGAACCAGTAATTCAAGGGGCAGCAGCCTGCAGAGCCAGGTCACCACGAACCGCTGCAGCCGGCGTCGCCAGGGTCGCCGCGGCGGGGCTCCGGCGGGAGCCTGGGGGTCCGCGAGCAGAAGGGTGGGGTCAGGTAGGGGGGCGGCCACCACCGCCCGCACGGCCTGGGGGAAGAACACGCCGCAGGTGAGGGCCACCAGCCCCCCCAAGGAATGGCCCACCAGTACGGCCGGCCCCTGCACCACTTCCCGCAGGAAGGCCTCCAGCTGTCTGGCCCAGAGTCGGTTGTCGAGTCGGAGCGGCGCCTGGCTGGAGGCCCCGAAGCCCAGCAGGTCGAGGCCGTACACACACCAGCCGGCGTCCGCCAGGACCGCCGCATTGCGGCGCCAGTGGCCGCTGCCGGCCCCGAATCCATGGAGCAGCACCAGGGGCGGCTGGTGGAGGGCACCGAGGCGTCGCCAGTGGCAGGCGTGGCCGCGCCAGTGCCAGGTGGCGTGACGGCCCCACTCGCTGCCATGCCGCGGCTCCGCAGCCGCCGGCAGGGAGGAAGGGGAGGCAGGCTGGGAGAAGGCACGCGGCACTGGCGGCACGCATCACGACGGATTCCACTCACTATTGCGAAGCTCTGGCGGTGGTGGAGACCGGCGCCGGTTTCTTCCGCCCCGCTTCGCGCCCCTCCCGAGACCTGGGCGTGCTGCTGGCCCGCAGCCTGGCGGCCACCCGACCGGTGCGGGTGCTGGATCTGATGGCGGGCTGCGGCATCCGCAGCCTCCGTTACGGCCTGGAGGGTTCGGTTGAGGCGGTGTGGGCCAACGATGCCGATGCGGACCGGTTGCCGCTGTTGCAAGCCAACTTGGCGCCCCTGGCTGACCGGATCGGTGTGGTGGCCACAGCCCGCACCGCCGAGAACCTGCTGGCGGAGCTGGCGCTCCGCCGGGATCACCACGAACTGGTGGATCTGGATGCCTTCGGGGCCCCCGTGGATCTGCTGCCCGCAGCGCTGGAGGCGGTGTCCCTGGGCGGCGCTCTCTACTTGGCTAGCACCGATGGCCGTTCCGCCACCGGCCACGACCGGCGGGCTGCGGTGCGGCGGTTTGGCGCCGCCGCCCGGGCCCATCCGGCCAGCTGGGAGCTGGCCCTGCGCCTGCAGCTTGGGGTGGTGGCCCGGACGGCCTGGGCCCAGGGGCGGGGGATCCGGCCCCTATTCAGCTTCAGTGAGGGGCGCACCTTCCGCACGGCGGTCGGGGTCGAGCGGTTGCCGGGGCCTGGGGAGGAAGGCCTGCTTGGACTTCTGGCCCATTGTCACGGCTGCGGTGACCAGCAGGTGCAGAGCCTGATGGCGCTCGGGCGCTGGCAAGCCTGCCTGTGTGGCTCCAGTGGCTCCCTGGCGGTGAGCGGTCCGCTCTGGATCGGGCCCCTGCAGGATGCCGCCGTTTTGGCCTCCATGGCCTCCCAGGCAGAGCAATCCCCGCCCACCCTCGGGGCGGACGGGGCCCGCTTGCTGGCCCGGTTGCAGGGCGATATGGGGTTTCCGGCCCGGTGCTGGCCGACCGATCAGGTCGCCCGCCGCCTCGGGGGGGGACCACCGCGGCTGGCCGATCTGGTGGCTGCCCTGCGCGCTGCCGGCCATGGCGCCAGTGCCAGCGGTGTCATGGCGGCCCAGGTCCGTAGCGATGCTCCCTGGCCCGCGTTGTTGGAGATCGCCCGGCGGCTTGCCGCTTGAAGTGGAGGGCGCTCCGCTTGGTCCCAGGAGTTGGCCAGGGGAGCGCCTGCTGGTGGAAGGCGTTTCCTTGATCTGGGGTTCCCCAGGCCGGTGTGATTTCTGCTGGGCCCATTTCCCCGGACATGGCCGGCCCGGCCACGGCCTGTTGCGCGTTGCGGCACGCTCGGCGGTGCCTGCTAAACGCCAGTGCCTGCTAAACAGGTAAGCCGTTGCACCCCTCCGGGCCATGGCCTCTGAAATCTTCGGCACCGCTGCACTGTTCTGGGTGTTGATCCCCGTGGGTCTGGCCGGTGGAGCTCTGCTGCTCAAGCTCCTGAAGGATTGAGGCTCCAAGCCCCTTGGAGGAGGCGCTCCCCCTTCCCCGCCGCGTCCGCCGCCTGCGCACCCCTAGGCTCAGCCCCTGTGAAGATTTGCAGGAGAGCGGCGGATGCAGGTTCTGATCGTCGGCGCCACAGGCACCCTCGGCCGTCAGATCGCCCGTCGAGCCCTGGAGACCGGCCACGAGGTGCGCTGCATGGTGCGCTCACCCCGCAAGGCCTCCTTCCTGCAGGAATGGGGATGTGAGCTCACCCGTGGTGACCTGCTCGAACCCGACAGCCTCGATTACGCCCTAGAGGGTCAGGAGGCGGTGATTGACGCGGCCACCGCCCGTGCCACCGACAGCGGCAGCACCTACTCGGTGGACTGGACCGGCAAACAGAACCTCTTCGCCGCCTGCCGGCGGGCCGGGGTCCGCCGGGTGGTGTTCCATTCGCTTCTCGACGCCGAACGGCATCCCACCGTGCCGTTAATGGACATCAAGGCCTGCACCGAGCAGTGGCTGGAGGCCTCCGACCTCGACTACACGATCCTGCGGGGTGCCGCCTTCATGCAGGGTTTGATCAGCCAGTTCGCCATTCCGGTGCTGGAGAGCCAGACCGTGTGGGTGAGCGGGGTGCCCACCCCGATCGCCTATATGAACAGCCAGGATGCGGCCCGCTTTTCCGTGGCGGCCCTCACCCGACCGGAGACGGTGCGTGGATCCTTCCCGATGGTTGGTCCTCGGGCCTGGATCACGGGAGAAATCACCCAGCTCTGTGAGAAGTACAGCGGCAAGTCGGCCCGGGTGTTTCGGGTGCCGCCCCAGTTGCTCGGCCTCATGCAGGGGGTGGCCGGCTTCTTTGAGGCCAGCCTCAATGTGGCCGAGCGCCTCGCCTTTGCCGAGGTGGTGGGGGGTGGTCGCCCTCTCGATGCCGCGATGGAGGCCAGTTATGCCGCCTTCGGCCTGGATCCCGCCGAAACCACCTCCTTGGAGAGTTATCTCAAGGAGTACTACGACACCATCCTGCGTCGGCTGCGTGAGATGGACGCTGATCTCGACAAGGACGCCAAGAAGAAACTGCCCTTTTGATCCAGGCCTGCCAGTTCGTCTGTACTATTGTCTCGTTTTGCTGCGGGGTTTTCCGGCCATGGCCATTGCCCAGATCAAGAATCTTCAGCGACGGCTCGGTCTGCTCGAGCAGGAGGCCGTCAGCGAGGTGAGCCGGGCCTGTGGCCATGACCTCTGGCAGAGCCTCGGGTTCGATGCCCTCGATGTGATCGAGGATGCCGATCGCCGCGCCCGGGCGAACTATTATTACGGTCAGCTTCAGGCCGTGCGCGAGCTCAGCGACGTCCTGGCCTGAATCGAGGCCGGGTTTCCGGGTCGGATGCCGTTCGCGGCTCTCCCGGCAGCAGCGCCTTAAGCCGCCGTTCTTCGGCCCCGCTCACGACGCGCCACTGTCCCGCTGCCAACCCTTCCAGGGTGAGGGGATGGGCTCCATCCATCAGATCGATGGCCACGCGCACGAGCCGGAGGGTGGGGAGCCCTACGGCCGCCGTCATCCTGCGCACCTGGCGGTTGCGTCCCTCTCGCAGCTGGATCTCGAGCCAGGCCGTTGGGATCGAGCGTCGTTGCCGGATCGGTGGCTGCCGTTCCCCCAGCTGGGGGTCCTGGATGATTCGGGCGCGGGCCGGCAGGGTTCGCCGCCCCTGGATGTCCAGTCCCCGGCGCAGATCGTTCAGGCTGGCGTCGCTGGGTTCCCCCTCCACCTGGACCCAGTAGGTGCGCCAATGGCCCCAGCGGGGGTCGGTGAGTCGGTGCTGCAGCCGGCCATCTCCGGTGAGCAGCAGCAGGCCTTCGCTGTCGGCATCGAGGCGGCCCGCCGGGTACACCTCCCGTTGCTCGATCCAGTCGGCCAGGCAGCCCCAGGCACTGCCGGGCTCACGGCTGAACTGGCTGAGCACGCCGTATGGCTTGTGGAACAGGAGGGTGGCTGGCCTGGTGCCTGCTGACCGATCCTTCAGGTTCCGCTGCGGGAGCGCCACAGGTTCACCACGCCGATGGAGATGAGCAGCAGGCCCAGATCCATGGATACCGGAGGCAGAATCATGGCTGGGCAGCGGAGTCGATCTGGCGACCCTAGAGCCCACCCCTGGGGTCCGTGCTGCCGCCACGGGCGCCTAAGCTATCCAATGGCACCCGTATTGGCCCAACCAACCGCAGCATGATCGAAACGTCCGGCGTGATCGAGAAGGAACAGGGCAACGGCTTCTACCTGGTGACCCTGGAGCAGCCAGCTGGCCACCAGTGCCTCTGCCGTGCCGCCGGCAAGCTCACCAAGTTCCGGATCAAGCTGCTCGCCGGTGACAAGGTGCTGGTGGAGATCAGCCCCTACGACCTCACCCGGGGCAGGATCACCTATCGGGAGCGCAATGCCGGCGCCACCGGACCACGGCCAGCTGGAAACCGGCCCGGAGGGCCCCGGCGCCGCTGAACGGGCAGGTCCGATCCCGGACCCCCACGGCGGCATGCCGATGACAGCTCAGCAATCGTGGCCTTCCGCCGTAAGAGGAAGGCTCAGCAGCTGTTCGCTCAGCTGTTGGGCGTGAGGGCCTCGATGGCGTCTCGGAATTCGCGGCGTTGCTTCACACCTCGCCATTGCTGCTTCATTTCCTTGGAAAAGAAGAGTTGCACCGTCGGGGTGCCGCTCACCCCGGCCTGCTGGGCGATCTCGGGATCGGCCTCGATGTCGATCTCCACGCCCTGGGCGCGGCCTTCGAGTTCCTGGAGCACGCGTTTGAGTTGGGGCTTGAGCACGTGGCAGGGCCCACAGCTCGGTGAGGTGTAGACCACCAGGAGCGGCTTCTGGCTGTCGTGGTAGAGCTTGCGCAGGGCGTAGGCGCCCTTCTGCCAGAAGGCCTCAGGGTTGTAGTTGGCGGCATCGCTCTCGACGGTGCGCACCGGTTCGCCCGCAGGAGCCGGCTCCACCTCCTCCCGGCGCACCGTCACCGCCAGTCCGTGGTGGGTGAGCCAGCGTTCGGCGGCGAGGGCCGCCTGGCAGCCACTGGCTGCGGCCGTGATCCCCTGGCGCCATTCCGAATCCGCCACATCTCCGGCGGCAAATACCGCCTCCAGCTCCGTTTCGGGCCGGCCTGGCCTGGTGACCAGGTATCCCCGCTCATCCAGGGGGATCTGGCCCTGCAGCAGGGAGGTGTTGGGGGTGTGGCCAATGGCATAGAAGAGCCCCCGCACGGGCAGTTCCTCGGTGCCGCCTCCGATCCGGTCCCTCAGGATGATCGCGGCGAGCCAGTCGGCATCGCCTGCCGCTCCGCCTCCTTTGACATCCACCGGTTCGCGGTTCCAGTGCACGGTGATTGCCGGGTTCGCCAGCACCCGATCGGCCATGGCGGCACTGGCCCTTAGCCGATCACTGCGCACGATGAGGTGCACGTGGCTCCCGTATTTGGTGAGGTAAACGGCTTCCTCGCAGGCTGAATCGCCCCCCCCTACCACCGCCAGTTCCTCGCGGCGGAACTGGGGGGTGGCGCCGTCGCAGATGGCGCAGGCGCTGATCCCGCGGCTCCAGAAGCGCTCCTCCTGGGGCAGGTGAAGCCGGTTGGCACTGGCGCCGGTGGCCAAGATCAGGGTCTGGGCGTGGATGGTCTGGGCTTCGCTGGTCTGGATGCGGAAGGGACGCACGCTGAGATCAATCCGTTCGGCATCGGCCTCCACCAGGTGGGTGCCCCAGCGGACGGCTTGGGCCTTCATGCGGTCCATCAGCTCGGGCCCCAGGATGCCGTCGGGGAAGCCCGGGTAGTTCTCCACGTGGGTGGTGGTCATCAGCTGGCCCCCGGGGATGCCTCCGGCCTGGAAGCCGGTGATCAGCAAGGGATTGAGGTTGGCCCGCGCCGCGTAGATGGCGGCGGTGTAGCCCGCCGGCCCCGAGCCGATGATCACCACGTTCTCCACCGGCGTCCGCTCGGGGCTAACGGTTTCAACGGACTGGGAAGGGGCCTCACCCATGGCGCCAAGGCGGAACAACTATGACTTAACCCTAGGGAGGCGGCGCTGGCTCTGGGTTGAATTCCCCCACCAAGGCGGCACCCGCAAGGGCAACGAAACTGCCCGTAACCAAGGCGGAAATGGTGGAAATCAGCAGATTTGCTTTAGATTTCCAGCAGGCCGTCGGTTTCGGGGCGGCCCTGCACGGGGAAGCTGGAGGGCACCATGAGCACGGTCTCGCGCAGAAGCTCCGGGTTGTCTTCCAGGCATAGCAGCCATTCCCGGAATTCTTCGTTCAGGGCGTAGCTCTCTTCGAACCGCTCCTGACTGTCCAAGGCTGCACGACGAGCCAGGGCCCAGCACACGGCAACGGTGAGTCTGCGATGCACAGCCGCGTCCATCACTGATCGTCGAGTGCAAGTACTTTCCTTGCGTCCCTGGCATTCGTTGGTGTTGGTTGACACAACGTCGTAAATCCTGGCGCTGGCCGGTGGTGATCCGATCAGGCAGGCCTGGCCAGGAAGGCAGGCAATTCCGGGCCTCCCAGGTGGATCACGGCACCGGCCCCATCGGCCAGCGCGGTCAGCGGTTGCGCACCGCCTGCTCCCGGGCCGCCTGTCTCCGGTGCGGGGCCGGCTGCCTCTGAGCGAATCTCGTAGGGCTCACTGCGGGCCCAGGTGCGGGCATGGGCGATCAGGAGCGGGTCCGCTGGGGCGAACACATAGGAAGGATCCCGGGGGATGCCCTCCGCGCCCATGCGGTCATCCTCTAGGCGCACGGCCCTGGTGATCGCCTGCACGAAACGGCTTCGGGTCACCACGGTGCTCAGGTAGGCCACCACCCGCAGCCGCGGCGCATCGAACCCCTCCGCGCACATATCCACGCTCACCAGCCAGCGGCCGATCCCGCCGCGGAAGGCCGCCAGCCGGTTTGAGGCCTCAGGATCAAGGGAGTGGACCAGAATCGGCTCCTCGCCTTCCTCCCGCAGCCAATCGGCAATCTGCCGGGCATGGTGAATGTCGCGGGCGATCACCAGGCCCGCCGCTCCGCTATGGAGGCCCCTCACCTGCTCCAGCCGCCCGCGGGCCTGGATCAGAAGGCGCTGGGCGATGCCACCCCCATCGCCTGGGCGGATGGCCCTGCGCAGGTTGCGGGCCCGCCAGCTCTCCCGCGCTTCCTGTGACAGGGGTGAGGTCTGCCGATCCGTCCCGGCGGGGCCACGGCCATGCTCTACCCAGCCATCCTGAAAGCGGAACTCCAGGGGGCGCACGTCACCGGCCTGGATCAGCCGGTGGGGTTCCACGCACAGATCCGGAACGATCCGTTCCACGACCCTTCCCGCTTCCCGCATCCGGATTCGGCGGGCCGCGCAGAAGGCCAGGGCATCGGCGCGGAAGGGGGTGCCGGAGAGCCCCAGCCGCAATCGGGCTGGACTGGTGAGCTCGCTGAACACCTGGCCCCAGCCCATGGCTTCGGGGTCCTCAGGATCGAGACCGAGGTGGTGCACTTCATCGGCGATGGCCAGCCAGGACTCCCCAGCCAGGCGCTCCGGTAGGTCCCGCAGCAGCCGCTCGCGGTGGCGTGCCGCCCCCTGATAGCTGAGCAGCCAGCCATCCGGATTCGCATCGCCCTGCCCCGGCTCCGGGCTCCCATCCCACTCCCGGATCATCAGGCCCAACCGCTGGGCCGCCGCCAGCCACTGGCGGGCGATGGAGCTGCGGTGGCAGAACACCACCAAGCGCCCAAGACGTCCCTCCCGCTGCATCCGCTGGAAACCCAGCAGGGCCCCGAGGGTCTTGCCGGCCCCAGGGCCGGCATGCACCAGCACATCTCTTCGGGCCGGATCGCTCTCGTGCAGGCGCACCCGCAGCAGCTGGATCAACTGCCGTTGCCAATCCCGCGGCTGCAGCGCCGGTTGTCCAGCCGAGGCCGGAGCCTCGCCACGGCGAAACAGTTCAAAGGAGGGAGACGCCATCGGCAGATTCTGGGCTCGGATCGGCCGACGCCGTCATCGTTGCCATCAGGCCGGCGGGTTTGAGTATTCCTTCCCATTTGTTTCTTGGTCGGCGTCTCTAGCTTCCGCACAGACCCCTCTCCTGGGCGTTTGGTCCTGCAGCCATGGCCCTGCCCCGTGAGCCCATCGATCACCCCAGCTTCCATCTGGAGCGTTGCTGGCTCCTGGACTGCGACATCGATCCGATGATTCTGCGGCTGCGGCTGCTGCGCCAAAGGGGATGTTTACCCCAGGTGCGTTGCCTGGAGCAGGAGCTGCTCCCCTTCATCTGAGGTTTGGCGTGAGGTGCCATCCACCCGGTTGCCGGCCTCATGACGGCCACATCAGTGTGCGGCTGCCCAGGCCGATCTCCAATGCCCTGTTCGAACCTCCCAAGACCGCCATGGTGTTCGGGGATGCCGAGGCGGTGCCCAACGGCCTGCTGAGTGAGCTGCCTAACCTCGGGATGGGCAAGGCGAAGTCAGCGGTCTGAGAACCGTCGCACTTTGGACACGACAATCAACCCAGGGGGTTTGGCCCGATAGATGAGCTCCCCCCCCTCTCTTTGGAACCTCCCCTTCCTGGGCCATTCTCTTCGCCGCTAACACGAACTTTGCCTCTTGCTCCTGACCGGGGGCGGCGGCACTGGGCCGCCCAGCCGAACTCCGTGGCGGCCGAACTCCGAGGCCGGTGCGAATCAGATGGCCCTTCCTCCGGCCGGGAATGGCCGATCGCACTGTGCGCGATGCTGATCGCCCCCGGTCTAGAGCCAGGAGTTCAGCACACTCCTCCAACGGGTGAGTGCCGAGACCTCCCTCAATGGTGGGCTGGGAAAGCCAACCTACGGCCACTGCTTCGAGCAGATCGGCAAAGGTTTGTCAGGTATGATGGATCTCGATGCTGTTGCTACAAGGGGATGGTGGCGGATTTCAACGGCATCAGAGCCGTCGAACATGAAGTCCGAAGCGGCCCTACACGATTCCTTGCCATCCTTGAACATGGCAAGCCACCGGAGTGGGCCTTGAGCAGATCCTCCTCCAGCATGTCTGCCATTGCAGATTCTCGGGATGTCGACGAGTCGGCAGACCTTGTTGCAACGAATGGCTGTCAGGAGACCGAGGGCTGCCAGATGCTGGGACCAGCGAGTCCCTTGCCATACTGGATCGGATGGCGTCGTGAGCAATCGATTGACATCTCAAAATCCATAACTTACATATTGAGTTATTAACTAATGTCCTCGATTTTGGTCCTATGCGATGGCTTGGCTCTGGATGGAGCAGTGGCCACCGTGGCATGGAAACAGGCAATCGGCTTGAGTGAATTCCAGCAGGTTCATATTGTTAGTGATGGCTTTAGCAAGGCTCGTTTGGATCAGGCTGCTGAAAGTAGCGAGTCGCTAACTTTGGAGTGCTTAAGGCGACCTCGCTTTAGATCTTTGCGCCGATTTGGCCATCTTACGAGCGAGTTGGTTTGGATATGTCTTCTGGTTTTATGTACTAGCCGGTATCTTGAAGCATTAGAGGGAAGCATTCAGGGAAAAATTGTCAGACCTGTTGTTGTCATCTGTCATAGCCATCCAGTTGCGCCTTTAAGCAGTGCCGCGAGGTTGTGGATGGCCTGGGGGTGGCCCTTCACCTGCAGCTCGCGGGTGGCGGGCCAGACGTTGATGTGCTCGTCGCTGTCGTTGCTGAAGGTCTGCAGGGGGGGCACCGCTCCAGTGGCCCTGGAGATAGAGAAGGTGATCAGAGCCTTTTGATCAGAGGTCCTGATTCTGAGGTCTTGATTCTGAGGTTTGGTCTGAGGTGATCTGCGGTGCCCCGTCAACCGGACGGGGCACCGGATCCTTCAGTGCTGGGCTTCAGCGTGGTTCATCAGCAGGTGTTCCACCTCATTGAGATCGGCGGAAGCGCAGTGGCGAGCCCGCTCGAAATCCCCGGCGGCATCCTCCAGAAGCCGTTCGGCCATCCGATCGAGCAGATCCTCGCGCCGATCCCTGAGGAACCCCATCAGCTCCTCCTCAATCAGATAGCGGATTCCCATGCTCCGCAGGGGGTTCTGCATCGCCTCGGCAAAGGTGCCCTGCACCAGTTCCTTGATGAACAGGCGCTGCACCTCGTTGCTGCGCAGGAAGCTCTCCATGGCGTTGATCGCTCCGTCCACCACGGTGCGCTCAACCTCGGCCGGTTCTTGCGAGAGCTTGAATTCCCAGTCCAGGTGGCGCCGCTGCCAGCCCTGCTGCTGCAGGTTGGGCATCACGGTTTGGCAGAAGCTGTCGACCGAGATCTCGTAGATCCGCTCCGCCACCCGTTCGCACCAGTCGACGCCGTGGGCGTTGAGGTTGCGCTCCACCTCTTCCCGGGCCACCGCGTGGCCCCCGTGGTGGCTGTGGCAGACGTTGTCCGGGCATTCCAGGGCCGTGAGAGCCATTGCGGAGGAGGGTGCACAAGAGACCCAGCCCTAGCCACCGGCGTGGGCGGGCAGGCGGTTCTTCAGGAAAACTCCGTTTTGCGGGGGTGTTGTTGGAGTTGCTGAACTGTGGCCGGTGGGGGGGTCCGCACAATGGCCCGGTCCAGCTTGTCGTCTATCCCGGGCCCCTCTAAAGCGGAGAAGGGTTTGGAGGGCGACGCCCTTGGTGAAATTGCTGATATCCCGGGAGCGTGCTTCCGGTGAAACCCGGGTGGCCGCCACCCCGGAGACCGTTCGCCGGCTGACCGGCCGTGGGGCCCGTTTGTTGGTTGAGCAGGGGGCTGGCCTGGCTGCCGGCTTCCGCGACGACGACTACGGCGCTGCCGGGGCCGAGCTTCTCGGCGGGGGTGCGCTGCCATGGTCGGAAGTGGATGGGGTGCTGTGCGTCAACCCGCCTCCCCTGGAGATCCTTGAGCAGCTCCGCAGCGGCGCCCTGCTGGTGGGACTGCTGAATCCCTACGGGGCCGATGCGATGGCCGAAAGCCTCGTCAGCCGTGGGGTCTCCGCAATTGCCCTGGAGCTGCTGCCCCGCATCAGCCGCGCCCAGGCCATGGATGTGCTGTCCTCTCAGGCGAACATTGCCGGTTACAAGGCGGTGCTGCTGGGGGCGGCCGCCCTTGACCGCTACCTGCCGATGCTGATGACGGCGGCCGGCACGATCCAGCCTTCCCGGGTGCTGATCCTCGGCGCCGGGGTGGCAGGCCTGCAGGCCCTGGCCACGGCCCGCCGCCTGGGCGGGGTGGTTTACGTGTCGGATGTGCGGCCGGCAGTGAAAGAGCAGGTGGAGTCCCTCGGGGGCCGCTTCATCGAGCCGCCCCAGCTGGAGGACCGCCCAGCCGAATCCGGCGGGTATGCCCGTGAGGCCTCGGAGGCCTTCCTTGAGGCTCAGCGCATCCAGCTGGCAGAACAACTCTCCCTGGCCGACCTGGTGATCTGCACCGCCCAAGTGCCGGGTCGGCCGGCCCCCCGCCTGATCAGCGAGGCCATGCTCGATGGCATGCGTCCCGGTGCGGTGGTGGTGGACCTGGCCGTGGCCCAGGGAGGGAACTGCTTCGGCACGGTCCCCGGCACCACGGTGGAGCGCAGGGGCGTGAAACTGATCGGTGCCGAGGCACTTCCAAGCAGCGTTCCCAACCACGCCAGCGCCCTTTACGCCCGAAACGTGGCGGCCTTGATCGAACACCTTCTGGGCGAGGAAGGACTCCACCTGGATCCTGCCGATCCGATCCTCGATGGCTGCCTCCTCATCCATGAGGGAGCTTGCCGCCGCCGTGATGTGGTGTTTGGCCCTGA
This sequence comes from Cyanobium sp., assembly GCA_040399305.1. Taxonomy (GTDB): domain Bacteria; phylum Cyanobacteriota; class Cyanobacteriia; order PCC-6307; family Cyanobiaceae; genus Cyanobium. The sequence continues at coordinate 14,738 of JBBASH010000025.1, forward strand.
AGACCAGGGATCCCCCATGGGATTGCCTTCAGCCAAAGCTGAAACGTCAGCCTTGATCGGTGGCAACCAGGCCACCCCCGTGTCCGCCTCGACCCCAAGCCTGCGATGAGTTCCCTTTCCAATTCCCTTTGGGTGCTGCTGCTTGGCAGCCTTCTGGGCCTTGAACTGATCGGCAAGGTGCCGCCCACCCTGCACACGCCCCTGATGTCGGGGGCTAATGCCATCAGCGGCATCACCATGCTCGCCTCCCTCACCCTGCTCAGTCAGGCGGAGGGCAATCCCGCCTTGCTGGCGATCGGTGCCCTCTCGCTGGGCTTCGCCCTGTACAACGTGGTGGGTGGCTTCCTGGTGACGGATCGGATGCTCGCGATGTTCCGTCGTCGCTGAGGGAGCGGAGGTTGGTGGCCTCTGGTTGGGGTCACCGGTCCTGGCGGATGGTCTTCGGCCTTCCCGGATCCAGCCTCCTTCCCCACCTCGCTTATTTCCTTTGTTCAGCTTCTGTAAGGGGCTCTGCCCAGGGTTTGGGGCGGTCCCGTTGTTTTCCATCCAGTCCTGATCTGTGCGGTTGATCCGCTTCTGCCGTGAACTCCCTCTCGATTGATCTGTTCACCGACGCCATCGACCTGGTGGCGGTCCTGCTGCTGGCCCTTGGCCTCAAGGGACTCTCCAAAGTGCGATCCGCGCGGGCCGCTAACGGTCTTGCGGCCCTGGCCATGGGGCTGGCGGTGGTGGGGCTGCTGATCCAGCTGCAACCCTCGCCCGTCACTTGGCTCTGGATCGCCGTGGGTTCGGCCCTCGGTGGCCTGGCCGGGGTGGTCACCGCCCAGCGGGTGCCGATGACGGCCATGCCCGAGGTGGTGGCCCTCTTCAATGGCTGCGGTGGCATGGCCTCGCTGCTGGTGGCCATCGGCGTCGCCCTGTTCGCTTCCCACGATTCCGGGATGGTGGAGTTGGTTTCGATTGCGATCTCGGTGTTCGTGGGGGCGATCACCTTCAGCGGCTCGATCGTGGCCATGGCCAAGCTGCAGGGCTGGCTCGACACCCCCGCCTGGACCCAGAGCTCCCTCCGCCACGGCGTGAACATCGCCCTGGCGCTGCTCTGCCTGCTGGGCGGGGTGCTGATTCCGGCCCATCCGGCCGGCTGGCCCCTGTGGCTGATGGTGGGCGCCTCCACCCTGCTCGGCATCGGCGTGACCCTGCCGATCGGCGGCGCCGACATGCCCGTGGTGATCTCGCTGCTCAACTCCTATTCCGGTGTGGCCGCGGCCGCCGCCGGCTTCGTGGTCGGCAGTCAGCTGCTGATTGTGGCCGGCGCCATGGTGGGCGCGGCCGGCCTGATCCTCACTCAGGTGATGTGCACCGCTATGAACCGCTCCCTGGTGAGCGTGCTGTTCGGGGGGGCTCTGGGTGGTGCTGGCGGCTCGGTGGGCGGCGGCGGCAGCGAAGCGGGTTATACCCGCATCACCAGCTGCAGCCCCGAGGAGTGCGCCATGGCGCTCGAGCAGGCCGAGCGGGTGGTGTTCGTGCCGGGCTATGGCCTGGCGGTGGCCCAGGCCCAGCACGCCCTGCGGGAACTGGCCAAGCTGCTCGAGGCCCACGGCGTGGAGGTGAGCTATGCCATCCACCCCGTGGCTGGCCGCATGCCCGGCCACATGAATGTGCTGCTGGCTGAGGCCGATGTGCCCTACGAGCAGCTGGTAGAGATGGACATCATCAACCCCGAATTCCCCCGCACCGATGTGGTGATCGTTCTCGGGGCCAATGATGTGGTGAATCCCGATGCCAAGAGCGATCCCTCCAGCCCCCTCTACGGCATGCCCGTGCTGGAGGTGGACCAGGCCCGCCAGGTGTTTGTGGTGAAGCGCAGCCTTGGTGCCGGTTATGCCGGCATCGCCAATGCCCTGTTCGAGCTGCCCCAGACCGCCATGGTGTTTGGTGATGCCAAGGCGGTGCTCAACGGCCTGCTGGGCGAGCTCCGCAGCCTCGGGGTCGGCAAGGCGGCGGTTGGGGCGAAGGAGAAGGTGGCCGCCTGAGGTTGGGTGGATCGAGGGGGTGGACGGGACCTTCGCCAGTCAGGAGACTGCGTCGGTTTTGCAGCCCCTCTGTTTCCCAGCTGTCCCACCGGACGCCCCACAGGCGCTCAGGCCTGAGGATCTGATCCAGGGCGATTGCCACCTTTCCAGAGTTCCGCAGTCCCGCTGCCGAACTGGTTTCGCCCCACCACCCAGGTTTCGATCGGCACTCCGCCGATCACGTGTTCCCGCAGGATCCGTTCGAGCCGCTCAGCGGTCACGCTGCCGTAGATCACCCCATCGGGCCAGATCAGCAGGATCGGCCCCTCGGTGCAGATGCGCAGGCAGTCGGCCTTGGTGCGCAGCACGATGCCCTGCTCCCTGGCAAGATCCTCCAGGCCTAGCTCCCGCACGAGCTGCTTGAGGCGGTTCCAGCTGGCGACACCGAGTTCCGGATCGGGGCAGCAGAGGGCCTTGCTGGGGGTGGCGCAGAGCAGCAGGTGGTGGCTGACGCGGATCACTCAGCTGCCCCGGCTAGCCATGGCTTGCTCCAGGCGTGCCGCTAGCTCATGGCTGGCCTGGGGGTGGCCCTTCACTTGGAGCTCGCCGGTGGCGGGCCAGAAGTTGATGTGCTCGCCGCTGTCGGTGCTGAAGGTCTGCAGGGGGCCTTCATCGCTCCAGTGGCCCTGGAGATGGAGAAGGGTGATCAGAGCCTTGAGGTCTTCAAGCGATCCTTGGAACGGCATGGCGCTGCAGGGGTGATGCTGGGCGATGAAACGCTTCAGGCCGGCAGGGCGGCCGGGGTGGCGGCCTGCAGGGCAGCGGCGGTTTCAACCACAGCCTGCCTGGCCCAGGCATCGACCGCCAGCACATCGGCCAGTGAGGGGCTTGCGGTGAGGTCGGCGCGGTGGCGGTCGCAGACCCGCTCGATCAGGTGGGGGATGGCGAGGAAGGGGATGCGCTCCTCCAGGAACAGGGCGACGGCCTGCTCGTTGGCCGCATTCAGGGCCGCCGGCATGGTGCCGCCCGCCCGCCCGGCGGCGTAGGCCAGCTCCATGCAGGGGTACTTGGCCCGGTCGGGGGCGCGGAAGGTGAGCTGGCCTACTTCGGTGAGATCGAGGCGGCGCCAGGGCGTTTCGAGCCGCTCGGGCCAGCTGAGGCAGTAGAGGATCGGCAGCTTCATGTCGGGCCAGCCCAGCTGGGCGAGCACCGAGGAATCGGCCAGTTCCACCATCGAGTGGATGATCGACTGGGGGTGGATCACGATCTCGATGTGGTCGTAATCGAGGCCGAACAGGTAGTGGGCCTCGATGACCTCGAGCCCTTTGTTCATCAGGGTGGCCGAATCCACGGTGATCTTGCGGCCCATGCTCCAGTTGGGGTGGCTGGTGGCATCGGCCACGGTGGCCTTGGCCAGGTCGGCGGCGGGCCAGTCGCGGAAGGCGCCGCCGCTGGCGGTGAGCTGGATGCTGCGCAGGCCGGGGGTGGGAACGCCGGTGGAGAGGCGGGCGGTGTCGGCCCAGGGGGTGCCCTGCAGGCACTTGAACAGGGCGGAGTGCTCTGAATCGGCGGGGAGCAACCGGCTTCCGCTGGCCTCTAGGGCCGGCAGCACCACGGGCCCCGCGGCGATCAGGGTCTCCTTGTTGGCCAGGGCGATGTCCTTGCCGGCGTTGATCGCGGCCAGGGTGGGCAGCAGGCCGGCGCAGCCCACGATCCCGGTGACGACCAGATCGGCGCTGCTCCAGGCGGCGGCGGCGCAGAGGCCGTCGCTCCCCCCCAGCAGTTCCGGCAGCCGGGCGGGCCGCAGGGCCGGCTCGAGGGCTTCGAGGCGTTCGCGCAGCTCAGCGAGCTTCTCCGGGTGGGCCAGCGCCACTGCCTCGGGCTGGTGGCGCACGATCTGCTCCACCAGCAGGTCGAGGTTGTTGCCGGCCGTGAGGGCCACCACCTTGAAGCGCTCGGGGAACTCTTCGACGATCTCCAGGGTCTGGGTGCCGATTGAGCCTGTTGACCCCAGCACGGACAGGGCTTTCACGGCGGGGCTCGCAGACTTGCGGTACCAGTTTCTCACCGCAGCTCCAGCGGTTTTCTCATCTAGCTCCAGAGATCGTCTGAGCGCAGCTCGCTCACCACGGCCAGCAGCTCCAGCCACCGTGTCACGGCAGTTCCAAACGAAGGTCTGATCGGGGTCTTCAGCGACTCACTTCCGGACTTTCGGGCCACCTTGCCCAGCTCTGCGGAGGTGGCGGTCGCGTCGGCTCGACCCCACGCCCCTGGGGCAACCGGCGGCTCTCTCGGGGGCTTCTGCAAGGCTGGCGCCATTCTTGAGCCCGAGCTCGATCCGATGGCCGCCCTCCCCCCCTGGCTGCAGCGCTGGAACTTCATCGAGCGGGCCCGGCTGGAGCGGCAGCTCTGGGATGTCTTCGAGGCCGGCGGTGACCTTGAAGCCCGGGTGGCCGAGTGCCGTGCTGCCCTGGCGGCGGGGGATCGGGGCCGCGCCTTTCAGCTCGAGGTGTGGGAGACGACGCTGCGGCGCATCCGCAAGATCGAGACCTTGATGCGGGATCAGCAGGCGCCGCCGGGAGCTTGAGGCAGGCAGGGGCTTCGGATGCACTTCGCTTTCGCCTGAACGTGCTGCCCTGGATCGGGGCCTCCGCTAGGTGCATCCGCTGGCCTCAGGACCGCCGGCAGCTCAAAGGGAACGCAGCCACTGGAGATGCACGGGTCGTCGCTCGCGCGAGGGGTGGCGGCTCAGGTCTGTCTGGGGAGGCTTTAAGGAGCGGAAACCCTCAGCGGCGCAACCATTCGGTGCTGCCGCCGGGGCGGTCGATCAGTTCGATGCCCTGGCCCCTGAGCTCGTCGCGGATCCGGTCGGCCTCGGCGAAATCGCGGACGGCCTTGGCGGCCTTGCGCCTCTCGATGAGGGCTCTGATTTCTTCCCCAGGGCTGCCCTCGGCGCTGATCCCCACGGGAGTTGGCGATTGGACAACCGTTGATTTCCATCCCAGTGAAGCTGCAGGCTTCGCCTTGGTTGTTGGCTCCCCGCTGGTTGCTTGATCGCTGAATCCCTGCAACGACTGGAGCCTTGGCTGTTCGGGTTCGAGCCCGAGCACCCCCGCCAGCTCAAGCAGTAACCGCCATCGACCGGCCAGGAGCAGATCTGCCGCTCCGGGAATGTCACGACGTTGGAGGCGATTGGCGAGCGCCCGCAGGGGCCGCGCCAGCTCAAACAGTTCGCCCATGGCTGCGGCGGTGTTGAGGTCATCGTCCATGGCCGCGATGAAACGGCCCTTGCTGGCCGCCAGGTCGTCAGGAAGGGCGGAAAGGTCGCCGGCCGTGCTTTCACTCCAGGGGAGCAGATGTGCATATGTGCGGCCCACTCCCAGCGCGGCGTTGAGGCCCTTCCAGCCGGTGGCGGCGGCCTCGAGGGCGGCGGCGGTGAAATCGAGCGGCTTGCGGTAGTGCGCCTGCAGCACGAACAGCCGCAGGGTCATCGGGCTGACGCCGGATTCGAGCAGGGCGCGGATGGTGGTGAAGTTGCCGAGCGATTTGCTCATCTTCTCGCCATCGACATTCACCATGCCGTTGTGCAGCCACCAACGCGCCAGTTCCTGGCCGCTGGCCGCCTCCGACTGGGCGATCTCGTTCTCGTGGTGGGGAAAGATCAGGTCGGCGCCACCAAGATGAATGTCGATGGTGGTGCCCAGTTCCTCGCGCACCATGGCTGAGCATTCGATGTGCCAGCCGGGGCGGCCCGGGCCCCAGGGTGAGGGGAAGCTTGGTTCGCCCGCCTTGGCTCCTTTCCAGAGGGCGAAATCGAAGGGATGGTGCTTGCGGGCCTCCTCGGCGGTGGCGACGCGGCCGGAGGCGTTGTCCTGCTGTTCGGCCAGATCCCGACCGGAGAGTTTGCCGTAGTCACGGTGTTTGAGCACGGCGAAATACACATCACCATCCACCGAATAGGCGGCCCCCCGCGCCTCCAGCTCACCGATCAGGTTTCGGATCGCATCAAGGCTGCGGGTGGCCCGGGGCATGCGGTCGGCCGGCAGGATGTTGAGGGCGGCCATGTCGGCCACGAAAGCCTTGATGTTGCGTTCGCTCACCTCCTCCATCGAGCTGCCCTCGGCGGCGGCGCGGGTGAGGATCTTGTCGTCGATGTCGGTGTAGTTCTGCACATAGGTCACCTGATAGCCCAGCCAGATCAGGTAACGGCGCAGCACATCCCACACGATGTAGCTGCGGGCATGGCCGAGGTGGCAGAGGTCGTAGACCGTGACCCCGCAGCAATAGATCGTGACCCTGCCCTCTTGAAGGGGCACGAAGTCGGCCTTGGCCCGAGTGAGGGTGTTGGTGAGCCGCAGGGTCAAGGCGGGGGACGGCCCGGGGCCGGTTAGCGTCGGATCGGCTGCACCGTAAGGCCTGGGGAGCTTGGAGCTTTGCGAGCGTTCCAGCCCACGCCCATTCCTTCTTCCTGGCGAAGGGGTGAGCGTGACGGCTGGTCACCAGAAACGCAATCGGACCGATCGGCATCGCGATGGCCCTGGTTCCAGGGCCTGAGGCCCTTCCTGCCCTCGTCACTGTCCTGCTGGGCCGAGGCGAATCCCCTCAGCCCTCGCCCAGCCAACCGCCGCTGTAGGCCGGCCGCTGATGCCCCACCTCGCACCAGTCGATGTTGGCCAGGTACCAATCCACCGTGGCCGCCAGACCTCTCTCGACGTTGTGGCTGTCAAATCCTTGTGAGAGCGAAGGAGCCGGCTTCCCCTAGAAGTTGGCTAAAGGCACAAGATTTACACTCGAACTCAAGCCAACCCTTTGGGGACGATTATAAACGATCGCATTCAATGCCTCGCCACTGATGCTGGCCGTAAAGTTTCACGATGGCCAGATCCGCACCTATCGCGTCTGAGAGACCTTTAGGGTGTGGCAATCAGCAAGCAAAACATGGGTCCCAAGCCTATAGGCATTCGCTTTGCAGGGGTGATGAGTGCCCAGGGTATACAATTAGCCGAGTTAATTGTTGAGCAGCCGAGGTTTTAATGATCTCCTTACCACTGATCACCGCTTGCCGCCCTCGGCAATGGCCAAAAAACCTGGTGGTGTATGTCTCGGCCCTGTTCAGCTTCCGATCTGATCCACAGATCTGGATTAATTCCACTGTCGCGCTGGTCAGCTTTTGCCTGATCTCCAGCACCATTTATCTCGTCAACGACGTGATCGATGTGGAGGCCGACCGGGCCCATCCCAGTAAGTGCCGCCGGCCCATTGCTTCAGGGGCCCTGCCCGTTCCCTTCGCTTTGGCCGCTGCCGCCGTTCTGTTCTGCGCCAGCCTTGCTGTGGCCGCCAGCGTCAGCCAGGCCCTCGCCGGCGTGATCCTGGCCTATGCCTTGATTCAGTTGGCCTATTGCCTGCAGCTGAAGCGCCAACCCCTGCTCGACATTTTCTGCATCGCCTCTGGCTTTTTATTGCGTGCCCTGGCGGGTCTGGTGGCCTCCGGGCTGGGTGCCTCCCAGCCCGGTGTCAACTACGTAGGCGGGCGCGTTGACTCGTGTAACTTGTCACCCGTTTAGTTGACGCCTGGTCAGCAGTGGCTTCTTGCTGTTGAGCTGGCTGTTTTCCTGGTCCCGGATTGCCCCCAACTGCTGGCCGACCACCTGTTCGGCATGGGTAACGCGCCACTCACCCAGATTGTCGTGGAACACGCGTAGACCACTCCATCGTCGCCATGCAGCAGCTCGGCTGCTGGGTCATGCACGTTGGCGGCTGTGGTGACGACTGAGTGGATCAGGCCGGAGTCCTTGTCCACGCCCAGGTGGACCTACCGCTTCGCGGGCCTGCGGCTACATCCCGAAATACCACTGGTTGCCCTTCTTGGTCTGGTGCATCTCTGGATCCCGCTTCCCCTCTTTGTTTTTCGTGGAGCTGGGCGCGGCAATCAAGGTGGCGTCGACGATCGTGCCCTGCCGCATCGTCATGCCCCTATTGCTGAGGTGAGCCTTGACGGTCTCAAAGATCTGTTCGCCCAGCCTGTGCTTCTCCAGCAGGTGGTGAAAGGTCAGGATCGTGGTCTCCTCCGGGATCCTGTCAGTGATCATGTCGATGCCAGCAAATCGACGCATGGTGGGCACCTCGATCAGGGCCTCTTCCATGGCCGGATCACTGAGGAAGTACCACTGCTGCAGCAGGTGGATCCGCAGCATGGTCGCCAGCGGGTAAGGAGGACGCCCTCCCTTCTTGCCGGTCTTGGGGTAGATGGGCTCGATTAAGCCAATCAGCGCGTCCCAAGGGACCACCGCCTCCATCTCAGCCAGGAACTTCTCGCGCTTGGTCTGCTTCTTGGCGGTCGTCTGCTCGTAATCCGAGAAGCCGAGCTGCTTGCCGCCCATCAGTTCAGTCCTGGCTTGCGTTCACAGGGGCATTCTCGCGCGGATAGGCCGGGTTACCCAGAGTCCCCCTAATGCCCCTTGACGGTGACTGCCAGGAAAGATGGCGCCCTTCCAAGGGCGCCATCGTCTACAGCCGCGATCAAGGGCCGGACGCACAACCCCGCCGAAGACAGCCATCGATGTCCACGACTCCCCGGCCGCGCGGCCCCTGAAGCTCAACCCGCAGTACATTTAACTTCGGTGCTCAGCTCAGCCCCCGAGCGTACAACTTGCCTGATAGGTCTCGGAGCCTAACAAGGCATCTCCATGGTGTAAAAAATAAGACATTACTTACTGAATACGTGATTAAGTGTTCAATGCTTTCTGTTGACTGTAATGTGCTGGTGCGCTTCGGCAACTGTACACTGTCCATTGCGCAATAGCTTAATGCCCTTTAAAATAGAACAGCTTTTAGCATTGTATGAAAGAACTCTATTGTCAAATGACGGCATTCATCAATGCATTGTTATCTTCGCATGCAAAGTTTCACAAATATCTGAGGCACGGCATCTACCTATTGCCATTTGGAATCTTTTCCGTTTTTGTGGTTTACCTTATTTGGCAGCATCTAATGGTATTTCCATATCACGATGACTATGGATTTGCAGTTTTGGGATACCAAAACGAGCAGACAGGATTTACAGGAACAAGATTTCCACCTTCTAAGCTCTTTGCGTTTCTAAGGGAGCTATATCTACAATGGACAGGCAGAATTGTGCCATTCTTCTTAGAAATAAGCCTGTTTAGGCTCGGAATAAACTGGGTAAGACTCTTTCAGGTCATAAATATAACTGCAATCATTATCGTCGCCAATGCAATATGTACGCAAAGATACAGATCGACTGGTATCATGCTGGTCTCAATTATTTATTTTCTCTCTATGCCTGTCTATACTGCTGCGGGTGGTTTGTATTGGTTTTCTGCGGCATCAGCATACGTTTGGGGTATCCCATTCTTACTGTGTGCTGCATGCATGGTTGCAAGAATGCAACAGTTCAGGCTACCTTCTGCAACACTGGTAGCAGTTTCAGCATTATTCCACGAACAAATGGCAATAGCAGCATGCACATTTATGCTTTTTTGGCCTGTATTCTCTAATTCTATAAACCAAACAAAGCTTGTCAGAATGCGTCATATGGGCTATTCATTGATGGTTTTTGCTGCGAGTGCTTTTACTATCCTGGCCCCAGGAAATTTTAGACGTGCAGCCATGTCAATTTATCCAACTACAAGCAAGCTAGAACTCATCAAGCATAATTTCAATATAATTAAATTTTTGGCTAGCAGTTCAGACACAAATAGCCTCAAGATTTTACTTGCGTTTTCATTCGTTCTTATGTGTATAAAATGGTATGCAATTTCGAAAAGCCGACGATTTGCGATACTCACTTTTATAGTATGCCTGGTAGTTTTTCTTGCATTATATGCTATGTGGCACTGGGTGGCGCTCATCTTAATACCTCTCTATGCAGGCGCCCTCCTCTTTAGGCTAAGGTTTATCGGTCAAGCAGGCTTAGTTGCAATGTTGCTATATTTGTCGGCAATTGCGTCGCTATTGCCACAGCTGCTGAGCCCTGGTGCGTCTGGCAGAGGCTTGCTAACTTGTTATTTTCTACTTATTGTGCCTGTCATGTACAGTTTTAGTGTCTGGCAGAGTAAAAAGACTCATTTTATCGTCCTTATGACTATCTTCTTAATCACTGTGCTGCCTCCAGCTCTGCGCAATGCATCTGCTATATTCAATGGGTATAGAGATAACTATTCAACAAACCTTGTAAATCATTTTAAGCTTTCTGCGGCTAGTTATGAATATGCCAGAGGCGGAAATTATCCTCGCTCTATTGTGCTTTATAAACTGCCAAGACTCCAATTTGCTGAGAGAATGCCATATGAAGAAAATCTAAATGTCAAGTATATTGAAGGGTGGATGAAGAAGTACTATTCGTTGCCCAATATCGTCACCTTTAAATGGGCTTCGGCTAATGTTGCTGGTCAGGAGGAAATCCCGAGCCATTAAGCTTGATTTGGGCTTGTTGAATTTTGTGGTTGGGCTCTAGTGGTGCATCAACGACGAGCAGATCCAGCGCGGATCTCTGTTCTCGATCTTGGTTCCCTGCCCCTGAATCCTGCTTTGACGCTGGATCGCCGTACTGAGTTCTTAGAGCGGCTCAGCTCTAGGAGCGTCGCAGCCCCTCCAGCACCTCGGCAAGGGCGGCACCCCAGTGCACAGCATCCAGAGCGAGGGCCAGGCGCGAACCGGTGCAGTCGAGCAGGGAATAGCTGGGCCGTTGGGCCGGGGTGGGGTAGTCGGCGGTGCTGAGGGGGCGCACCACGGCGGCCCGCTCCAGCACACCCGCCGCCACCCCCAGGTCGCCGATCGCCACGGCGAAGTCATACCAGCTGGCGGCGCCGGCATCACTCCAGTGCAGGATCCTTGGGCCGTCGTTGCCCGCTGTGTCGTTTCCAGCGGCGGTGTTGGCTAAGGCGCCTGCTGCATCGGCCCCGATCGATCGCCAGCAGGCCGCCGCCAGGGTGTGGGTGGCGGTGGGACAGCCCACTTGATCGGCCACGACGCCGAGCGGTTCACCGGCCGCCGCCTTGGCAGCATGGAGCCGCAACATCGTGAGGCAGAAGTTTTTGCCCACCGGCCCGTAGACCCAGCTGGTGCGCAGCACCCGGGCTCCGGGAAGGGCCAGGGCGGCCGTTTCGCCTGCCGCCTTGGTGGCCCCATAGACCCCTAGGGGATCAAGCGCCTGATCCGGCCGGTAAGGCGAACCCTGGGCGCCGTTGAAGACGAAGTCGGTGCTCACCTGCAGCAGGCGCCCGCCTGTTTCCGCGAGGGCTTCAGCAAAGGCCTGCGGTGCACCGGCGTTAATGGCCAAGGCCTGATCAGGTTCGCTTTCGGCCCGGTCGACGGCCGTGTAAGCCCCGGCGTTGAGCACCCAGTCGGGGCGATGCTCCAGCACGGCTTGCCGGCAGGCCGCTGCATCGGCCAGGTTCAGTTCGGAGCGTCCGGTGGCGATCAGGGCAACGCCCGCGGGAAGGCTGGCCAGCAGCGCGGTGCCGAGCTGGCCCTCCCGGCCGGTGAGCAGCACTTTCATGGCTCGGGGCCGCCGAAGACATCGCCAGCGGCCAGGGCTTGGGCCAGGCCGGGAGCGGCGGCATCCTTGTCCGCCAACAGCGGCTCAATGCCGCTGGAGGGCCATGCAATCCCGATGGCCGGATCGTTCCAACGGAGCGAACGCTCGCAGTCGCGGTTCCAGTAGCCCGCGGTTTTGTAGAGCACTTCGGCGCTTTCGCTGAGGGTGAGGAAGCCGTGGGCGAAGCCGACTGGAACCCAGAGCTGCTGGTGGTTCTCGCCACTGAGATGGGTGCCGACCCAGCGGCCGAAGCTGGGGGAGTGGCGGCGCAGATCCACCGCCACATCGAAGATTTCACCGGCCACGCAACGCACCAGCTTGGCCTGGGGCTCAGGCTCGATCTGGTAGTGGAGGCCCCGCAGCACGCCACGGCGGGAGCGGGACTGGTTGTCCTGGACGAACTCAGGCAGCGCGTTGGGTTCCAGGCCGAGGGCCTCGGCGAAACGGCGCTGGTTCCAGCTTTCGAAGAAATGGCCCCGGCCATCGGCGATCACCCGGGGGGTGATCAGCAGGGGGCCTTCGATCCCAAGGGTTTCAACCTGCATGGGGGCTCTCCAGAAGTTGCAGCAGGTAGGTGCCGTAGCCGCTCTTGCGCAGGGGGCCGGCCAACCGCTCCAGGGCTGCTGCATCGATCCAGCCCATTCGCCACGCCACTTCCTCGGGGCAGCCCACCTTGAGGCCCTGACGGTGTTCCAGGGTGCGGATGTAGCTGGCGGCCTCATGCAGCGAATCGGGGGTGCCGGTATCCAGCCAGGCCATGCCGCGCCCCATCAGCTCGACCCGCAGCTGGCCCTCCTCGAGGTAGAGGCGGTTCAGGTCGGTGATCTCCAGTTCCCCCCGGGCCGAGGGCCGCACCTGATGGGCCCGTTCCACTACGGAGGCGTCGTAGAAGTACAGACCGGTCACGGCGTAGCGGGATCGTGGAGTGGTGGGCTTTTCCTCGATGCTCAGCACTTGGCCATCGGGGGCGAACTCCACCACGCCGTAGCGCTCTGGATCCCGCACGGGATAGGCGAACACGGTGGCGCCGCTGGTCAGGCCATAGCTGGCCTGCAGCTGGGGCACCAGATCATGGCCGTGAAACAGGTTGTCCCCAAGCACCAAGGCGGCGGGGTGACCAGAGAGGAACTCCTCGCCGATCAGGAACGCCTGGGCCAGGCCATCAGGGCTGGGTTGGATCGCGTAGGTGAGATGGATTCCCCAGGCGCTGCCGTCACCCAGCAACCGTTGAAACGCGGCCTGGTCGGTGGGGGTGCTGATGATCAGAACATCGCGGATTCCCGCCAGCATCAGCGTGCTGAGCGGGTAATAGATCATCGGCTTGTCGTACACCGGCATCAGCTGCTTGCTCACCGCTGTGGTGAGCGGTGCCAGCCGGCTGCCGCTACCACCGGCCAGGATGATGCCCTTGCGTTTTGGTGAGGCCTGGGCTGGAGGCATGCTCCCCGGGATTCTTGGATGCTGCGGATTGTCCCATGGGCGGCGCGGCTCCCTTCCCTCGCTGCTCACTTGGCCTCCATCCAGTTCGGACCCACCCCCGTTTCTACCTTCAGAGGTACCCGCAGCTGCACGGCTTCCTCCATCGTGCGGCGGGTGAGGTCGCGCACCTCGTCCAGGCCTTCTGGGGCGACCTCCAGCACCAGTTCATCGTGCACCTGCAGCAGCAGCCGCGCCGGTAGGCCCCGTTCTAGGAGGGTGCGGTGCAGCTGCACCATGGCGAGCTTGATGATGTCGGCGCTGGAGCCCTGGATCGGGGCATTGGCCGCCGCCCGTAGCTGCTGGCCCTCCATGCCCCCGCGACGGGCCGCCTCCAGGTCGATCGCCAGGGGATCTTTGCCCAGCAGACGGCCTAGGCCGCCGGGATCGAAGTGGAAGGGGCGCCTCCTGCCGAGGATGGTTTCCACATAGCCGCGGCTGAGGGCCAGCCTCTCCTGCAGCTCCAAGTAGGCGAACACCCGGGGGTAGCGCTGTTTGTAGCGGCTGAGAAACTCCTTGGCTTGGGCCTGGGGGAGCCCTGCCTCCCGGGCTAGCCGCTGGGCGCCCATGCCGTAGATCACGCCGAAGTTGATCGTTTTGCCCAGCCGCCGCTCCTCGCTGCTCACCTCCTCTTTATCCAGGAGCAGCCTGGCGGTGAGGGCGTGCACATCGTCGCCGTCGTTGTAGGCCTGCACCAGAACCTCTTCACCGGAGAGGTGGGTGAGGATGCGCAGCTCGATCTGGGAGTAGTCGGCACTGAGCAGCAACCAGCCTTCCTGGGGCAGAAAGGCCTTGCGGATCCGCCGTGAGAATTCCGTGCGGATGGGGATGTTCTGCAGATTGGGATTGCTGCTGCTCAGCCGGCCGGTGGCGGTGACGGCCTGGTTGAAATCGGTGTGCACCCGTCCGGTTTCCGGCTCCATCAGGGCCGGCAGGGCCTCCACATAGGTGCTGCGCAGCTTGCTGAGGGTTCGGTGCTCCAGCACCAAGGGCACGACCGGGTGGTCGTGTTCCAGTTTCTCGAGCACGGCGGCATCGGTGCTCCAGCCGGTTTTGGTTTTGCGGGATTTCTTGCGCTCCAGCCCCAGGGTTTCGAACAGCAGCTCGCCCAGCTGTTTGGGGGAGGCGAGATTGAAGTCCACGCCGGCGGCCTCGCGGGCCCGGATCTCCAGGTCCGCCAGGGTGGTGGCCAATTCCGTGGAGAGCTCCGCCAGGTAGGGACAGTCGATGCGGATGCCGGTGGCCTCCATGGCGGCCAGCACCGGCTCAAGCGGCAGCTCCACCTGATCCAGCAATGCCGGCAGGGCGGGTCCCAGGGCCGCGAGCTGCTGGCGCAGCAGTCCCGTGAGCCGCCAGGTCACATGCACGTCCATGCCGCAGTAGAGCGCTGCGGCCTTGATGGGCACCGCCGCGAAGCTGGCTCCCTTTGGCACCAGATCCGCGTAGCTGGTGGGGGTGAAGCCCAGATTGCGTTGGGCCATCACCTCCAGGCCGTGGCGATCGTTCGCGTCGCGGAGGTAATCGGCCAGGAGGGTGTCCATCACCACGCCCTCGAGGGCCAAGCCGTGGCGCAGCAGCACGAGGCGGTCGTATTTGGCGTTCTGGAGCGTCTTGGGGTGGGCGGGGCTGGCGAGCCAGGGGGCCAGGGCCTGCAGCACCGTTTCCAGGGGAAGCTGGGCAAGGAGGTCAGCCTCCGCAGGATCAGCCAGGCCCGCCAGCAGTCCCTGAGCATCGCCGCTGCCATGGCCGATCGGGATGTAAGCCAGATCAGCGAGCCCCTCACCCCAGCAGAAGCCCACCCCCACCAGTTCGGCCTGGAAGGGGTTGAGGGCCGTGGTCTCGGTGTCGAGGGCAACGGGGACCGCTGGCTCGGTGGCCGCCAGCAACCGCTGCACCAGGGTGTTCAGTTGCTGCGGTGTGGAAATGATCTCGGGCTGTAGGGCCGGAAGGGCCGCCGCCGGGGCTTCCTGTTCGGACGCCGGTTGGGCTGGTTGGGCAGCTCGGGATGGTTGGGTCTCTGTGGCTGCGGGTGCCGGTTTGATGGCCTTGGCCATGGGCTCGTCCCCGCCGTCCTTGGCCGCCAGCACCTGATCCGGATCGGTGTGGGGCGTGTGGTCCGCCGAAAAAGCCCGCTCGAAGGCCCCCAGTTGGCGCACCAGGCTGCCCAGCTCCAGCTCCTCCAGCCGCCGCGCCAGGGCCGGGCCATCCACCTCCCCCAGGGCCAACCGGGGCTCGCTGGGTAGGGGGATGTCAACCAGAATCTCCGCCAGCATGCGGGAGCGGTAGGCGTTGTCCTTGTCGGCCGCCAGCTTGGCCTTGAGGGCCCCCTTGAGGGCGCCCTTGCTGTCCTTCTCGCTCGACAGGCTTTCGAGGGCGGCGTAGACGCCGTCGAGGGTTCCGTTCTCCTGCAGCAGGGTGATGGCCGTCTTCGGGCCCACCCCCTTGACGCCGGGGATGTTGTCGCTGGAGTCGCCCGTGAGGGCCTTGAGGTCCACCACCTCCTCGGGGCTCACCCCCAGTTTGGCGATCACCCCTTCCCGCCGGATCAGGGTGGGCCCCGAATTCTTGGCGTAGGGGCCGCCGCCCATGTAAAGCACGGCGATGTCGCGCTCGTCATCCACCAGCTGGAACAGGTCGCGGTCGCCGGAAAGAATCCGCACCCGCCAGCCCTCGGCGGCCGCCCGATTGGCCAGGGTGCCCAGCACGTCGTCGGCCTCGTAGCCCGGCGCCATGGCCAGGGGCAGATCCATGGCCCCGGCCAGGATCTCCTGCAGGGTGGCCAGGTCGGAGAAGAAGTGCTCGGGTGCCTCGTCGCGGTGGGCCTTGTAGGCGGCGTCCGCCTCGTGGCGGAAGGTGGGTTCGGCGGTGTCGAAGGCGATCACCACCCCCTGGGGGGTGAGCCCTTTGACGTTCTCCAGCAACGCCTTGAGGAAGCCGTAGGTCACGCTGGTGGGTATCCCCGCCTTGGTGCTCAGCCCGCCGTCGCCGCCCTTGGCGAAGGCATAGAAACTGCGGAAGGCCAGGGAATGGCCATCCACCAGCAGCAGCAGGGGCCGCGCAGGAGCTTCGGCCCGACCCAGCGGAGCTCCATCCGTCAGTCTCTCCCCCGTGTTGTTGGCCATGGTCTCCCGCCCCTTGGATCCCGTCCGTGGCCACAGCCTGCCAGAGGTTTCCCCACCGCCCCCAGGCACGGAGGCGGCGGCGGTCTTCAGCCCCTGCAGTGGTTACCGCTGGTGGCTCCAGCGCACATGGGAACCGGAGCAGCCGACCCTGGTGTTTGTCGGGCTCAATCCCTCTTGTGCTGATGGCCAGCGGGACGACGCCACCCTGCGGCGGCTGGTGGCCTACGGCCGCCGCTGGGGGTTCGGGCGGCTGGAGGTGATCAACCTCTTCGCTGCGGTGGCCACCAGCCCAGTGGCCATGAAGCGGATGGCCGATCCGGTGGGAACGGACAACGAGGCCTGGATCCGGCGCTGTCTGGAACGCCTCGGTCCGTGGCGTTCCGAAGCTGTCCCTGCGCTGGAGTCCGCTGGAGCGGATCCGGTGGGGCCGCACGGGTCGCTGCTCTGGCTGGGCTGGGGCAATGGCGGGGCCTGGCGGGGCCGCGATCGCGCCCTGCTCGCCCTGGTGGCGGAGTTTGCGGTCCAGCCGTTTGCCCTGGGCTGCACCTTCTCCGGCCAGCCCCGCCATCCTTTGTATTGCCCGGCGGCGATGACGCCGGGCCCATTTGCGTCATCCTGGGGGGAGTTTCCGGAACCATCGCCTTCCCATGCCCCGTGTTCCGCGTCGGTTTCACATCCACCTGATGCTCGAGGGCGGGCATGAGCAGGTGGTGGAGTTCCGCACCCTCGACGATTTCCAGAAGTGGTATGGCGGTGTGCTCACCTCGGCGGCGCCGGATGCTTTCGTGAACGTGCCGCTGGAGGATCTGGAACTGGAGTATCTGGTGCTGCGAGCCTCCAGTGTGATCGCCATCCGGGTGGAGCCGGTGTTTGCGAAACTTCAGGAATAGGTCGTCCGCAGGACAAACGACCAGGATTCAACCTGGAACACCAGCCAGCCTTGGGCCCGCTTCCCCGAGCCGGTGCAGCAGGGTGAGGGTGGTGAGCAGATCCGGGCCCTGCAGGCTGCCCAGTAGGGCGGCCCGGGCACTCTTCATCACCACCCCCTTCTTCACGCCAGCCGCTGTGGCGGCCGTTTCCAGAAGCGCCTTGGCGGCATCGGCCTCGAGAGGACCTTCTGGCAGGCGATCACGCAGGGCTGCCACGGCCGCCGAGGCCCCTGGAGCGCCCAGCTGGTCTAAGGCGGCCTGATCGGGCTCCGGGCGGTGGAAGAAGGGGGCAGCCTGATCCACACCATCGCAGAGACGGGTGAGGGAGGGCGCGAGAAGGGCACACAGATCGAGCTGCCAGGCGGGATCGGCCGCTGCTCCCGTGATGGCCCAGCCCTCCGCCTTCCACAGGGGCAGGAGTTGCTGCCTCAGGGCTTCGGGATCCAGGCCATGGAGCACCTGGGCGTTGAGCCAGTCGAGCTTGTCCCAGTCGAAGCGGGCACCGGCCCGGTTCACGCGATCGAATGCGAACACCGTGGCCGCCTCGGCAAGGCTGAAGCGCTCCTCCATGCCCTCTGGCGGCGACCAGCCGAGCAGGGTCATGTAGTTCGCCAGGGCTTCGGCCATGTAGCCCATGCGGCGGAAATCGCTCACGGAGGTCACGCCATCCCGCTTGGAGAGCTTGCGGCCCTCCTGGTTGAGGATCAGAGGGGTGTGGGCGAACAACGGGGCGGGGGCGCCGAGGGCTTCGTAGAGCAGGAGTTGTTTGGCCGTGTTGGCGATGTGGTCTTCGCCGCGGATCACATGGCTGATGGTCATGGCGGCGTCATCCACCACCACCACGAGGTTGTAGAGGGGATCTCCGATCCGGTCGGCCGGGGCGCGCCGGGCAATCACCATGTCGCCCCCTAGATCGGCGCCGGACCAGCGCATCTCCCCCCGAACGAGGTCGTTCCAGGTGATGGTGGCGTCGTCATCGATGCGGAAGCGCACCGTGGCTTCGCGGCCCTCGGCGATAAAGGCCTGCTCCTGCTCGGGGGTGAGGTGGCGGTGGCGGTTGTCGTAGCGCGGCGGCAGGTTATGGGCTGCCTGCTGCTCGCGCATTGCCGTGAGCTCGGCCTCGCTGGCGTAGCAGCGGTAGGCGCTGCCGGAGGCGAGCAGCTGTTCAATGGCCTGACGGTGCTCGCCGATGCGGTCGCTCTGGATCACGGGCTCCCCATCCCACTGGAGGCCCAGCCACTGAAGGCCTTCGAGGATGTTGACCGTGTATTCGTCCTTGCTGCGTTCGCGGTCCGTGTCCTCGATGCGGAGGAGAAACTGGCCGCCGTGGCGCTTGGCGAACAGCCAGTTGAACACCGCGGTGCGCGCGGTGCCGATGTGAAGAGTTCCGGTGGGGCTTGGGGCCAGACGAACCCTGACCGGACCAGCGACTGCCACGGTGGGGGGCTCCAAATAAATGAACGGGACTGACGGGGCTCGAACCCGCAACTTCCGCCGTGACAGGGCGGTGCTCTAACCGATTGAACTACAGTCCCCCGTCGCACACGCGAGCTTTTGGAGCCCGTGAATCGGCGGCGCCGGCCCTTTGGCCGACCTCAGAAGTATCCAACGCGACCTGTCCCTCCGTCAACGCTGCTGAGGTCATGGGCTGGTTGGGCAGACCCTGCAGATCCCTAGCGGGCTTTCACCCCACGGAGGGAGGACGGCTGATCAGCACACCTGATGGGTGTGTGTCAGGTGGCGATGGGCGGGAAAGCGAAGGAAGGCTTCCAGCAAAAAAGGCCTCTCGAGTGCTGGGAGGCCATGGGAAGGTTTGGTGAAAGCTTCAATCCTGCGGCTGCTGATGTGAACTGATGAGCTTGGTTAACAAGGGCTAAGCAATGCGGATCAGGGAAATTCTGCCCGACTGATTGTCATTTAGGGACGGAAACCAGCTGGCTCGATCAGACGCACCTGATTGCCCCGGGCTGTGAATTCCCGACCTTGGTCGCTCTGCACGACTACCCGACCCCCAGATTTGACACGGATCACGCGGGCCCGAACCCAGCCGAGGGCTGCGGACTCCAGCACTTTCACCACGTCACCGGGTTGTAGATCCAACTCCATGCTCGGAACCACGAAACTGCAAATGGGGCCATCGAACGCGCCGTGGAGGACTTGAACCCCCGACATCAGGTTTTGGAGACCTGCGTTCTACCAACTGAACTAACGGCGCAAGGCGACAACCCCAGGGAACTGGGCTAAATCCACCAACCCTTTCCAAAGGAAGGATTGGTGGAAGCGTGGCTCAGCGATCGAAACGCTGCTTCACGCGGGTGGCTTTACCCACCCGGTCACGCAGGTAGAAGAGCTTGGCCCGTCGCACCTTACCGCGCCGCTCCACCTGGATGGAAGCGACCTGGGGGCTGTGAAGCATGAAGACCCGCTCCACGCCGATGCCCTGGAAGATCCGGCGCACGGTGATGGTTTCGTTCAGGCCGCCATGGCGCTTGGCGATCACCACGCCCTCGTAGGGCTGGATCCTCTCCTTGTTGCCCTCGCGGATCCGCACGCCCACCTTCACGGTGTCGCCCACGTAGATCTCGGGCAGATCGGCCTTGAGCTGTTCGGCCTCAAAGGCGTCAAGAAGCTCACGGGCACTGCGGCGCCCGGTGGTGATCTTCACCGCCGTGGTGGCCGCTGGGGCCTCGGTGGCGGTTGCCGCGGCGGTCTCGCTGGCGGCGGCTTCTGGTGCTGTCATGGCTGTTGCGTTTGATTCTGATGTCGATTCGATTGATGATTCGGTTGCTTCCGCTGCCATCCCAGCTCTCCAGTGCCTGGCCAAACAGCCAGTGTACCGGCTCATGTGTCACCGCGATCCCCCGGCCGGTGCCATCGCTGCCAGAGCATTGCGCCGCCGGTGCCCAGCATCCAGAGCAGGCCAAGGCCATTGGTCAGCACGTAGAACGTTTCGCCGCTGGGCCCGAACCAGTGGCGCAGCCATTCCCCCTCGTGCAGCACCATCAGCCCATGAGCGGGATCCCGGCCGAGGCCGCCCCAGTCGCGCAGCAGCCTGTAGGCCAGCCCTGTGGTCACCGTGAGCAGCAGGGGCGCCAGCACCCAGGGTGCCAGGGCGGCATGGGCCCGGCGTAGCCGGAGGGCCAGAGGTGGAGAGCCCTTCCGGCCGGCGGGATCCTGGGCCGGGCGGCGGGTGTCCTTCTGGGCTGAGCCGGTGGTGGCCGGCCCCGTCGGATCGTTCGGATCGGTTCCGGCTGCGGAACTCGCCTCGGGGGGAGTGCCCCCTGGAGGAGCGCTCAGGTTGGGAGCATCGCCGCCCGGATTGGGCACAGAGACCTCCGCTTCGCTGCCGCCGCGCGGTTCCTCTGCGTGTGGATCAGCCATGGCGTCTCCCCGGCCAGCATGAGCCATTGATAACTTGAAACGAACCCGAACGACCTGCCGGAGTCGGCCCCGTATGAATCTCTTCGCCGATCTCCTGGCTGCCTCGCAGCCCGGTGCCGCCCCCAACGGCACCGTGACCCAGAGCGGGCCGCGCATTCAGAAGAGCCGTCGGGGGGTGGAGGTGAAGTCGGCCCGGGAGATTGCGGTGATGCGCCAGGCCAGCCGCATCGTTGCCACGGTGCTGCGGGAGATGATCGCCATGGCCGCCCCTGGCCTCACCACCGGCGACCTCGACCGCCAAGCCGAGAAGCGGATCCGCGAGATGGGCGCCACCCCCAGCTTCAAGGGCTACCACGGTTTTCCGGCCAGCATCTGCGCCTCGATCAACAATGAGGTGGTCCATGGCATTCCCAGCAGCAAGCGGGTGATCCGCGCCGGCGACCTGCTGAAGGTGGACACCGGCGCCTACTTTGAGGGCTACCACGGCGACAGCTGCGTGACCATTTGTGTGGGCGACGGCGTGCCGGAGGAGGCCCGCACCCTCAGCCGGGTGGCCCAGGAATCGTTGATGAAGGGGCTGGCCACGGTGAAGGCCGGCAGCACCCTGCTCGAGTTGGCCGGCGCCGTTCAGGACCACGTGGAGGCCCATGGCTTCGCCGTGGTGGAGGACTACACGGGCCACGGCGTGGGTCGCAACCTCCACGAGGAGCCCTCGGTGTTCAACTACCGCACCCGTGACCTGCCCAACATGGTGCTGCGGCCGGGGATGACCCTGGCGGTGGAGCCGATCCTGAATGCCGGCAGCAGGGGCTGCCGCACCCTCAAGGACCGCTGGACCGTGGTGACGGTGGACGGCAGTCTCTCGGCCCAGTGGGAGCACACCATCGTGGTGACCAGCGACGGCTGCGAGATCCTCACGGACCGGGATTTCTGATCACGACCCCGGTGTGCGGGTGGTGAGCCGGAAATAGGCCCAGCGGCTGAGGGTGGCCAGGGGCATCAGGAGGTAGGTGAGGGGGTTGGGGGTCACGATCACCAGGCCGCAGTTCCAGTCGAGCGCCTGGCGCATCACCTCGCCGGCCACCCAGTCGGCGTCCATCAGGCCGATCGGATTGAGGCTTGAGCGGAAGGGGCCCAGCACTAGCCGGCGCAGTCGCAACGGGCCGCCGGCCGCGCTGGCGAGATCCAGGGCGCGCAGGCTGAGCAGCTGGCCTACCAGCCGTTTGCTGATCTCATAGAGCGGGCTCACCGCCAGCTGGATCTCCGCCTCGGAGGTGTTGAGCCACACCTCGGGGAGGGGACGGGCCGCTCTGCCGGGAGCTTGCGCGCCAGCGGTGTTGCGGCGATCAGCGACCACGGTGGCGAAGAGCTCCAGCAGGCGCCAGCTGCTTAGGGCATTCACCTCCAAGGAGCGCTCCACGGCGGCCCGGTCGCGGGCGGTGTGGACATTGACGCCATGGTTCAGCACCAGCACGTCCACCTCGGCCAGAAGCGCCGCCAGCTCCTGCTCCTCCCCCACCCGCCAGAGCACCTGGCGCACGGGGATGGCATGGCCCTTGCCATCGACCAGATCCAGGGGCGCATCGCCGCTGGTGAGGGCGATCAGCTGGGCGCCTCGGGCGTGCCAGCGGCGCAGCAGGGCCCGGCCGAAGCTGCCCCCTGCGCCGGTCACAGCCACCCAGGGGAGCGGCTGCCCATTGGAGCGTGGCCCCGACGGGTCGCTCTGGGGGGCCATCCCGAGGTCCTGCGGGGGGGCTGCTGCAAGCGGGGACTGCCGGGGGGGCGGATTGGGGGGGGCGGGGAGCTCCGCGTTGGTCATGGTGGCTCTGCGGAGGCGAATGCTTCCGCGCGGGGCTGCATTCTGCAGTTGATCCCTTGGGTAGGCGGCGGGGCAGGCGCCCTCTTCCGTGGTGCCGGTGCGGGTGGCGCCGGCGTCCGCCGTGAACCATGGCCGGGCTGTTCATCCGCCACGATGGAGACCTGAGGTGGACCGCTGCCTAGATTGGCGCCGATCCGCTGACCCCGGCGAGGAATCCATGCCCATCCCGTTGCTGATCGGCTCCTGTGAACCCTTCAGCGGTAAATCGGCGGTGGTGCTGGGTCTTGCCCGCCAACTGGGACGCGAGGGTGTTTCGGTGCTGTTCGGCAAGCCGCTGGCCACCAGCACGGCCGACTTCCCGATGGATCCCGAGGTGCGCTTCGTGGGCACCACCCTGGGCCTGAGCGATGAGCAGTTGCTGCCCTCGCTGCGGGTGCTGGATCCGGCCACGGCCCAGGCCCGCCTGCTGGCGGCCGATCTGGAGGCCGGAGACGCTCTCGATGATCTGCGCAGCCGCATCGCCGCTGAGGCTGAGCGGCTGGTGCTGCTCGAGGCGGCCGGCACCCTGAGTGAGGGCCTGCTGTTCGGGCTGTCGCTGGCGCAGCTGGCCAAGGGGCTTGATGCCCAGGTGGTGCTGGTGCATCCCTGGAGCGATAGCCGCAGCGTGGAGCCCCTGCTGGAGGCCCGCCAGCAGCTGGGGGATCGCCTGGCCGGAGTGGTTTTGAACAGTGTGGCGCCCGAGGGCCTTGCCGCGCTGCGGGCCGAGGTGGAGCCTGCCCTGGAGCGCCTGGGGCTGCCGGTGCTCGGGGTGATGCCCCGTAGCCCCCTGCTGCGCAGCGTGACCGTGGAGGAGCTGGTGCGGCGCCTTGAAGCGCGGGTGCTCTGCTGCCAAGACCGCCTCGATCTCTTGGTGGAAACCCTCTCGATTGGGGCGATGAACGTGAACTCCGCCATGGAGTTTTTCCGCCGCCGCCGCAACATGGCCGTGGTGACCGGTGCCGACCGCACCGACATCCAGTTGGCGGCCCTGGAGGCCTCCACCCAGTGTCTGATTCTCACCGGGGTGGGGGATCCCCTGCCCCAGCTGATCAGCCGAGCCGAGGAACTGGAGGTGCCCGTGCTCAAGGTCGACCACGACACCTTGACCACGGTGGAGACGATCGATGCCGCCTTCGGCCATGGTCGGCTCCATGAAGCTGTGAAGGCCACCTACGCCATTCGGCTGGTGGAGGAGCACTGCAACTTCTCCCGCCTGTTCGAGCGGCTGCGGCTGCCGGTGCGAGCCTGAGCCGCTGGCCCGCCCAAGTGGTTCGCCGCTGCTAGGTTCACATCGAAGCTTGCGGTCAAAGGTTGACCCGGTCCCTCGATATACCGGCATTAGACCGGATCGACACCCTCGCCCAGGAGCTAGCCATGCTTCAGGATCGGGGCAAACGCCGGATCGCCATCCTGGGCAGTCGGCACGTCCCGGTGGTGTCGATCCACCTGGTGGAACTGGTGGCCCGCGCCCTGGCCCATGAAGGCCACAGCCTGATCACCTCGGGGGCCCAGGGGGTGAATTCCGCCGTGATCCGCAGCGTGCTGGAGGTGGACCCCAGCCGTCTCACCGTGCTGCTGCCCCAGAGCCTGGAGCGCCAGCCGATCGAATCGCGCGATCAGCTGGAGCATGTGCTGCATCTGGTGGAGAAGCCGGAGCACGACGACCTGCCCCTGCCGATGGCCAGCAGCCTCTGCAATCACGAGATCATCAGCCGCTGCGACCAGCTGATCTGCTACGCCTTCCATGACAGCGAAACCCTGCTCTCCAGCTGTCGCAGCGCCGAGGACATGGGCAAGGTGGTGAGCCTGATGTTCTTCGACTGAGCGAGAGTCGGGTGCCGGGCCTGCTGACCCGGGGCCCAGTGGGCACCAGGGCCGCCAGCCATGGCAGGGTGGATCAGCTGGCGTGTTCCGGATCGCGCGGCAGCACCTGCAGCCGGGTGCCCTCGCGGCCCATCACGGTCACGGCGCTGCCGCTAGGGAGCTGGCGGGATGGTTCAAGGTTGCGTGCGGCCCAGCTCTGGCCCTGCCAGCGCACCCGCCCTTCACCCTCAAGGTCGAAGGGGGCGATTACCTCGGCTAGCTCCGCGCCGGCCGCCGGTGGAATCACCCGCTCGCCATGGCGGCGGGACCAACGTCGCACCAGGGCATAGGCCGCCCCCACCAGGACCCCGAACAGCAGCAGCTGCGGGACCGCCGCCAGCTGGGGTAGGGCACTGGCGAGCAGCACCAGCAGCAGGGCAGCCAGGCCCCCCACCAGCAGCAGGCCGTCGCTGTCGAGCCCGATCAGCACCAGCGTGAGCAGCAGGGCACCAAGGCCGAGCCAGAGCAGGGGCAGGGGGGGCATCCGAACGGGCCGCGGCGGTTGATCCGCTCCATCCTGCCTACGCTCTGCTCAGTGGAGCCGTTTCGATGGAAGGCCTATTCATTCCCGTGCTGATCGCCCTGGGCGCACTCGGCATCAGCGGCGTGAAGGTAACCAGCAGCAGCCGCTCAATGCTGGTCGAGCGCCTCGGCAAGTATAACCGCCAGCTCTCACCAGGCCTCTCGTTGGTGATCCCGGGGCTGGAGCGGGTGGTGAGCCACGAATCGCTCAAGGAGCGAGTGCTCGATATTCCGCCGCAGCAGTGCATCACCCGCGACAACGTGTCGATCGAGGTGGATGCGGTGGTGTACTGGCAGCTGCTGGAGCATCCCCGCGCCTACTACGCGGTGGACAACCTGCAGGCGGCGATGGTGAACCTGGTGCTCACCCAGATCCGCGCCGAGATGGGCAAGCTCGACCTCGATGAAACCTTCACCACCCGCTCCGAGGTGAACGATGTGCTGCTCAAGGAACTCGATCAGGCCACCGATCCCTGGGGCGTGAAGGTGACGCGGGTGGAGCTGCGCGACATCAAGCCCTCCAACGGTGTGCAGCAGGCGATGGAGCAGCAGATGACCGCTGAGCGGGAGAAGCGCGCGGCGGTGCTGCGCTCCGAAGGCGAACGGGAATCCCAGGTGAATGCGGCGCGGGGACGCGCCGAGGCCTTGGTGCTCGATGCGAAGGCCAAGCAGGAGGCCCTGTTGCTCGAGGCTGATGCCCAGGCGAAGCAGCAACTGCTGCTGGCCCAGGCGCGGGCCGCCTCCGCCAAGGAGTTAGCGGCCGTGATCGAAGCCCATCCGGCGGCCGCTGAGGGCCTGAGGCTGCTGCTGGCCAAGGACTGGATGGCGATGGGCGAGAAGCTCGGCAATGCCCCCGCCGGCAGCGTGCTGATGGTGGATCCCCAGAGTCCGGCCAGTCTGCTGGCGGCGCTCAAGGGGCTGCAGGAGAAGGGCTGATCAGCCCCCCAGCACGCCGCGTAGGCCTTCGCTGTAGAGGATGGCGGTGCACAGAATCGCGCCGGCCCAGCAGAGGCTGCGCAGGGGTGGGAGGTTGGCCAGATAGGCGCCGATGTAGCCGAGCCGCAGGGCCGGGTGGAGCCAGGCCGCCGCGATCGCCAGGGCGGTTGGGGCAGCGCCGGTGTGGGCGGCAAAGAGGGCCAGCAGGCAGGCCGGGGCGTGGAGGCTGAAGGCCTCGAAGCAGTTTTGGTGGGCCCAGTTGGCTCGTTTGCCCCAGGCCGGCAGCCGCTCAAACATCGCCCGGGGAGCCGCCAGATCGGCGGGGGTGAAATCAGCCTTGGAGCGGGCGGCGGCCAGGGGGAAGAGGCTGGCGATCACCACGGCGCCGGCCAGCACCAGCGACCAGGCGAAGGGGCTGCCTGCCTGAAGGGCTGCCGCTGCACCGGTGGCTCCCGCACCGCCGGCCTCCACCGCCAGCGGAACTGCGGCGAGCAGGGCGGGGAGGGGAAGCGGAGCGGGCATGGCTGGGAGGGGGGCGGACACCCTTTCTAGGTTGCAGCGGTTGGGAGAGCGTGGCGATCAAGGTCCGCCGGTGCCTAGGCCACCGGCACCCCACCGGCACCCCACCGGAGCGGAACGACGACAACTGGTTGCGAGGGATCGTCTGGGGCCGGAGCCACCGGGGCGCTGATCTGAGCTGGTCTGGTCTGGTCTGGTCTGGTCTGGTCTATTGTGGGTTGAGTGGGGCGCGCGCCATGGCAACTGCAGCTGCAGCGGGCGACTCTGGTCGTCGCATGGTCAATATGCTTGAGGCCAAGACCCACCTCTCGCGCCTGGTGGAGGCCATCGAAACCGGTGCGGTAAGCGAGGTGGTGATCGCCCGCAACGGCCGACCGGTGGCGCGCCTCACCGCCTTGCTGGGGCCGGAGCGGCCCCGCCGTCTGGGGGTGGCCCGCGGCCAGTTCACGGTTCCAGAGTCGATCGATGCCGCCAATCCGCTGATCGCCGAGCTGTTTGAGCAGCCCTGATGCGGCTCCTGCTCGACACCCACGCCTTCCTCTGGGCGATCAGCGATGAACCACGGCTGGGCCCCCGCAGCCGCGACCTGATCACCACCGAGGCCAGCAGCGTGCTGATCAGCCATGTGTCGCTCTTGGAGATCGCCATCAAGCACGCCCTGGCCCGAGGCGACATGCCGCTCTCGGCCGCCCAGGCGATTCCGTGGGCTCAGGAGTGCGGCTTCGAGCTTCTGCCCCTTGATCTCCCCCACTTGCTGACGCTCGAGCAGCTGCCCCTCCATCACCGCGATCCGTTTGACCGCCTGCTCGTGGCCCAGTCGATCAGTGAATCGCTGCTGCTGGTGAGCGCGGATGCGGCGTTGGATGCCTATGGCTGCCCGCTGCAGGATGCCCGCCGTTGAAGGCTCGCCAGCGGCCTCGTGGCTGAGTGGGGGCACCGGGTCTGGGTCCCTCTCAGTTTCCCCTGACCTGTATCAGCACATAACGCATGTGGGCTGGCGGGGGTTCACCTCACACTCTGATTGTTGACCAGCTCCCGCATGAGGGACTCTCATTCCCCCTGGAGCGGTTGTCGGGTCCACGTCAGGTCGTTCTTGAAGTCTTTTGCGTTGCGCGTCATCACGGTGAGCCCATGCACCAGGGCGATGACGTTTCCATGCCAGGCCGCCACATCAACTCGAGCCCGCGGCGGATCAGTCGTCCGCCCTTAGCAGCTGCTCCAGAAGGCTCTCCAGGTGCCCGACCCAGGCGGCGGTGTCGTACAGGGGCAACTCGCCGTGGCGCTCGATCAGGTGGCAGCGCAGGCGCTTAACACCGCCACATCAGCGACCACCGCTCCTGCCTACGCCACCGCCGCTACCAATTCCTTCGGGATCACCGATTTTGGCTGGGTCGCCAAACCGGCCTTCGCGGATGCCGATGGTGATGGCGATCTCGATCTCTTCATCGGCGAGTACTTCTGCAACACCCTCTTCTTCAGGGACACTGCCAGCCACGGTGCCAGTGTGCCTCCTACGCCAGCCCCTCCATCAATCCTTGCGGGAGCCTCCAGTTGACGGCTCTCGTTCGGCCGGGCTGAACGCAGCAGCTCAAAGCGCACCGGTTCTCCTTGCGCTCGCCCGTGAGCCTCGGACGCCTGGGCGCCAGCGGCGAGGGCCAGGGTCAGGCCGGTGCCTGGCTCCCTCTGGGCCGGGCGTTGCCAAGGCGCATAGGCTGCCGGGCAGTGAGTGGATCAGCCCTTAGCGCAATGTCTTCCTTTTCCTTCGATGTGGTGAGCGACTTCGATCGCCAGGAGCTGGTGAACACCCTCGATCAGGTGCGCCGCGATGTGGGCCAGCGCTACGACCTCAAGGACTCGGGCACCGAGATCGAGCTGGAGGAGGGCAGCCTCACGATCACCACCGCCAGTGACATGACCCTCGATGCGGTGGTGGATGTGCTGCGCCAGAAGGCCACCAAGCGGGATCTCTCGCTCAAGATCTTCGATTTCCAGCCCGCCGAGGCGGTGGGGGGGAACAAGGTGAAGCAGCAGGTGTTGCTGCGCAAGGGGCTCAGCCAGGAACTGGCCAAGCAGCTCTCGAAAACAGTGCGCGACGAGCTCAAGAAGGTGACCGTGGCGATTCAGGGCGACAGCCTGCGCATCACCGGCAAAAGCAAGGACGACCTCCAGCAGGCGATCCAGCTGCTCAAGGCCCAGGACGTGGAGGTGCCGCTGCAGTTCGAGAACTACCGCTGAGGTGACCGAAATGCTTCCTTGAGAAGCGGGGGATTGGTAAGTTTGTCAGTCGTTGGGGCTCGTTTAAAAAAAAAACTATCGCCTAGCGCTCATCCTGTTGACAACCAGTGGGTTTCGATTGAGCTGGGTAAGGATTGAGAATTTCCCAGAAGTCACTCTACTGGTTGATTGTCGTGCCCCGAATCGGCTTTCGGGTAATGGCGAGCGTCGATGCCTGGCCCCGGATGCCCCTCCCAGCCGACCGCCTGCGCGATGATCGCCTACACATCGCTCGCTACCCCCACGACCGCCATGGCGTCATCGGGCTCGGAGGGTGGCCCTGGGGCCTGGCGGTTCTGGATCGACCGGGGCGGCACCTTCACCGACCTGGTGGGCCAGGCGCCGGATGGCTCCCTGGTGGTGCGCAAGGTGCTGTCGGAGCGTGGGCGCTCGGCACGGGCCGCTCCCCCTGCCGAGCGGCCTGCTCTCCCTGGAGAGGACCTCCCCCGCGATTCCAGTGGTCTCCGCGATCCCGCCCATTCCATCGATCCTGCCGTGGCCGCCATCCGCGAGGTGCTCGGCCTGGCGCTGGGCCAGCCCCTTCCTGAAGGCCTGGTGGTGGAGGTGCGGCTCGGCACCACCGTGGCCACGAATGCCCTGCTGGAGCGGCGGGTGGAGCCGGTGCTGCTGCTGGTGAACCGGGGTTTCGCCGATCTGGCCGCCATCGGTGAGCAGCACCGGCCTGCCATCTTCGCCCTGCGGGTGGAGCGCCCCCCCCTGCTCCCCTACCGGGTGCTGGAGGTGCCGGGCCGCCTGGCCGCCGATGGGGGCGAAGTGGAACCCTTCCACCGCGATCCCGCGTTGGAGCTCCAGTTGCGGCAGGCCCGGGTCGAGGGGCTGAGCAGCTGCGCCGTGGCCCTGCTCCACGCCGTGGCCGACCCCTCCCATGAGCTGGCGATGGGGGCCTGGCTCGAGGAATTGGGCTTCGCTCCGGTGCTGCTCTCCCACCGGGTGGGCGGCCTGCCGCGGCTTCTGCCCCGCCTGCACACCACCCTGGTGGAGGCGGCCGTGCGGCCCGTGCTGCAGGCCTACCTCGCCCAGGTGCGGCAGGCCCTTGGCCCCAGGACGAGGCTGCGGGTGATGACCTCCGCCGGAGTGCTCCAGCCCCCCGATCAGCTGCTGGCCAAGGACACGGTGCTCTCAGGACCCGCCGGGGGCCTGGGGGGCGCCGTGGCGGTGGCCCACGCCGCCGGCCTGGCCGGGCGGCCGATCCTCGGTTTCGACATGGGCGGAACATCCACCGATGTGTTCCATCTGGAGGCGGGCGCTGGCATCGAGCTCAGCCCGGAAACCGCCGTGGCCGGGCTGCGCCTGCAGGCCCCCACCCTGCCGATCCACACGGTGGCGGCCGGTGGGGGATCGGTGGTGCGGCTGGAGGGCGGTCGGTTGCAGGTGGGACCGGAGTCGGCCGGAGCGGTTCCGGGGCCGGCCTGCTATCGCCGTGGCGGGCCGCTCACCATCACCGACGCGAACCTGCAGCTGGGGCGTCTGCCGGAGGGGGCCTTGCCGACGGTGTTCGGGCCCGCTGGCGATCAACCCCCAGACGCCGCGATCGTGCGGCGCGGCTTCGAGGCGCTGGCCGCCGAGTTGGTTCAGGGGTCTGCTGGCCCATCGGTGGCGACTGCGGCGTCGGGGGCCTCCATGGATTCGCCATCGCTTCTCACGCCGGAGGCCCTTGCCCAGGGCGCCCGCAGCATCGCCCTCGAGCGGATGGCCGACGCGATCCGGCGCATCTCGATCCAGCGCGGCCACGACATCCGTACCGCCGTGCTGGTGAGCTACGGCGGCGCCGGCGGCCAGCACGCCTGCGCCCTGGCCGAGCGGCTCGGCGTGGAGCGGGTGTTGCTCCATCCCCTGGCCGGGGTGCTCTCGGCCTATGGCCTCGGGCTCTCGCGGCAGGAGGCGCTACGCAACGAGGCGGTGCAACGGGTTCTGGAGCCGTCCCTGCTGAGCGAGCTGCGCAGGCGTCGCGATGGCTTGCTGGCCGAGGCCAGCCAGGCCCTGCAGCAGGCCGGCGATGGCTCCGGCGACCGTGCCTCCGCCCAGGTGAGCCTGGAGCTGCGGCCCGCGGGCGGGGAGCGGGGCCTGGAGGTGCCCTGGAGCGACGCGGACAGCACAGGCGATCTGCGCACCGCCTTCGAAACGCGTCATCGCCAGCGCTTCGGCTATGTGGTGGAGGGTGAGGCGTTGGTGGTGGAGCGGCTGCAGGTGCTGCTGCAAGAA
>JBBASH010000026.1:0-44398 GCA_040399305.1 Cyanobium sp.
GGGGCGGGCCCCGAGGAGATGGTGACGGGGGAATGCCTCAAGGGCGACCTGCGGGCGCTGCTGGAGCAGCTGCCGGAGTTGCAGGCACGGGTGCTGCGGCTGCGTTATGGGATGGAGGGGGACGAGCCGATGAGTCTCACGGGGATCGGCCGGATCCTCGGCATCAGCCGGGATCGGGTGCGCAATCTTGAGCGCGACGGCCTTGCCGGCCTGCGGCGTCTCAGTCCCGCGGTCGAGGCCTATGTGGCCTGCTGAGCGGCCTCGTTTCCTCGCTGGAGCCGTGCTGCTGAGGCCCGTTTCCCGTGGGGAATGGGCCTAACGTCGATGCAGCGTGGAGACCCGGCCATGGCCGCTGGGTGACCCTTTTCCGGTTTAGGCGAGGACGACATGGCTTCCAATGGTGCGCTCCGGGACCCAGGGGAGGTTGCCCCTGAGGGGTCGATGGAGGTGCTGGAACTGTTTCCCCGCTACCTGCTCAAGGGCTGTCTCCCGGAGGCTCTCCTCAGTGACCTTCAGGCCATGGCGGCGGCGGTGCTTGCCGATCCCGACTCCTATCCCGATGCCGCGCCGAAACTGGCGGGCCAGCTGTCGCTGCAACGGGAACTGGGCCCCCAGCAGCCCGCCGCCGCTGAGCTCTGCAGCACGGTGATCCTGCCAGGCTGCGAGCGCTGGATCCGCCACGTGATTGATCGCCAGCCCCCCCAGGGTCGCGGCCCCTGGACCCGGGGCCGCTACGGCCTGCAGATGATCGATCTCTGGCTCAACGTGCAGCGTGGAGGCGACTACAACCCCGCCCACACCCACGGCGGCAGCTTCTCCGGGGTGTTGTACCTCAAGGTTCCGCCCCAGATCCGCTCCGACAGTTTTGATGGCCAGCTCTGTCTCCATGGACCGGAGGAGTGGCACATTCAGAGCTTCCGCACCGGTATGGCCCACTACGTGCTGCCCAGGGCCGGCGATTACTACGTGTTCCCGGCCTGGCAGCCCCATTCGGTGGCGCCCTTCCGCGGTGAAGGCGAGCGCTGGTCGATTGCCTTCAATGTGGTGGCCGCGCCGGCGGCGGGGAGGCCAGCGGCCCCTGCACCGCTGCAGGTGAGTGAGGGCCGTGGGGCGGCGCCCCCCCTGACTCCCCAGCCGGCCGCCAATGTCTCCCTGTCGAACGCCCGGCCGCGACCCGGAGGGTTCGGGTGATTTGGTGCCGGCGCACCGCCCCGCTGTGGAGATCGCCATCGCCCGGACTGGTTCTGCGGAGGTCCCCGTTTCCGGGCCCCCCGAGCTGGGCATGGATCTCAGCCTCACCATGATCTCTGCCCGGGCCCCCGAGCTGCGCCGGTCTCTGCTCGCCTGGTGGGAGGTTCACGGCCGCCACGAGATTCCCTGGAAGCTTCATCCCGACGGCAGCCGGCCCGCCGATGGCGAGGTGCTTGATCCCTATGGCGTGTTCGTGGCCGAGGTGATGCTGCAGCAAACCCAGCTCGCAGTGGTGTTTCCCTATTGGCGGCGCTGGATGGTGGCCTTCCCGGACCTCGAAGTTCTGGCCGCCGCCGATGAGCAGCGGGTGCTGCTGCTCTGGCAGGGCCTCGGCTACTACTCCCGCGCTAGGCGATTGCATCAGGCTGCTCGGCAGCTGCTCTCTGGCCTTAGTGAGGACCGGAAGCCAGCGGCTCCGGACCTTGATGGATCTGGTCTGTGGCCCCCCACCCTGGCGGGCTGGCAGGCTCTGCCGGGCCTGGGTCGCAGCACGGCGGCCAGCATCCTCTCCTCGGCCTTTGATCAGCCGGAGGCGATTCTCGATGGAAACGTGAAGCGGGTGCTGGCGCGGTTGATCGCCGCCCCGGCGCCGCCGGCGCGGCAGCTCGCCGTCTTCTGGCGGCTCAGCGAGACGCTCCTGGATCGGCGGCGGCCCCGCTCCTTCAACCAGGCCGTGATGGACCTGGGCGCCACCGTCTGCACGCCCCGCAATCCCCGTTGCGAGGTCTGCCCCTGGCGGGGCTGGTGCGCTGCCTACGCTGCCGGCGATCCCGCCCGCCACCCCGTGAAGGAAGCCCCCCGCAGCGTGCCCTTTCAGGTGATCGGGGTAGGGGTGGTGCTCGATGGCGATGGCCGCGTGCTGATCGACCAGCGGCTTGAGGAGGGCCTGCTCGGGGGCCTCTGGGAGTTCCCCGGCGGCAAGCAGGAGGAGGGGGAGGCGATCATCGCCACGATCGAGCGGGAGCTGGCCGAGGAGTTGGCGATTGCGGTGGAGGTGGGCGAGGAGCTGATCGTGGTGGATCACGCCTACAGCCATAAGCGGCTGCGGTTCGTGGTGCATCTGTGCCGCTGGCTGACGGGCGAGCCGCAGCCGCTGGCGTCCCAGCAGGTGCGCTGGGTGGAGCCGGCTGAGCTGGATGCCTATCCCTTCCCGGCCGCCAATACCCGCATCATTGCGGCCTTGCGGCTGCGGCTTGCTGAGGTTGCCGCCCCTGAAGGCGCCGGGCAGGCCCAGTCTGGGGGGAGTCGTTCGGCCGCCTGATGGGCACCCCCGCGCCACCCCAGGTCCTCTGCTTCGGCGAGGCTCTCGTGGATCGGTTGCTGCCGGTGAGTGATGCTTTGCCGGCGCCAGGTTGTGGTGGTGGAGCGGAGCCGGGGGGGCGAACCCAGGCTTTGGAAGGTTTGGCGCACACCGC
Source organism: Cyanobium sp. (assembly GCA_040399305.1). Classification (GTDB taxonomy): domain Bacteria; phylum Cyanobacteriota; class Cyanobacteriia; order PCC-6307; family Cyanobiaceae; genus Cyanobium. Next base: position 2,667 of record JBBASH010000026.1, read on the forward strand.
TGGTGAGGCCAGCCTGCAGGGGCTCGGTGATGGCGGGGACAAGCTTGGCGGTGCGCCGGCCAACGTGGCCTGTGGTTTGACCCGGTTGGGGACCCCTGCGGCCTTCCTGGGTCGCCTCGGCAGCGATGCGATCGGGGAAGCCTTTGAGGCCCTGTTCGCCGAACGGGGCGTGGAGACCTCCGGCCTGCAGTGGGATGCGGAGCGCCCCAGCCGTGTGGTGCTCGTCCGCCGTGATGCCGGTGGGGAAAGGAGTTTCGGTGGTTTTCTGGGAGATCGTGGGGCCGGTTTCGCCGACCAGGCCCTCGATGCCAAGGTGTTGCGGCAGGCCGCCGGTCCGCTGCTGGTACGGGCCCGCTGGCTGCTCTGCGGCAGCCTGCCGTGGGCGTCCCCCTTGGCGGCATCGGCCCTTGAGGGGGTGCTGGCCTTGGTGGAGGCAGCCGGATGCAGGCGGGAGGCCGGGGCAACCGATGCCAGGGATTCGAGCTGTCGACGACCTCCTTTCTTGGCGGTGGATGTGAACTGGCGACCCACCTTCTGGGGGCTCCCCGCCGGCACGCCCCCCCCGGCTGCGGTTCAGGAGCGGATCAAGCCCCTGCTTGAGCGGGCCGCCCTGCTGAAGTGCGCCACCGAGGAAGCCCGTTGGTTTTTTGCCAGCAACGATCCCTCAGCCATCAGCTCGGAGCTGCCGGGCCGGCCCGCCGTGTGTGTGACCGATGGCCCTGCACCCGTGCGCTGGTTTCTGGGTGGGCGCTCCGGCCAGATGGCGCCCTTCGCCATCGATGCCGTCGACACCACCGGGGCTGGGGATGCGTTCATGGCGGGATTGCTGCATGGCCTCTGCCAGGTCGAGGCCGATCCCCACACCGTGGCCGAGCCGGAAGCCCTGCTGCGCTTTGCCGCCGCCTGCGGATCCTTGGTGTGCCGTGGAGCCGGGGCTATCGATCCCCAGCCCAGGGCCGCCGAAGTGGAGCGGTTTCTGGCCACTCAGGGAGGGAAGGCATTGGTCTATCCCTGACCCTGGCGGGGGCCGCATCCTCAGTGGAGTTCGCTCTCTGGCTCCGGGCTTCTGCGTGGGGAGATCTGCGGATTCAGCCGCCCGTGTCCGCTGTCAACGAGGTGCAGGCGGTAGCCAGTGCACCCTCCTTCCGTCGCCCCTGGGCTCCAGCCGCACCCGCCAGGCCTCTTGGGGCAGGAAGCTGAGCCGTTCGGGCCATTCCACCGCCAGCACCACCCCCATGCCATCCATTCTTTCCACGCCGGTGGATTCCCAGGCCTGCTCAGCACCATGGCCCCCCCTCGCCACCGCTGCCGCTTCCTCCTCTTCCTGAGCGAACAGCTCATCAGCCGCAGCGCCCGGTTCCAACCGGTAGAGATCCAGATGCACCAGTCGGGTGGTTTTGCCCTCGGGAAGGCGGCCTTCGTAGTGCTGGGCCAGGGCGAAGGTGGGGCTGGTGATCGGTTCGGCGATGCCGAGCCCCTCGGCCAGGCCCTGCACCAGGCAGGTCTTGCCGGCGCCCAGGTCGCCCTGCAGTAGCAGCAGGGCGGGGCGGCCCGCCGCCGGATCGCTCAGCAGGTCGGCCGCCAGGCGCCGGCCCAGGTCCTGGGTGGCGGCGGCATCGGCCAGGTCGCAGGTGTGCTCCACCATGGGCCCTCCTCCTCGGGGATTGCGGCTGCTCCAGCCTGACGCGGATCCACGGCTTCCCTGCTGGGTAGGGGTGGATTCGCGCTTGGGTCTGTGTTCTTGGCGTTGCGGCCGATCAGACCGGGGCTGGTCTCAGGCTGGGACGCGCCTCTGCGACTGGCACTAGCGCAGGCACAGCCACCTTCAGGATCCCTGTAGATTTACCCCCAAGCGAGCCCGAAGCCTCGGCGACTCCGCAGAACTTCCCATTACAAACCCTTCGTCCTCCCAGTCGGGAGTGTTCGTAACCATGGTGGCAACACCCACTAGCCCTGCGGCTGTCGAAACCTTTCCCCATCTGCAGGCCACCAGCTCCTATGTGATCGCCGACATCGGCCAGGCCGAATTCGGGCGCAAGGAACTGAACATCGCCGAAACCGAGATGCCGGGCCTGATGGCCCTCCGCACCCGCTACGACGCCGAGAAGCCCCTCAAGGGCGCCCGCATCGCGGGTTCGCTCCACATGACGATCCAGACCGCCGTTCTGATCGAGACCCTCGTGGCCCTCGGTGCCGAGGTGCGCTGGGCCAGCTGCAACATCTTCTCTACCCAGGACCACGCCGCCGCCGCGATCGCCGCCGCTGGCATTCCCGTGTTCGCCTACAAGGGCGAAACCCTCGATGAGTACTGGGCCTTTACCCATCGCATCCTCGAGTGGGGCGATGGCGGCACCCCCAACATGATCCTCGACGATGGCGGCGACGCCACCGGCTTGGTGATCCTCGGCACCAAGGCCGAGAAGGATCTCTCGGTGCTCGACAACCCCGGCAGCGAAGAGGAGATCGCCCTGTTCAAGTCGATTCGGGCCAAGCTGGCCGTGGAGCCTGGCTTCTACTCCCGCATCCACGCCAACATCCAGGGCGTGACCGAGGAGACCACCACCGGTGTGGCCCGTCTTTATCAGCTGCAGAAGAGCGGTGAGCTGCCCTTCCCGGCGATCAACGTGAACGACTCGGTGACCAAGAGCAAGTTCGACAACCTTTACGGTTGCCGCGAATCGCTCGTGGACAGCATCAAGCGCGCCACCGATGTGATGGTGGCCGGCAAGGTCGCCTTGGTGATGGGCTACGGCGATGTGGGCAAGGGTTCGGCCCAGTCCCTGCGCGGCCTTGGCGCCACGGTGATGGTTGCCGAGATCGATCCGATCTGCGCCCTGCAGGCCGCCATGGAGGGTTACCGCGTCGTTCGCCTCAACGATGTGGTGAAGGATGTGGACATCTTTGTGACTGCCACCGGCAACTTCCAGGTGATCCGCCACGAGCACCTGATCCAGATGAAGGATCAGGCGATCGTCTGCAACATCGGCCACTTCGACAACGAGATCGACGTTGCTTCCCTCAAGCAGTACCCCTGGGACAACATCAAGCCCCAGGTGGATCACGTGCTCCTGCCCAGCGGCAATCGCCTGCTGCTGCTGGCCGAGGGCCGGCTGGTGAACCTGGGTTGCGGCACCGGTCACCCCAGCTTCGTGATGAGCAACTCCTTCACCAACCAGGTGTTGGCCCAGATCGAGCTGTTCACCAAAGGTGCCGAGTACGACAAGCAGGTCTATGTGCTGCCCAAGCATCTCGATGAGATGGTGGCCCGCCTCCACCTCGAGAAGATCGGCGCCAAGCTCACCGAGCTCAGCGCCGAGCAGGCCGCCTACATCAACGTGCCGGTTGAGGGGCCCTACAAGCTGGAGCATTACCGGTACTGAGTCGCTCCGATTCGGTCCGGACCAGCTGCGTTGGTCACGCCGAGCATCCGTCTTCGGCTCGGTGTGATCCTCTCTTGTCTACTCCGACCCCCGAAAGGGGGTCGGTTTTTTGTCGAGCAGCCGACGCCTGCTCCCGTCATCGTTCTGATTAAGCGCCGACCATGGAAGACTGGCGCCGATCATTCGCCCCTCAGCCTTGGCCCTCGAACTGGTCCAGAAGCTTCCTGAGCTGATCGGCTCCGCGGTGGAGGCGAATCCTGCGTCTGGCTATGCCGCCATCTTCGCGGCCATGTTCCTGGAGAACCTGTTTCCGCCGATTCCCTCTGAGCTGATCATGCCCCTGGGGGGTTTCTATGTGCGCGGCGGCCAGCTCGCCCTGGTGCCGGTGGTGTTGGCTGGGCTGCTGGGCACGGTGCTCGGCGCCCTTCCTTGGTACGGGATCGGGCGGCTGGTGAACGAGCAGCGGCTGGAGCGCTGGCTGGAGCGCCATGGCCGCTGGATCGGCATCAGCCCCCAGGAGTTGCAGCGCAGCCGCACCTGGTTCAACCGCCATGGCACTGCCCTGGTCTTCTGGGGGCGGCTGATCCCTGGCATTCGCACCCTGATCTCGGTGCCGGCTGGCATTGAGATGATGCCGTTCGTGCCTTTCCTGATCTGGACCACCGCCGGCAGTCTGATCTGGACCCTGTTGTTGACCTTGGCGGGCTACGGGCTTGGTGAGGCCTACACCAACGTGGAGGTGTGGCTTGATCCGGTGTCCAAGGTGATCAAGGTGCTGCTGGTGCTGGCCGTGTTCGGCTTCGCTGTGTGGCTTGGGCTGCGCACCTGGAAGAAGCGGGAGGACAGCCACTGAGGCCTGGGTCTGGGAGCGGTCTGCATGCCCAGTCCAGCTGGTAGGGCGTCCCGCCACCCCCAAAGCAAAAGGGGCGTCCCGTGAAGGACGCCCCTGGTGGCTTCGTGCCACTTCATAACCCGGCTTGGCCACTGGCACAACCCCGGCTGGCCATTTCAAGCATGCAGGGGCTTCGCTTTAGGGACCTTTGGGTCTGGCCCCGCTCAGAACGGCACTTCCTCGTCGCTGGGTTCGCCCCCGCCGAAGCCGGCGCCGCCGCCGCCGTAGCCGCCACCGGCTTCCGCATCCCGCTTGCTCCCCAGCAGCTCAAGCCGGTCGACCCGGATCACGGGCTTGCTGCGTTCCTCGCCGGAGCCCTTATCGGTCCAGCGGTCGAGCTTGAAGGAGCCGATGATGCCCAGCAGGGAGCCCTTGCGGACGTAGTCGGCCGCTACCTGGGCTTGCTTGCCCCAGATCTCGAGGTTGAACCAGTCGGGTTCGTCGCCCGAGCTGCGGCGGTTCACCGCCAGGGTGAGGTTGGCCACCATGCTGCCGGATTCGAAGTAGCGGACTTCGGGATCGCGGCCGGCCCGGCCGACGAGGGTGATGGAGTTGACGCCCATAGGAGTGGATGGAAACGGTTGGATCAATGATGCGGCACCCCCTGGCTGGAGGAGCCACGCTTCATCCGTTCCACCGGCTGTCTCATTCCCCCCCCCTCCGGTGTCGGCCGGCACTGGGGAGCCTGCCGAGGCGCCCCCTATGATCCGCCTTCTGCCCCAGCCGTTCCCGTGTTCTTCCGTCGTTTCCAGTTCTCCCGCGATATCGGCATCGATCTGGGCACGGCGAACACCCTGATGTATGTGTCGGGCAAGGGGATCGTGCTCCAGGAGCCCTCGGTTGTGGCCATCGACCTGGAGCGCAATGTGCCCATGGCCGTGGGTGAGGAAGCCAAGTTGATGCTCGGCCGCACCCCCGGCAACATCCGGGCCGTGCGGCCCCTGCGCGATGGCGTGATCGCCGACTTCGACGCCGCCGAGCAGATGATCAAGACCTTCATCCAGAAGGGCAACGAGGGCCGCGGTGTGATCGCTCCCCGGCTGGTGATCGGCATCCCCAGCGGTGTCACCGGTGTTGAGCGCCGCGCCGTGCGGGACGCCGGCCTGGCCGGGGCCAAGCAGGTGCATCTGATCGATGAGCCCGTGGCGGCGGCGATCGGCGCCGGTCTGCCGGTCACCGAGCCCGTGGGCACGATGATGGTGGACATCGGCGGCGGCACCACCGAGGTGGCCGTGCTCAGCCTCGGCGGCACCGTGCTGAGCGAGTCGGTGCGGGTGGCGGGCGATGAGCTCAGCGACGCGATCGGCGTTTACCTCAAGAAGGTGCACAACCTCGTGGTGGGGGAGCGCACAGCCGAGGACATCAAGATCCGCATTGGCTCCGCCTTCCCCGACAACGAGCACGACGAGACATCCCTGGATGTGAGGGGTCTGCACCTGCTCTCCGGTTTGCCTCGCACGATCAACGTGCGCGCCGGTGACATCCGCGAGGCCATGGCCGAACCCCTCAACGTGATCGTGGAGGCCGTGAAGCGCACCCTGGAGCGCACCCCGCCCGAACTCGCAGCAGACATCGTGGACCGCGGCATCATGCTGGCCGGCGGCGGTGCCTTGGTGCGCGGCATCTGCGACCTGATCAGCCACGAGACCGGCATCCTCACCCACGTGGCCGAGGATCCCCTGCTCTGCGTGGTGAACGGCTGCGGCATGGTGCTCGAGGACTACAAGCGTCTGGAGCGGGTGCTTGATACTCCCGACTTCGCCCGTCAGTACATCTGAGGCCCATGCCGGCGCCCCGCTGGCTCCGTTCCCTGGCCCTGCCTTCCCTGCTCCAGGCCTGGCCCTGGCTGCTGGTGGCGCTGGCCCTCCTTGGCGTGCGCCTGAGTAAGGGGGCTGGCCTGGCCGATGCCTATGCCCTGCTCAGTCGTCCCTTCTGGCCTGGCACGGCCCAGGCCGAATGGCTTCGCTCGGCTCGCCGCTTCGAGGACACGGCTCGCATCGGTGCCCTTGAGGCCGAGAACGCCCGCCTGCGGGGCTTGATCGGTCTGCAGCAGGCCAGCCCCACGCGGCTGACGGCCCCGGTGATCGCCCGCGAACCGGCCGGCTGGTGGCAGACCCTGCTGCTGGGCCGCGGATCGCTGCAGGGGGTGGCCGAGGGCCAGGCGGTGCTCGCTCCTGGCGGGCTGATCGGCCTGGTGAGCACTGTCACCCCAAGCACCGCCCGCGTCACCCTGCTCACCGATCCGGCCAGTCGGGTGGGGGTGTGGGTGGGCCGCACCCGCCACCATGGCCTGCTCACGGGCCTGGGGACGCCCCGGCCCGTGGTGCGTTTCCTCGAGAAGGAACCGGGCGTCGTGCCTGGTGATGTGGTCACCACCTCCCCCGCCAGCACCCTGGTGCCGCCGGATCTGCCGGTGGGCGTGATCCAGTCGGTGGATGCGGGTGCCGATCCCGCGCCGGAGGCCGTGGTGCAACTGGCGGCACCGGTCGGTTCGGTCGACTGGGTGCAACTGCTGGCGCGTTGATGGCCCTGCTCTCCCGCCACCCTTGGTTCGCCGCCTCGATCCTGCTGGTTCCCGTGCTGACCCTGGCCGCTCCAGGCTGGCCCAGGCTGGCCGGGGTGGGGCCCTCCTGGGCCATCCTCTGGCTCCTGCCCTGGGCCCTGTCCGAGGGGCGCCGATCTGGGGTGCTCGCCGGTGCCATCCTGGGGTTGCTGCTGGATTCCCTTCATCACGGCGGCGTGAGTGAGATGCCGGCCCTGATGCTGCTGGGGTGGTGGTGGGGGCGGATCGGCCGGCTGGGGGCGCCGGTGGAGCGCAGCTTCAGCTTGGGGCTGCTGGCCCTGCTGGGCACCCTGGGGCTCGATCTGAGCCTGATGCTGCAGTGGGCCCTGCGTAGCGGCCTGGGGTCAGGCAGTCACCTCCCCACCGGAGCCATCGATCCCGCCCCGCTGGCCCAGGCCGGTTGGCATCTCGAAGACCTGGCCGGTGCGGGCCTGCATGTGCTGTTGGCCCGCACCTTGCTCACCGCTCTCCTGGCCCCGGTGCTCTGCTCCCTGCAACTGCTGCTGTGGCGGCAGCAGGGTGGCGGCCTCGGGCGGCGCTGAGGGAGGACCCGATGCAACCGCGCCGCCTTCTGAACCAGCTCCGCCGGCCACTCCCGGGCGCCCCCCAGGCCCAGCAGGCTCCGCGGGGCCAGCGGGGCGGCCCCGCTGCCGGTTTTCTGCGGGGCCTTGGGGGCGTTCCATCCGCCGGTGTTTTACGGGGCCTGGGGGGGATGACCCTGGCCCTCCTGCTCGCCTGCGGGGGTTGTGGGCACGGTCCGTCCCCCGCCGCTTCCCAGCGCCCCCGTCAGCTCACGGTCTGGACCCTCGATCTGGCTCCCCGCTTCTCGCCTTACATGGGCCGCGTGATTGCGGCCTGGGAGCGGGCCCACCCGGGGGTGTCGGTGCGCTGGATCGACGTTCCCTGGAGTTCGGTGGAGCGCAAGCTGCTGGCGGCAGTGTTCGCGCGCACCGCCCCCGACCTGGTGAATCTCAACCCTCCCTTCGCGGCCAATCTGGCCAGCAAGGGGGGCCTGCTTGATCTGGCCACGGTGCTGCCCCCTGAGGTTGCTGCGGCCTACCTACCCGAGGTGTGGCAGGCCGGCCGGCAGGGGGATCTGCAGTTCGCGATTCCCTGGTACCTCACCACCCGGGTGACCCTGGCCAACCGGAAGCTGCTCCAGCAGGCCGGCTACACAGCGCCGCCCCGCCGCTGGGACCAGCTTCCCGCCTACGCCGAGGCCATCAAGCGCCGCACCGGCCGCTATGCCCTCTTCGTGACCGTGGTGCCCGATGACTCAGCCGAGTTGCTTGAGACCCTCGTGCAGATGGAGGTGAGCCTGCTCGACGACAACCATCGCGCAGCCTTTAACAACGCCGCTGGTCGGCGGGCCTTCGCCTTCTGGACCGATCTCTACCGCCGGGGCTTGTTGCCCCCCGAGGTGGTGAGCCAGGGCTATCGCCGCGCCATCGAGCTCTACCAGGCGGGCGATTTGGCCCAGGTGGCCAGTGGTCCCGATTTTCTGCGCAACCTGCAGACCAACGCCCCCGGCATCGCCGCCGTGACCGCCCCTTTCCCGCCCCTGGTGGGCCCCGGCGGTCAGACCAACGTGGCGGTGATGAACCTGGTGGTGCCCCGTCAGAGCACCATGGCTCGCGAGGCCACCAGCTTCGCCCTGTTCCTCACCGATGCGGCCAACCAATTGGCCTTCGCCCGTGAAGCACGGGTGCTCCCGTCCTCGCGGGCGGCCCTGAAGGGGCTGGAGCAGGATCTCGCCCTTGCGGTGGTGGATCCAGCCGCCGAACGCCAGGAGGCGCTGGTCAGGAAGGCCCGCGCCCTATCCGTGCGCAACCTGGATCAGGCACGGGTTCTGGTGCCTGCCACCCCCGGGATTAAGCGGCTGCAGGCGATTCTCTACACCCAGTTGCAGCGCGCCATGCTGGACCAGATCGGCAGCGATGCGGCCCTGGCCGAGGCGGAACGGCAGTGGAACCGCTACGCGGATGCCCGCTGGCCCTGAGGCGCGCTGCCGGGAACCAGGCGGGGATTCCGCAGAAAAGCTTAAATCTGTCAAATCCCTTGCCCTGGCAGCGATTCGGGGGGTGACCGGGGCGGCGCTCTAGGGGTATGGTTGCGATTCTTCACTGCTGTGTCGTTGGACACTTCGCCCATGTCCGTCTCCCTGGAGGACAAGCCTGCGCAGCCGCTGCCCACGGGCCTGGCATCCCACCAAGGGCATGGGGTGGACGAAAACGTGGAACGGAGTGGTCGTGCTTCCGAAGACGGCGGCCCGATTGACGACGTCGAGGCGGCTGGGCCGGCCCGCTTCTTTTCGAGCCTTGCTCAGGATTCCCCCGATCGCATCGCCGATGGCGGAGATGCCTCCAGCTCCGCTGATGGCGGTGGCGACCTCCGCGCCACAATCCTGGTGGTGGACGATGAACCTGCCGTGCGGCGGGTGCTGGTGATGCGCCTGCAGCTGGCCGGCTATCGCGTGATCTGCGCAGAGGATGGTGAGGAGGCCCTCAGCCTCTTCCACCGGGAGCAGCCCGATCTGGTGGTGCTTGACGTGATGCTGCCCAAGCTGGATGGCTTCGCAGTGTGCCGTCGCCTGCGGGCCGAATCCTGCGTGCCGATCATCTTTCTCTCGGCTCTTGATGCCATCAGCGAGCGGGTGGCGGGCCTGGATCTCGGTGCCGATGACTATCTGCCCAAGCCGTTCAGTCCCAAGGAGCTGGAGGCCCGCATCGCCACCATCCTGCGGCGGGTCGGCCGTGGTTCGGCTGCCGCCGAGCCCCGGGAGCTGTCCAGCGGCAGCGGCGTGCTGAGGGTGGGCGACTTGGTGGTCGACACCAACCGCCGCCAGGTGACCCGCGATGGCCAACGCATCGCCCTCACTTACACCGAATTCAGCCTGCTCGAGCTCCTGTTCCGCGAACCCGGCCGCGTGGTGCCCCGCGCCGAGATCCTTGAGCAGCTCTGGGGCTATCCCCCCCGCCGCGCCGCCGACCTGCGGGTGGTGGATGTCTACGTGGCCCGCCTGCGCGGCAAGCTCGAGCCCGATCCCCGCAATCCCGAGCTGATTCTCACCGTGCGGGGCACCGGCTATGCCTCCCAGCGCATGGCCGACGCGACGATGGCCGCGGCGGGCTGAGGCCGGGCTGCCGCCATTAGCGCCGGACGAACTCTCCGGGGCGACATCGCTTCTGCCAGGGTTCAGCGCTCCTGCAGGATGGGCCTGAACCCGTTCCCTGAGCTGCCTTGTCGGATCTGCGCGAGACCCGCCTGGAGAAAGCCCGCACGCTCGACTCCCTCGGCCGGGCCCCCTACGCCCTCGGCTTCAGTCCCAGCCACTGCACCGCCGCGTTGCAGCAGGCCCATGCCGACCTAGCCAATGGCGAGGAGCGCGAGGCCGATGTGGCCGTGGCCGGCCGGGTGATGACGCGGCGGGTGATGGGCAAGCTGGCCTTCTTCACCCTCGCCGATGAGAGCGGCCCGATCCAGCTCTACCTCGAGAAGGCCACCCTTCAGGCGGCCCACCCCGACAACCCCGAGGTGTTCGCCCAGCTCACCTCTCTGGTTGATTCCGGTGACTGGATCGGCGTGCGGGGCAGCCTCAAGCGCACCGACCGGGGCGAGCTCTCGGTGAAGGTCGTGGACTGGACGATGCTCAGCAAGGCGCTCCAGCCCCTGCCCGACAAATGGCATGGCCTGGCGGATGTGGAGAAGCGCTACCGCCAGCGCTACCTCGATCTGATCGTTTCGCCCCACACCCGCGAAACCTTCCGTCGCCGTGCCCGGATCGTGAGCACGATGCGCCGCTGGCTCGATGAGCGGGACTTCCTCGAGATCGAAACCCCCGTGCTGCAGACCGAAGCTGGTGGCGCCGATGCCCGCCCCTTCGAGACCCACCACAACGCCCTCGACCTGCCCCTCACCCTGCGGATCGCCACCGAGCTCCATCTCAAGCGGCTGGTGGTGGGCGGCTTCGAGCGCGTCTATGAGCTGGGTCGCATCTTCCGCAATGAGGGGGTGAGCACCCGCCACAACCCCGAATTCACCTCGGTGGAGATCTACCAGGCCTACGCCGATTACCACGGCATGATGGAACTCACCGAGCAGCTGATCGTGGCAGCGGCCCGGGAGGTGTGCGGCGGCACGGTGATCACCTATCAGGGCACAGAGGTGGATCTCTCGCCCCCCTGGCGACGGGCCACGATGCACGATCTGGTGCGGGAGGCCACCGGCCTCGATTTCACCGCCTTCGAAGGCCCCGATCCGGCCGCCAGCCGTGCTCAGGCTGCCTTCTTCATGCATGCATCAGGGCTCGATGTGCCCGATGGGGCCGATTGCCTGGGCCGGTTGCTGGTGGAGGCCTTCGAGCAGACGGTGGAAACCAGCCTGATCCAGCCCACCTTTGTGCTCGATTACCCGGTGGAGAACTCCCCCCTGGCCCGCGCCCACCGCAGCAAGCCCGGCCTGGTGGAGCGCTTCGAGCTGTTCATCGTGGGCCGCGAAACTGCCAATGCCTTTAGTGAGCTGATTGATCCGGTGGATCAACGCAGCCGCCTCGAGGCCCAACAGGAGCGCCGCCGCGCCGGCGACCCCGAGGCTCAGACCGTCGACGAGGACTTCATCCACGCCCTGGAGGTGGGCATGCCCCCCACCGGTGGCCTGGGCATCGGCATCGATCGGCTCGTCATGCTGCTCACCGACAGCCCCTCGATCCGCGATGTGATCGCCTTCCCCCTGCTGCGGCCGGAGGGGCGTTCCGGGGCCAGCGAGGCCGGCTATGAGGCTGGTTCCTGAGGGCTGCTCAGACGCTCGGGCGGGTATCCCTCGCCGCGCGCCGGGACCTCCGGGCAGGCGCAATGGGATAATGAACTTGTGTAGGCATTCTCCCCCAGCGGGGCACTCTTTTCCATGAGCGGCGAGCGCGTCGGATTTCGTTTCAAGCACGCCGATGCGGTGGTGAAGCGCAACCCCCAGGGGCGGTCCCGCCGGGGCTGGGTGATGGAGCCGGTGGAGCAGACCACCAGCCGCGGCACCAAGATGCCGGCTTATCGCATCCGTTGGCGCGACAGTGAACGTCCCGAGATCGTGCTGCAGCACATGCTGATCGCCGATCCCGATCCCACCCCGCCGCCCGAGGGTGTGAGCCTGGTGCCCGCCGCCCCCAAGAAGTGAGCGGGGCGGCGCCGAGCCGCTTCCGGTCTACAGCCATCCCTTCAGCCGGTACACGAGGAGCCCCAGCAGTTCCTTGAGGGAGCTGGTGGTTGAAGCCAGCGATCCGGCTTGGGGCATCAGATCCAGCAGCAGGCCCTCCGCCGTTGTCTGCCCCGATTGGTTGCGCGCCGCCAGCTGGAAGTCGCAGGCCACCGGCACGATCTCCAGGCCACTGAGGCGGCGGAAGGTGGCCGTGGCCCGGGGCAGGTGGGTGGCGCTGGTCACCAACAGCAGCGAATTCCAACCCCGTTCCCGCGCGATGCTCCGCAGGGCGATCGCCTCCTCGGCGGTGTTGCGGGGACCTTCGCTGCGCACGATTCGCTCGGCGGGAACCCCCAGTTTCTGGGCCAGGGAGGCGGCGTAGGTGGCCTCCGGTGGCGTCGGGTCGCCGGCGTTGAAGCTCACCCGTCCACCCGACACCACCAGCCAGGGCGCCTTGCCCTCCCGAATCAGATCCACGCCGGTGAGCAGGCGGTCGCCGGCATCGGCCACCTCCACGCCCCGGCGTGGGGATAGGGGTGGCAACAGGCCACCCCCCAGCACCAGTACCGCATCGGCGGAGGGAAGGGTGGACGGAGTGAGCCGCACCGCCTGATCCTCCAGACTCCGCACCAACTGGCGGCTCAGCCAGGGCATCGAGGCCAACCAGACCAGGCCGATCCCTGCGGCGGAGAGGCCGGGGCCCCAGCGCCGCCGCCGGCCTAGCAGACCCAGCCCCATCAGCAGCAGACCCGCCCCCAGGGGGTAGACGAACAGGGGCAGCAGCTTGGAGAGCAGAAAGCCCATGGTGCTGGCTTAGGACTGGTTGCGGCGGCGCAGGGCTTCGAGCTCTTGTTGGGCTTCGAAGCGGCGCCAGTCCTGCTCCAGCTCGGCCATCCCATCGGCCACGCGCTCACCTGAGCGGCCGGGCGCTGGCGGTGTTGGGGCTGCGGTGAGTTCGGCGAGCTCCCGTTCCACCGCGGCGAATCGCTCCCCCAGTTCGGCGAGGGTCTGCCAGCGGTTGCGGCCCTGCTCCATCAACGCGGCGATGTGGGCTTCGGCCCTGGCGGCCAGCTCCTCGGCGCCGGCGCTGCGGGCCCGCTCGGTGCGCTCCTGCCATTGGCGGATCTCGCCGGCCAGCCGCAGCAGTCCCTGGCGCTGCAGTTCAGCCTCCTGGCGCAGCTTCAGCCGCTGGCTGAGCAGCCGCTGTTGCCGTTCCCGCTGGTCCTGTTCGGCCAGCAGGGCCTCCTGCTGCGGATTGGTGCGCAGGAACGATTCCAGCTGCTGATTCAGCCGGGCCTCCAGTTCCTCCAGCCAGCTGCCTGGGCTCATGCTTCGGGTGCGCGGGTGATCAGTGGAGCCTCGATCTCCTGGTGCAGCGGGGTGATCGCCGCCTCCCGGGAGCGCAGCAGCAGCTGGGTCAGGCGCGCGATCGCCCCCTCGCCCAGGTCCTGCTCGGAGATGCGGTCGAAGGCCCGGCGGTAGAGATCCTCAAGCTCCTCGATCAGGCCTTCCCGCACCGTGCGCATCGCCTGGCGCTGCTCCTCACGGCTCATGGTGCATTCGGCAACGGGGTTGGATCGGCATGATGCTGCATCGGCTCCGGGGTTTCGCCACCGGCTCGTGACATCACCGAGTCTGCCTGGGCCAGCAGATGCAGGGACAGATCGTCGGCGCCATCACACCAGCGGCGGATCGCCAGCCAGCCTGATTCGGCCGCCAGAGCCTGAAAGGCCTCCGGGGTGTACTTCGCGCTGTACTCGGTGATCAGGGGTTCGCCGGCGGTGAAGCTCCAGCGCCGACCGGCCAGGGTCACGGTCTGGGCATGGCGGCTCACCAGGGCCATGGCGATGCGGTTGGCGTTGGCTTCCCAGTGGGCCCGGTAGGTGAAGGCGGCGGGATCGAAGTCGCCCGCCAGCTCCCGGTTGAGGCGCCGCAGCAGGTTGAAGGCAAAGGCGGCCGACACCCCGGCGGCATCGTTGTAGGCCGCTTCGAGGCGCTCCTGCGCCTTCGGCTGGTCGATGCCGATCAGCAGCCGACTGCCCGGCCCCAGCAGGCGGGCGAAGCGGCTGAGCAGCGCCCGGGCCTGGGGGGGGTCGAAGTTGCCCAGGGAGCTGCCGGGGTAGAAGCCCAGCCTCGGCCGGCCCTCCAGCAGGGGATGGGGCGGCAGCTGGTCCAGGTCGGCGTAGTCACAGCAGATGCCCAGCACCGGCACGGCGGGATGGCGTTCCTGCAGCGCGCGGCAGGAGGGCCCCAGCTGGTCGAGGCTGATGTCGAGGGCCACGTAGGCCGCCGGTTGCAGGGCCTCCAGCAGGGGCCCCACCTTGCTCAGGTTGCCGGCCCCGAATTCCACCAGCACGGGGGCGGGGGTGATGCCTTCCGCCAGCGACCGGGCCAGCTCCGGGGCCCGCTCCCGCAGCAGGGCGGTTTCCTGGCGCGTGAGGCGGTATTCGGGTTGCTGGCCGATCGCCTCGAACAGGCGGGAGCCCTCCGCGTCGTAGAGCAGCCACGCGGGCAGCCGCCGCGGTTGCCGTGCCATTCCTTGAAGCACCAGCCGCTCCAGATCGGCGGGGGCGGGATGGAGATCGAGCAGTTCCGCCGTCTGGGGAGCCGTCACGGCAGGACCATCACCTGGCGGGGGGTGGGCCGCGGAGTCCGCCTCAGGAGCCGTTGTTCCGGATCCCTGTCGTTCGCCATGGTTCGGAGTCAGTCCCGGGGGGCGGCCGGGTGCGGCAACCGTGCGGTCGGCAGGGGGCCTGGGAAGCATCGGGCCGCCGCCGGAAGGGATCGGTGTCGATCGTATCGAGGTCATGCCCCGCCCTCAGGGGAGTTCGCGGGCCAGCCGCAAACCACTGGCCATCCAGCGGCTCGCCGGCGGGAAGAAGTTGCGATAGGTGAGACGCTCGGCGCCGGCGTGGCCCTCCGGTGTGAGGAAGCCGCCGCCCCGCAGCACGAACTGGGAGGTCATGAATTTGCCGTTGTATTCCCCCACGGCCCCCGCGGCCGGCCGGAAGCCCGGATAAGGCCGGTAGGGGCTGCCGGTCCATTGCCACAGCACCCCGTGGGCCTGCTCCAGGTCTCCGGCGGCGGCCAGGATTTCCCACTCGGCCTCGCTCGGCAGCCGTGCCCCAGCCCAGCGGGCGTAGGCATCCGCTTCGAACCAGCTCAGGTGCCGCACCGGCGCCTGGGGATCGCGGCGGCGGCGGCCGGCCAGCGTGAAGAGGTCATCGCCGCGCCAGTAGCGGGGCGCCTGCCAGCCACGCTGCTGCACCACAGCCCAGCCCTCGCTCATCCAGAGCTCGGGGCGACGGTAGCCACCGTCGGTGATGAAGTCGGCGAAGGCGGCGTTGGTCACCAGTCGCTCGGCCAGGGCGAAGGGTTCCAGCCACACCTGGTGGCGGGGCGCTTCGTTGTCGAAGTGGAAGCCTTCGCCGGCATGGCCGATCGCCACGAGGCCGCCGTGATGGTGGCGCCAGCCGCCGCCGACCGGGCGGGACTCCTGGCTGGCCCCCAGCTCCGTGCTCTCGGGACATCCCTGGGCCTGCGGCTCACCAAACTGCCCTTCGCTGCCGCAGCCCTCCGAGGGGCGCCAGGCCCGCTCGAAGGCCACCTCGGGCCCTTCGGATCCCGCGTCGTAGACCGGTTCGAGGGGGTTGCGGGAGAAGCCATCCAGCAGGTCCATCAGCAGCAGCTCCTGGTGCTGCTGTTCGTGCTGCAGGCCCAGCTCCACGAGCTCCAGGAGCCCGTTGTCGGCGGCGAGGCGCTCCGTCGCCGCTGCGGCCAGCAGCTGCCCCAGGGCGGCGTCGATGCGGTGGCGCCAGGCGAGCACCGCATCGATCGGCGGACGGCTCAGCAGGCCCCGCTCGGGGCGTGGATGGCGGGCGCCGACGGCGTCGTAATAGCTGTTGAAGAGGTAGCGCCAGCGGGGGTCGGCTGGTTCGTAGGTCAGCGAGGGGCACTCCAGGGCGGCGCCGGCCGGGCGGGCAGCATCGCTGTCTCCGCCATCTCCCACCAGGGCCGGCCGCAGCAGGAACTCCTCGAAGAACCAGGCGGTGTGTCCGAGATGCCACTTCGGCGGGCTGGCATCGGCCATGCCCTGCAGACCCAGATCCTCGGGTTCCAGCGGCGCGATCAGGGCCTCACTCCGGCGTCGCACCCGCCGGTAGCGGGTCTCTAGGTCCGAGAGGCTGGGCCTTGATGGGGGGGGTGGGGCGGGGCGGACTAGCCCGCTCTGCGGCTCCGCGGAACCCATCCAACCGTCCCTCAGGCGATGCGACCCTAGGAAGGTTCCCTACGATCCGGCCACGCAACCTCGAACCGGCAGGCCAGCAGGCATGGGCGGCATCACGTCAGACAGCAGCATCCCGTCCGGCATCTCTGAGGGCTTCAGCGCCGCCGTGGGCCACACCCCCCTGATCCGCCTTCGGGCCCTCAGTGAGCTCACCGGCTGCGACATCCTCGGCAAGGCCGAATTCATGAATCCGGGTGGCTCGGTGAAGGACCGCGCCGCCTTGGGGATCCTGCAGGAGGCGGAGCGAAGCGGTGAGCTGCGGCCCGGCGGCACCGTGGTGGAGGGCACCGCCGGCAACACCGGCATCGGCCTGGCCCACCTCTGCAATGCCCGCGGCTATCGCTGCCTGATCGTGATCCCCGACACCCAGTCGGCCGAGAAGATCGGCCTGCTGCGCAGCCTTGGGGCGGAGGTGCGCACCGTGCCGGCCGTGCCCTATGCCAACCCGGATAACTACGTGAGGCTCTCCGGCCGCATCGCCGCCGAGATTCCTGGTGCCGTGTGGGCCAACCAGTTCGACAACCTCGCCAACCGTCGCGCCCATTACGAGAGCACCGGTCCGGAGATCTGGGAGCAGTGCGGTGGGAAGGTGGATGCCTGGGTGGCGGCCACCGGTACCGGCGGCACCTATGCCGGTGTGGCCCTGTACCTCAAGGAGCGGGACGCGCGGGTGCGCTGCGTGCTGGCCGATCCCCACGGCAGCGCCCTGTACAGCTGGGCCAGCACCGGCGAACTCCACGCCGAGGGCAGCTCGATCACCGAGGGCATCGGCAACAGCCGCGTCACGGCCAACCTCGAGGGTGCCCCAATCGATGATGCCGTGCGCATCGACGACCAAGATGCCCTCGACACCATCTACCGACTGCTCTGGCAGGAGGGGCTGTTCCTGGGGGGCTCGGTGGGGATCAATGTGGCCGCGGCGGTGGAGACGGCCCGCCGCCGCGGTCCTGGCCACCGGATCGTGACCGTGCTCTGCGATGGCGGCGACCGCTACCGCTCCCGTCTCTACGACCGGGACTGGCTGGAGGGCCGGGGGCTGCGGCAGCCCGAGCAGGAGGCTTCCTCCATCGCCGCTGCCCCTGTCGAACCGCAGGGCTGATGACCTCCTCCCCGGCAGCTCCTGGCCAGTCGATCGGCGGCCGTTACCGCCTCGTGCGGGCCCTCTCCGAATCCCCGGACCAGGGGGTGCTCTGGCTGGCCAGCGACGGGCTGGCGGCCGATGCATCCGTGGCCCTGCGCCAGTTGCCGGCCGACCGAGATCCGGCGATGGTCCGCAGCCTGGCCTCCCGCCTGCAGGGGGTGCTCCATCCCCAGGTGCCCCGTTTCGGCGCCGTGATCGAGCACGGTGGCAGGCAATGGCTGGTGCGTGACTGGCAGGCCGGCCGCACCTATGACCAGCTGCTGGAGGCCCGCCGCGAGCGCCAGCTGGTGTTTGGTGCCGGCGAGGTGCTGTTGCTGCTGCGGCAGTTGTTGCCGGTGCTGGTGGCCCTGCATGGCCAGGATTTGCTCCATGGCGACATCAGTGCCGCCAACCTCCTGCGGCGCGACAGCGATGGATTGCCGGTGCTGCTCGACTTTGGCCTGGCCCGCGGTGCCGCTGCCGCCCAAGGCGCCGCTCCCCCAGGCGCAACCCCCGGCTATGCCCCGCCGGAGCTGATCCGCGGCGAACCGCCCGCCCCCTGGATGGATCTCCATGCCCTGGGTGTGCTCTCCCTGGTGCTGCTCAGTGGTGAGGAGCCCGCCGCCCTGCTCGATCCGGTCACCCTGGAGTGGCGCTTACCGGTGGCCCTAGAGGCCGAGCCGGCCCTGCGTCAGCTGATCGAGCGGCTCCTCAGCCGGGATCCCTCCCGCCGCTTCAGCAGTGCCGCGGAGGCTCTCGCTGCCCTGCAGGCGGTGCCGATGCCGGAGAGCACCGGACCTGTCCCCCGGGCCGACCGCACCGTGGTGCTGGTGCCCCAGGCCCCGGAGCCGCTCTCCGTGGCGCCCATGGTCGCGGCGAATCCTGAAGCCGGGAATTCGCAGGCATTTTCAGCTGTGCCCGCCGCGGGTTCGGCCGCCGCTGCAGCGGTGCTCCAGGACGTCCGCTCTGCTGCCGTCCCAGGCCCGGAATTGCCGGGCCTGGCCACCGCTGCTCCGGCACCGGAACCCGCCTTCCGGGCTCCGGTGCCCCGGTCCCGGCCGGAGGAGAAGGAGGCGGCCGCCGAGGGAGGCCTCTGGCCCGTGCTGATTGCCCTTGTGCTCTCGGCCGTGGTCGGAACGGCCCTGGGCTGGCTTTGGCTGGGGTGGGGCCGCCCCACCGCTCCTGCGGAGACCGCGGGGGAGGTGCCCCTCAGCCTGCCACCGGCGGAGGTGGATCAGCGCCAGCAGCTGCTCAACCGTCTGCGCGCCCTCCAGGTCGACCGCGGCTGGTTCCTCAGCCTGGCGGACGCCAGCCTGCTGGCCCAATATCCGGAGCGGAAGGGGCGGCTGCCCGGTGATGGGCTCGAGGATGCTCCCCTGCGGAAGGTTTGGAATGACCTGGCCCAGGAATGGCTGGCCCGGGTGGAACAGTTGCCCCTCCCCCTCCGGCGCCGCCTCGGCAGCTTCCGGGCCTCCGACTGGGAGCAGCGTCAGCAGACCCTGGTGGCCCAGGGATTGAGTTCTTCGGTTTTGGCCCAGCTGGTGTCCGGCAGTGCGACCTCCCTGCTCCCCGGCCAGTCCGGTGACCGGATGCCGCCGGAGCCCTTCCGCCAGCTCTGGTACGCCGCGGCCGAGCTCACCCTCGATGCGATGCGGATCGATCCCATTGAGCTGCGCTCCCAGGTCACCGAGGTGCTGGCCGCTGATGTGCCGGCCAATGGCGCCCGCCTCTTCGCGGTGCGTCTGCCGGCGGACCACAGCCTGGCCCTCGGGGTGAATGGCACCCCCCTGCTGCAGATGGCGGTGTATGCCGCCGATGGATCCGTCTTGGCGCCGAGGGGTCCGCTACGGGTGGTGAGCCTGGGCAGCCAGAAGGCCTCCCCGGTCCAACTCTTGGTCACCAACGAAGGGGTGGCACCGGCGCGGATCAGCCTGTCGCTGCGGGCCGACCCGCCGCCGCCGGCGGCGCCATCGCCGACCCCTGCGTCACCAGCAGAAACCCCGGCCGTGCCCTCCTCGCCCGATCGGCTCACCCCGGTGGTGCCCTCCGAACCCCCCGGTGCTTCTTCGGCACCTCCCCCCCCGCCTGAGCCGACGACCGAGCCTGGATCACCACCAGCCGGCGCCAATCCCGCCGCCAGCGGCGCTCCGACCGCTCCGACCCAGCCGACCAATCCCTGAACGGTTCGCCGCTGCCGACCGTTCACAGTCCATGGGCAGCGGCTGATGGGTCGGATTATGTTGTGAGCCATCGTTGCCAGGATTCGAATGTCCATGGATGGCCAAACCTTCAGGGCTCGACCTTGGCTTGAGTGGTTGACCTGGCTGCTATTGGCGGCGAGTTGCCTTTATTTGGTTATATCTCTTCTGGTCTACGGAATGGGGGAGCCACTTTCCGGCCATGCCTTTATTCATCCCATGAGGATGCAACCGCCCTTCGCTGACATGCACTACGTGGTGGACAATGCCGAATGCGGTGTTGATCTCAATGACTACTACGCAGGGCGAGTGTTGGGCTGTGACCCTGCAGGCAGGACCTATCCCTTTGACTATCCACCGATGTCAATCTGGCTGGGCCGTTTGCTGCATGTGCGTGCAAGCCATGTGCCCCTGATTGCGATTTCCAGTGGTTTGGTGCTGATTCTCTGCATTGTTATGGGCTTGAAATCTTGCCTGGGCGCTTCGTGGCAATGGCGAGTGCTTAGCTCGGGAGTCCTGATGGGATATCCGATGCAGCAGGTCCTTGAAAGGGGAAATCTTGATATCCTTATTCTCCTCTTCTCCCTTTTCCTGGCCTATTTGCTTTCGCTTCGTTTCCAGGCGAGCCTGGCCAGACTGGTTAATGCTGGGGCTGCTGGCCTGATCTCGCGAGAACCCGCATCTTTGTTCTGGACAGGTTTACGGTGCTATTTGGATCCGTGCTGGGTCTCATGGCCACGTTCCCTTTCCTGAAGGGGATGAACAAGGTTGCCAAGGCGGGTGGGCTAAAAAGCCATGGCCTGCTTGCATTTGGCTATATCAATAACACTCTCATCGACACGTTCGGACTTGATTCCGCAAGGGTGTTGATCAAGGGGCTGTTGCTGATCAAGCTTGCTTCTCTTCTGCTGGGTTTGTATTTGGCTTGGAAGACTAAGCTGTATGAAGCCCTGATGCGTTGCTGGCAAAGTTATTCACCTCAAGCAAGCATTTTCATTCAAAATTTGTTTGTCTTGATGTCGGCAGCCTGGCTTGGCTGTTATGTTACCACAATCAATATTGACTATCGGTTTTTGTTCCTTGTTCCCTGGCTTGGCCTGCTGGCTCGCGTTGGCGCCATGTCGTCCTCTTCTCTGCAGCAGAAGCGGTTGGCTGCCGGCCTGATTGTTTCGCTGCTCGTTGTCTTTTGGGTTCCCATGTTGCTATGGGGTTATATCGATTTTGGTATGAAGATGGTCACTATTGCTGAACCATTCACCGAATTCGTGCTCATTCCTCTTTGCGCCGCTTCCCTGGCCTATCTCCTGATCCAGCACACCTTGACCACCTTCCGCTCCTTAAAGAAGTCCGCGCCTGGAAACTGAAGAGGCTGATGCCGTCAGATCCTGGCGATCGCGGCCCGGGCTTCCTTGGCCTCCTGCTTGCGTTTCTCTTCATGGCGTTTGTCGTGCAGCTTTCGGCCCTTGCCCAAGCCGAGGGTCACCTTGATCCAGGAGCCCTTGAGATGCAGGTTCAGGGGAATGAGGGTGAGGCCTTTCTGCTCAAGGGCGGTGCGGAATTTGTCGATCTCGCGGCGATGGCCCAGTAGTTTGCGCACTCGCAGCGGTTCGTGGTTGAAGAAGCGGCCGGCATGGCTGTGTGGAGAGATGTGCACGTTATGGAGCTGCAGTTCACCGTTACGGATCAGGCAGAAGCCATCGCGCAGGTTGCACTGGCCCGCCCGGATCGATTTCACCTCGGTGCCGAGCAGTTCGATGCCGGTTTCGAGGGTTTCGAGGATCTCGTATTGGTGGCGGGCGAAGCGGTTGTCGGCCAGGAGCCGGTTCGCGGGATCTCCCTTGGCTTTGCCCCCCTGCCTGCCGGGCCCCTTTGCCATCTTGAGTTTCCTTCGCCTGGATGATAGGAGGCTACAGAGGAGGAGCAGCCTCTGTTCTGCTGCAGTTCCGGATGGGGTGAGTCAGGAGCGGAGTACAGACTCTGGAACTTCCTCGAAAGGTGCGAAGAATTCCGGCACCTTGAACTCATTCGAGCCAGGTAGCGATCGCTCTGTGTGCACCAGGCTCGGGCTTGTTGTGTTGGTCCCCGTTGTGTTCGCCCCGATGGCCCGCCGCTCCCCCCACCGGCTTTTCTGCCGTTAATCTCTATCCATGGCGATCATTTCCTCAAGCGACCAGGGAGGGAAGGGCAGGAGGAGCTTGTCGACTCCGGCCGTGCCCACCGCTCCGGACCCTTTGCCACGACTGATCGATCCCTCCGTCTCCCCCTTCGATCGCGTTTCTGATCCCCACACCTCACCGGGTGCGGATGGGCCCCCCTCAGAAACCACCGCCGGCTGCCCTCCCCGCGACGACTGCCTACGACCTCGCCGTCTGGCCGACTACATCGGCCAGGCTGAACTCAAGCAGGTGCTCGGAATCGCCGTGGAGGCCACCCGCAGCCGCGCCGAGGCCCTCGACCACGTCTTGCTCCACGGTCCGCCCGGCCTGGGCAAGACCACCATGGCCCTGGTGCTGGCCGAGGAGCTCGGGGTGCGCTGCCGCATCACTAGTGCCCCGGCCCTGGAGCGCCCCCGCGACATTGTGGGCCTGCTGGTGAACCTGCAGCCCCAGGAGGTGCTGTTCATCGATGAGATCCATCGCCTCAACCGCGTGGCCGAGGAGCTCCTCTACCCCGCCATGGAAGACTTTCGCCTCGATCTCACCGTGGGCAAGGGCACCACGGCCCGCACCCGCAGCTTGCCGTTGGCCCCCTTCACCCTGGTGGGAGCCACCACGAGGGCCGGGGCCCTCAGCTCGCCCTTGCGGGACCGCTTTGGCCTAATCCAGCGGCTCGAGTTTTACGAGTTGCATGACCTCCAGGCCATTGTGGAACGCACCGCCGGCCTGCTGGCCATGGAACTGGATACCGGCGCCTCCTTGGAGGTGGCCCGTCGCTGCCGCGGCACCCCCCGCATTGCCAATCGGCTGCTGCGCAGGGTGCGCGATGTGGCGGTGGTGGGAGGGCATGGCCGCATCAGCGCAGATCTGGTGGATGGGGCCCTGCGGCTCCACCGGGTCGATGCCCGCGGCCTCGATGCGAGTGACCGGCGGTTGCTCCGGCTGCTCCTCAATGGTTATGGCGGCGGTCCGGTGGGCCTGGACACCTTGGCGGCGGGCTTGGGGGAGGATCCGGCCACCCTCGAAGGGGTGGTGGAGCCCTACCTGCTCCAGCTCGGTTTTCTGCAGCGCACGCCCCGGGGCCGGGTGGTCACTGAGGCCGGCAAGGCCCATCTGGCCGCCGGGCCGGATGCGGCGGCGGCATGAGCCAGCCCGTCGGCCTTAACCAGGCAAGGGTCTGGTCTGTGTTCAGATCGGCTGCCGTTCGTCTGGGGGCAGCCAGTCGCCAGCGCCTCGGCGGTGTGCTGCTGGGATCACTGGTCTGGCTGCTGACGCTGCTGCTGGGTCTCGAGCCCGCTGTCGCCCTGGATCGCCTTGCTGCTGTGCCTGTCTCAGCGTGGCTGTCATGTCCGTGGATGTCTCCTGCCGCCTCTTCAGCCCGATGGTTCAGCGTCGTGGCTTCCGTTCCAACGGGGGCTGCTTTGATGTTGCCCGCTTCTGCCATTGCCGCCTTCCCCGCAGCTCCGCTCCAGCCTTCCCGCCCTTCTGCTGCACCCGAGGCCTCTCCTCCCGACGCCACCCCGGATTCCCCGTCGTCTCTACCGGCGCTATTCCAGCGGGCCCTCGAGGCCAGTCGGGCCGGCCGCTTCGATCAAGCCCTTCCCCTCTGGAACCGTGTGCTCGAACAGGCCCCGAAGGATGCGGCCGCCTGGAGCAACCGCGGCAACATCCAGTTGGCCCTGGGCGATCCCCTCGCCGCCATCGCCGATCAGAACCATTCCCTGCTGTTGGAGCCCGACAACGCCGATCCCCACCTCAACCGCGGCACCGCCGAGGAGGCCCTGGGCCGCTGGGATGCGGCTGCCGCCGATTACGCCTGGATCCTGGAGCGCAATCCCCTGGATGCCTCGGCCCTCTACAACCTCGGCAACGTGCAGGGCTCTCGCGGCGATTGGCAGGCGGCCCGCGACAGCTTTGTGACCGCCGCCGACGCCCGGCCCGGCTTTGCCATGGCCCGCTCCAGCGCCGCCTTGGCAGCGTTTCAGCTGGGGGATCTGGCGACCGCGGAGCGGGAGTTGCGCTCCCTGATCCGCCGCTATCCGCTCTTCGCTGATGCCCGGGCCGGCCTTACCGCCCTGTTGTGGCAACGGGGTGCCTCCGGAGAGGCCGAGAGTCACTGGACGGCGGCTTCGGGCCTGGATCCCCGCTATCGCCAAGGCGAATGGTTGCTAAAAGTCCGCCGCTGGCCACCAGCACCCGTGGCTGCATTGGAACGGTTTCTTTTGCTGACCAGTTGATTGAGATTCGTCTTGGTATGGCTGAGGTAAGCCACATGCTGCCGTGAGAATCGCGCTGATCGAAATCAAAATGGCAGCCGCCAGAATGGTGATTCCAATGCCTTTAACCGGCTGAATTTGGTACCCGATGTCCGGCTTCATGTGTCACCATCGTGCCAATCTCTTTCAAGGGAGAAGATCGGAGCAGAAGAGCCTGCAGAGCAGCTGCTCGCACGGGTGCTGGTTGGGAACCGGCAGTCAGCCTGGCGGCGTGGCATCCCGGCTTGTGGTGGCTGGGGAAATTAAGTTAACTTAATCCAATCAGCTTTTTAATCAGTTGAGCGTTTTTCCTGTTCAAGCCTCCAGTCCCGACTGGTTGGCCCTGGAGCATCAGCTGCAGCACCTGCTACCGGATCTGATTCAGTTGCGCCGCCATATCCATCGCCATCCTGAGCTCAGTGGCCATGAACAGCAGACGGCTGCCCTGGTGGCCGGGGAACTGCGCCGCCTGGGCTGGGACGTGCGCGAAGCGGTCGGCCGTACTGGTGTCGTGGCGGAGCTGGGTCCGGAGGGGGCTCCCGTTGTGGCTCTGCGGGTGGATATGGATGCCTTGCCGATCGAGGAGCGCACCTCCCTGCCCTGGGCCTCCGTGCACCAGGGCCTGATGCACGCCTGCGGCCATGACATCCATACGACGGTGGGACTGGGGGTCGCGGCCCTGCTGGCCGCCCGGGGCGAGAGCCTCAGTGCCCGCGTGAGGCTGCTGTTTCAACCCGCCGAGGAAACGGCCCAGGGGGCTGCTTGGATGCGTGCCGATGGGGCCATGGAGGGGGTGGCGGCCCTGTTTGGGGTGCATGTGTTTCCGAGCATCGCGGTGGGATCTGTGGGTGTGCGCTGCGGCAGCCTCACCGCTGCCGCCGGGGAACTGGAGATCGAGGTGCTCGGCGAGAGCGGCCATGGCGCCCGTCCGCACCAGAGCACCGATGCGATCTGGATCGCGGCGCGGGTGGTGAGTGGCCTGCAGGAGGCGATCAGCCGCCGCCTGGATCCGCTCCATCCGGTGGTGGTGAGCTTCGGTCGGATCGAGGGTGGGAAGGCTTTCAATGTGATCGCTGATCACGTGCGGTTGCTGGGCACGGTGCGGTGCCTTGATGCCGATGTGCATGATCGACTTCCCGGCTGGATCGAGGACACGGTCCATGCCCTCTGCCGGGGCCATGGCGGCGAGGCCCGTGTTCATTACCGTCGCATTTCCCCGCCGGTGCACAACGATCCCGACCTCACCCGCCTGGTGGCGGCGACGGCGGTGGACCTGCTGGGGGACTCCCGGGTGGAATGGCTGGAGCAGCCATCGCTGGGGGCCGAGGATTTCGCCGCGCTCCTAGAGGGCCACCGCGGCACGATGTTTCGGCTCGGGGTGGCGGGGCCCGCCGGCTGCACCCCGCTCCACAGCAACACCTTCGCGCCCGATGAGGACTGTCTGGCCGTGGGCATCCGGGTCCTCACCCTCAGCCTTCTTCGTTGGATGGCGACACCGTGCTGAAGGCCGACCCCCCGCCGGCGGCTTCCCTGCCGTTCCAGCGTCGTGCTGCCCTGCTAGCGCTCTCCTCCCCCCTGCTGATCCTTCTGGCCTTGGTAGGCCTTTTGCATCGCTCGGGCGCGGCCCGTTGGGAGGTCCTGCCGGCCCTGTTAATCGGGTCGGGCCTGTTGCTCACCAGCCTGCACCGCCGCCGCCGGCGTAGGAAGGAATTGCTGCGTTCGCTGCGGAAGAATCCACCGGGCTAGAGGTATGCAGGTTGCCAGAAGCATTTTGCAGTGGAGGGAGATGTTGGTGTGGTTTTGTTGAGTACCGAAGCCAATCCATCGGCTTCAGCGACCCCGAAACAGGGGGCTTCCGCTGAATGTGTACAGCAATAAGTAATTGATCACGGCTGGTAGGATCGGCAGCAACACCACCCATCCCGCTTTGGCGAGGTGGCCCAGTAGGAGGGCTGCAAGGGCATTGATTAGAAAAAGAATTGTGAGACCAATCGTGTTAATGCGTTGTCCTTGGAGCCTATCGTTGAAGGTGAAGCGCTGTTGGCCATACATGGAGACTCCAAAGGCAGCCAGAAAGCCAATCAGATTTGCAGGACCTGTGCCGATCTGAAGGCCGATTTTCAGTATGGACAGAATCGCTGCATGTACAGCGGTGGAAACAATGCCCACGGCGCCGAAGCGGGCGATGCGGTGCTTGAGTGGCTTCATGTATGCGTCACGCTCTTGATCACGTAATGGGGTCTTCGCTTGGCTTCAAGATAGGATCTTCCTATATATTCTCCCAGAACGCCAATGCCGATGAGTTGCAATCCTCCCAGGAATGTAACAGCGAAGAAGAGCGATGCGTAGCCCGGCACGTCAATGCCGAAGAAGAGCACCCGCACCACAGCGGAGAGGCCAACAATGAAGGCGGCAGAGGTCACGATGACGCCCAGGTAGCTCCAGATGCGTAGCGGTGCTGTGGAAAAGTTGAAGATTCCATCAAGGGCATAATTCCACAGTTTCCAGTTCCCCCATTTAGTGGTTCCCGAACTGCGGGCGGGTCGTTTGAAGTAGATGTTTTTTTGTTGATAGCCGATCCAGGCAAAAAAACCTTTAGAAAATCTCACTCTCTCTTCGCAGGACAGGATGGCTTGAACCGCATCACGATCAAGCAATCTGAAATCGGAGGCATTGAACTGAACCTGAAGTTTGCTGAGCTTCAGAAAGAGTGAATAAAAGCCCTCAGAACTCAGCCGTTTCATCAGGCCGTCACTGGAGCGATCATGGCGCACCGCATTCACCACCTGATAGCCCTCCAGCCAGGTCTCCACCATGGTGGGAATCAGGCTCGGAGGGTCTTGGAGGTCGGCGTCGAGGATGATGCAGGCATCCGCCCGGCAGTTCCTGAGGCCGGCAAGCATGGCAGCTTCTTTGCCGAAGTTGCGGCTCAGGCTGATGATTGATCCGCCCGTTAAGGCGGTGGCTCTTCGAATGAGCTGCTCTAAGACCTGACAGGTTTTGTCGCTGCTGCCATCATCAACGATGACGATAGTAAATTGAACTTCACCTTGCTTGTAGAGGTCGAAGCCTTGAATGGTGTCATCCAGAGCGTGAATTAGTGCTTCGGCTGATTCTTCTTCGTTGTGGCAGGGTATCAGCAGATCAATGGTCTTCACGGCTTCGCTGATGAAGGTCAGATTCCTTTTTGGAAGTATCGCATGGCTATCAAGGTGCGTTCAGCCTCTCACTCGCGCAGTAGCCGCTCTCGATCAGCTGCTGAGTGGGCCTATCCACCCGACGCTTTGCCGATACTCCACAGTGGTTGGATCTTCTGAATCAGCTCTGGCCATGGATCCATTCGACCCTGAAGCCACTTCAGGCCCGGACATCGCCGCTTTGCGCGATGCCATCGCCTCCGGTGACCCCGCCAGGGCCATGCCGGCCCTGGCGCGTCTGAGGGAGGTGTCGGAGGATCAGGCCATCCCCCTGTTGCTGCTGGGGCTGGAGCAGACCACCTTCATGTTGCGCTCCCTGGCCTGCGCGGGCCTCGGGGTCAAACGCAACGAAATCGGCCGGCAGGCCCTTGAGCGTTCCCTGCGGAGCGACGCTGATGCCAATGTGCGCGCCGAGGCGGCCAATGCCCTCGCCAGCCATGGGGTCGACCGCGCGTGGCCGCTCCTGCGCTCCGCCTTTGAGGCCGACGACCACTGGCTGGTTCGCTGCAGCATTCTCTCCGCCCTGGCGGAACATCCCCAGATGGATCCCGAGCGATTGCTGGATCTGGCTGAACTGGCACTCCAGGATGGCGATGGCAGCGTGCGGGTGGGGGGCGCCGAGATCCTCGGCCGTCTAGTGCGGGAGGCTGGCACCGGCCTGACCCCGACCTCCGGGGAAGGGGCTCCCCAGCCCTGGCAACGGGCCAGGTCGCTGCTGATGGCACACCAGACAGATCCGGACCACCGGGTGGTGGCGGCGGCCCTCGATGGTCTGCAGGTCTGAACCCAGCCCACACGGCCGCCTCGCCCCCGATTACGGCCTTGCTAGGTTGACTGTGTCACTAGGGGTGCCCAGCCCTCAGGTTGCCTCTGTCGGCAGCCACCGAATGAGGGCTCTAGGGCTGAGATCACACCCTCCGAACCTGATCCGGGTCATGCCGGCGCAGGGAAGTGCGGTCGAACTCAGCGCTGCGCCCCACCCCGATCCGTCGCTCCTTCCGGGAAGCGGCCCATCATTCGGTGATCGATCCCATTGTTCGGTTCGGTCCCCTTCACCGCAGTCTGTCCTTCGCCGTCATCGTCATGCGCACTGCCTGGATCGAGAAGCGTCGCGAGACAATCTCCAGCGGCGGCAATGTCACCCAACTGCATTACGCGCGAGCGGGAGTGGTGACCGAGGAGATGGCCCATGTGGCGAGGCGGGAGAAGTTGCCCGAGTCCTTGGTGATGGAGGAGGTGGCCCGCGGCCGGATGATCATCCCGGCCAACATCAACCATGCCAACCTCGAGCCGATGGCGATCGGCATCGCCAGCAGCTGCAAGGTGAACGCCAACATCGGCGCCTCGCCCAACGCCAGCGACATCAACGAAGAACTGGAGAAGTTGCATCTGGCCGTCAAGTATGGCGCCGATACGGTGATGGATCTCTCCACCGGTGGCGTCAATCTTGATGAGGTACGCACCGCGATCATCAATGCCTCGCCGGTGCCGATCGGCACGGTGCCGGTCTATCAGGCTCTGGAGAGCGTCCATGGTTCGATCGAACGACTCTCGGAGGATGATTTCCTCCACATCATCGAGAAGCACTGCCAGCAAGGGGTGGACTACCAGACCATCCATGCCGGCCTGTTGATCGAGCACCTGCCCAAGGTGAAGGGCCGCCTTACGGGGATTGTGAGTCGGGGCGGTGGCATTCTGGCCCAGTGGATGCTGTATCACCACAAGCAGAACCCGCTCTACACCCGTTTCGACGACATCTGCGAGATGTTCAAGCGCTACGACTGCACCTTCTCTTTGGGAGATTCCCTTCGTCCTGGCTGTCTGCACGATGCCTCCGATGAGGCTCAGCTGGCCGAGCTCAAAACCCTCGGTGAACTCACCCGCCGCGCCTGGAAGCACGACGTGCAGGTGATGGTGGAGGGCCCCGGCCACGTGCCGATGGATCAGATCGAGTTCAACGTGCGCAAGCAGATGGAGGAGTGCAGCGAGGCGCCCTTCTATGTTCTCGGCCCCCTGGTCACCGACATCGCCCCTGGCTACGACCACATCACCAGCGCCATCGGCGCCGCCATGGCTGGCTGGTACGGCACTGCGATGCTTTGCTACGTCACCCCCAAGGAACACCTTGGTCTCCCCAACCCGGAGGACGTGCGCAATGGCCTGATTGCTTACAAGATCGCCGCCCACGCCGCCGACATCGCCCGCCACCGCCCCGGCGCCCGCGACCGCGACGACGAGCTCAGCCGTGCCCGCTACGCCTTCGACTGGAACAAGCAATTTGATCTCTCGCTCGATCCCGAGCGGGCCCGCGAATACCACGACGAAACCCTGCCGGCCGACATCTA
Source organism: Cyanobium sp. (assembly GCA_040399305.1). Lineage (GTDB taxonomy): Bacteria > Cyanobacteriota > Cyanobacteriia > PCC-6307 > Cyanobiaceae > Cyanobium. The sequence continues at coordinate 32,248 of JBBASH010000026.1, forward strand.
CAAACAGGCCGAATTCTGCTCGATGTGCGGACCTAAGCACTGCCCAATGCAGACCAAGATCACCGATGAGGATCTAGAGGGTTTAGAGCAGCTGCTAGCGGAGCAATCGATGGAGACCAAGAGGGCCCAAGAGGTTGGCTGAACATCTCCGCCGTCTGCTAATTCAAGGATTTGCAGGCTGTTTCTGGATGCTCAATGGCAGTTTAGAGAGTTAATGGTAGAATCAAGCTATTTTATTGGATTTACGTGAAGGCTGTAATTCTGGCCGGCGGGCTCGGTACACGCATTTCCGAAGAAACCAGCGTGCGTCCCAAGCCCATGATCGAGATCGGCGGCAAGCCGATCCTCTGGCACATATTGAAGATTTATAGTCATTTTGGCATTCACGATTTTATTATTTGCTGTGGCTACAAGGGTTATGTCATTAAGGAATATTTTGCCAACTATTTCTTGCATACCAGCGATGTCACCTTCGATATGAGTACCAACGCCATGCAGGTGCACAGTCGCAAGGCTGAACCTTGGCGCGTGACCCTGGTTGACACGGGGGATGCCACGCTCACCGGCGGCAGGCTGCGGCGGGTGCGGGAGCATATCGGGGATGAAACCTTCTGTTTTACCTATGGCGATGGCGTTGCCGATGTGGATCTCCATGCCCTGATCGATTTCCATCACAGGGAGGGCCGCCGCGCCACGCTCACGGCCGTTCAACCTCCGGGGCGTTTCGGCTCGCTGGCGTTTGAGCGGGGCCGGGTGCTCTCCTTTGAAGAAAAGCCCCAAGGAGACTGCAGCTGGATCAACGGCGGCTTTTTCGTGCTCGACCCATCGGTGATTGATCTGGTGGACGGCGACCAGTGCACCTGGGAGCAGCAACCTCTGCAGACTCTTGCTGAGAGCGGCGACCTCTCCGCTTACCACCACCAGGGCTTCTGGCAGCCGATGGACACCCTGCGGGACAAGACCCTGCTGGAGGATCTCTGGCAGCAGGGCCAGGCTCCTTGGAAATTCTGGAGCTGATCGATGCGCGTCGTCTCCCCGTTCAGCGCTCCCGATTCGTCCTTCTGGGAGGGGTGCCGTGTGCTGCTCACCGGCCACACTGGCTTCAAGGGAAGCTGGCTGGCGCTGTGGCTGCTGGAGCTTGGGGCTCAGGTCACCGGACTGGCTCTGCCGCCTGACACCGAGCCCAACCTTTTTGCGCAACTGGGCCTTGACTGGCGCCTCGACCATCGCGTTGGCGACATCCGCGATGCCGATCGGGTGGCCTCATTGGTGAATGAAGTGAGGCCCCAGGTGGTGTTCCATCTCGCCGCTCAGCCCCTGGTGCGTCGCAGCTACGCCGAGCCCACGGCCACCTGGGCCACGAATGTGATGGGTTCGATCCACCTGCTGGAGGCCTTGCGCCGCCTGGAGCAGCCCTGTGCGGCGGTGCTGATCACCACCGACAAGGTGTACCGCAACAACGAGTGGCTCTACGGCTACCGCGAAAACGACCCCCTCGGCGGCCATGACCCCTACAGCAGCAGCAAGGCGGCGGCGGAACTGGCGATCGCCAGTTGGCGTGCCAGTTTCTGCGGCAGCCAGCCGCACCAGACCACCCAGCTGCGCCTCGCCAGCGCCCGGGCCGGCAACGTGATCGGTGGCGGCGACTGGGCGGCCGAGCGGATCGTGCCCGATGCGATGAGGGCTCTGGGGCGGGGCGAACCGATCGGCGTGCGCAATCCGGCGGCCACCCGCCCCTGGCAGCACGTGCTGGAGCCTCTGGGCGGCTACCTGCTGCTGGCGGAGCGCCTCACGGCGGATGCGGCCCTGGCTGGTGCGTTCAACTTCGGGCCGCAGCTCGAGGCCAACCGCAGTGTGCGCGAGCTGGTGGAGGAGGCGTTGCATCACTGGCCCGGAAGCTGGGAGGATCAGAGCGACCCCGGCGCGCCCCATGAGGCCAGCCTGCTCAATCTGGTGATCGACAAGGCCCACCATCAGCTGGGTTGGGCGCCTCGCTGGAACTTCGCCACCACCCTGGAGCGCACGGTCAACTGGTACCGACGGGTTCAACAGGGTCAGGCGACTGGTTTTGAGTGCTGCAAGGCTGATCTTGCTGCCTACCTCACCCCCCCCTCCGCGTGACTTCGTTCCCTGATCTCAAGGCTCAGATCCTGAGCCTCACGCGCGATTATGCGCGCCAGACTCATGCTGCTTTTCGCCCTGCGGCCGATCCCTCTCGCACCCCCTGGCAGGAGGGCAGCCCGATCCCTTACGCCGGTCGCGTTTTCACTGAAGACGAGGTGGAGGCGGCGGTGTCCGCCACTCTGGATTTCTGGCTCACCCTCGGTTCCGAGGGCGCGGCCATGGAGAGCGAGTTGGCGGCCTTCATGGGCGTGCGCCACAGCCTGCTGGTCAATTCTGGCTCCAGCGCCAACCTGGTGGCGATCTCGGCCCTCACCTCCGCCAAGCTGCCTGAAGCCCGGAGGCTCAAGCCCGGCGATGAGGTGATCACGGTGGCGGCCGGCTTCCCCACCACCGTGGCGCCGATCGTGCAAGTGGGTGCGGTGCCGATGTTCATCGATGCCGACACGATCACGGGAAATGCCCGCTGTGATCAGCTGGAGGCCGCCTACAGCCCAGGGAAAACGAAGGCCGTGATGATGGCTCACGCCCTGGGTAACCCGTTCGATCTGGCCCTCACTCTGTCCTTCTGCCGCAAGTACGACCTGTGGCTGGTGGAAGACAACTGCGACGCCCTGGGCTGTAGTTATTCGATGCCGCGCCCGCTGGCTGAGAGTCTGGGATTCACGGAAAACAGCCCCGGTTTGGATGAGGGCCCCGAGCGGGTGGTGCGCTGGACCGGCACCTGGGGCGACATCAGCACCCAGAGCTTCTACCCCCCCCATCACCTCACCATGGGTGAGGGCGGCGCAGTGAACATCGTGCGCGACCAGAAGCTCAAGGTGATCGCCGAGAGCTTCCGCGACTGGGGCCGCGACTGCTGGTGCCCCAGCGGCATCGACAACACCTGCAATAAGCGCTTCGGCTGGCAGCTCGGTGAACTGCCCGAGGGCTACGACCACAAGTACACCTATAGCCACCTCGGCTTCAACCTCAAACCGCTCGATCCCCAGGCCGCCATCGGCCGGGTGCAGCTGCGGCGGCTGCCGGAGTTCATCGAGGCACGCAAGCGCAACTGGGAGATGCTCCGCCGAGGTCTTGCCGCCTATGAGGACGCGCTCGAATTCGCCCTGCCCACTCACGCCACCGCCTGGGACCCGGAGCGAGGCTTCACTTGGGATGCCTCAGGCTGCCGCACCGACTGCTCCTGGTTCGGTTTCAAGATCGCTGTGAAGCCTGGGGCTCCCTTCAGCCGCACCGATCTGGCCCGCGAACTCGACCGCAACCAGATTGGCAACCGCATGCTTTTCGGCGGTAATCTGCTGCGTCAGCCCGCCTTTGTTCAACTCCGGCATGACCGGCCGGAGGCTTTGCGGGTGGTTGGGGAAATGCTTGGGTCTGATGAGATCATGTTTAGCAGCCTGTTCCTGGGTACCTACCCCGGCTTAACCCAGGTGATGCTTGAGCAGGAAATCAAAGTCATTGCCGACTTTATGTTGGTTCAAAAGGAATCGCTAACCGATTCAAGTTTAATTGCCCCTGCCACTTGATGACATGAATGTAGCGCAATTTATTCCACTACAGCCAATCGATCAATGACTCCATTTGATCCGGCTCGGATGCGCCGTACCGTGCTTGAGATGGCCTATGCGGGCTCCACCGTGCACATTGCGTGCGCGTTTTCGATTATCGAGTTGCTGACCGTCCTTTACCGCAACCACCTTCGCTATCCCGGCAATGATCCGCGAGCGGAGGGTCGTGACTATTTGGTGCTGAGCAAGGGTCACGGCGTGATGGCCCAGTACGCCTGCATGCATGAACTGGGCTGGCTAGAGGATTCACACATTCAGAGTTACTTCAAAGACGGCTCTGATCTCAAGGGCCTATCTGATTCCCGCGTTCCCGGGCTTGAGGTTACCTCTGGATCACTAGGCCATGGATATTCAGTGGGCGTTGGCATCGCCCTTGGGCTGAAGCGAAAGGCAACGGATCAAAAGGTGTACGCCATCGTTGGCGACGGTGAGCTGAATGAAGGCCCGATCTGGGAGGGTTCCTTGGTGGCGGCCCACCACAGGCTCGATAACCTGATGCTGATTGTTGATAAGAACGGCTTCCAGGCCATGGGCACGACCGACGATGTGTTGGCTTTGGGTGATCTGCAAGCTAAGTTCTCCAGCTTTGGCTTTGAGACCTTAGAGGTCGACGGTCATGATGAGCCTGCGATTGACGCAGCAATCCGTCAACTCTGGGCAACTGGCATTAACAAACCCAAGGCACTAGTCGCAAGAACAGTCAAAGGGAAGGGGGTTTCATTTATGGAATCCATCAACCTCTGGCATTACACGCGTCTGAACCCTCAGAGCTTCGCTGAGGCATTGGACGAGCTTGGATTGACTGGAGCATCGAAATGAGAGAAGCATTTTCCAATGCGCTTGTGCGCCTGGCACTCGCCGACTCCAAGGTCCTTTTATTGACTGGCGATCACGGCTATGCACTCTTTGATGAATTCCGTAAAAACTGCCCGGAGCAATACATCAACGCCGGCATCGCCGAGCAGAATATGGTCGGCATGGCTGCCGGTCTAGCCCGCGTCGGCTTCCGACCATTTGTCTATGGCCTAGCCGCCTTCATACCGATCCGCACCGTCGAGCAAATCAAGCTAGATATCGCCCATGATGACCTTCCTGTCGTTCTTCTAGGAGACGGTGCGGGTTTTGTCTATAGCCACCTTGGCACCAGCCATCAGTCGACCGAAGATATCGCCTGCACAAGGGCAATCCCTCACTTGCAAGTGTTATCTCCTGCCGATCGCTTTGAGATGACCGCTGCCATGGACTACGCCTATGCAACGAGCGGCCCCATCTATCTCCGCATGGGTAAGGCGGATCTCGGCGATGTTCATGCTGGCCCGATCAACTCTTTACAGCCAGGGCGCCTATTGAAGGTGCGCGATGGGCGATCCGATCGGCCTGGACTGATTGCCACAGGATCGATGGTGCGAGCTGCTGTGGATGTAGCCAAGAGCTTGGATTTAATGGTTTGGAGTACGCCGATGTTGAAGCCGCTAGATGTAGATCATGTTCGCGCTGCCGCCCAAGCAACCAATGGCCTAGTCACCCTTGAGGAGCACTCGGTGCTCGGCGGGCTTGGCGCTGCGGTCACCGAGATCACCAGCGAGCATCAGCCGACCAGAGTGCTCCGCATCGGCGTGCCTGATCGCTTTTCGGAACATTGCGGCACCCATGCTTATCTGCTGCGCGAGCACGGACTTGACATCGACAGTGTGCGCGAACGGGTCGGGGCATATTGCCAATTGCTGGCTTCAAACTCCATCGCTTTTACATAGGACTTCATGCAAGGACAACCAACTCGTTTGATGCCGCTGGATATTCCTGAAGAGGACCTTCAACGCTGTCACGATGTGCTAGGGATCTTCTCATGGCGGGCGCTCGCAGGGCAAAGCATCTTCATTGCTGGTGGCACCGGCTTTATCGGCAAATGGCTGTTGGCAACCCTGCTCGATGCAAACGAGAAGCTCAGCTTGGATTGCCGCATCACGGTTTTGAGTCGAGATCCAGGCGCCTTCCAGCGTGCTTGGCCTGCAGTGGCTGAAAGGGTCCACTGGATCGCAGGAGATATTCGTGATTTTCCGATCACCAACGAGCACTTTGATGTGATCGTTCACGCTGCCACAGATGTCGCTTCGCAGATATCACCCCAAGATATCTATTCAACTTGTCTCGACGGTACGCGTCGAGTACTTGAGCTGGCGTCGCGCTGTGGCGCCAACCGGCTTCTGCTGGTGAGTTCGGGAGCGATCTACGGCCCATTGCCAACTGGTATGACTCATGTTTCGGAATCCCATTTGGGTGGTCCAGATCCTTTGCTGGGTAGTTCCGCTTATGGAGAGGGCAAGCGAGTTTCGGAATGTCTTTGTGCCCAGGCATCGGCCAATGGTTTAGAAGTCAAGATTGCTCGCGTCTTCGCCCTGGTGGGTCCCCATCTCCCTTTGGATAAACATTTTGCTATCGGAAACTTCTTGCAAGCCGCCATGGCTGGTGAGCAGATTGTTATCCAGGGTGATGGAACGCCATACCGTAGTTATTTATATGCTGCGGACATGGCAGCTTGGTTGTGGGCTATTTTGATTAGGGGTTCAAAGGCTCGTGCTTACAATGTCGGCTCGGAGGAGAGTCTTTCAATCCTTGATCTTGCTGAACAAATTCCCAATGTTCTTGGATGCAAGCTTGATATTTTTACTCGACAGCAGCCACAGCCTGGATCGGCAGCAGCATACTACGTCCCGAATACCGCTCGGGCCCGCCTTGAGCTCCAGCTACCTGCGGCAATGGCCTTGCAAGAAGCCATTGTCCGAACTGCCGGCTGGTACGCCAACCAATACTCCGCTCGCTAGTTTTGGATTGACTTAATCTTATGCGCTGTGCTTAATCTATTGGCAGGGAGGTCCGTGGCTGCTTGTAAACGAAACGGCTCCATAGAAACCCCACGCTCACCGAAACAAGAGCTACGATCAGGGCCAGCGTGGTGCGTCCTACCAGATTCCTGAATATGGCAACCAGCAGAATATTGGCGAGGGTGGTGGGGATCGCCGCCACGATGTAGCGCGGTACAGATACATGAAAGCCATGGTCACGGGGGAAAACAATATACCGGAATGACAAGTATCTCAGAGTATGGCAGCTCAACTCCGCGATCGCCAGGGCCAAGAACGGCCCAGCGGGATAGGCCAGCCAGAGGATTCCGGGTCCCAGCAGCGTGAAAACTATCCCGCTCAGCCCGTACCGCGTGAAGGTGTGTTTAGCCATCTTGGCCCTTGCTCCCCTGGATCAGCCTGGTACGTACCCGTGGTCGAAAACCCGACATCCGCAGACTCTCGATCTGGCGAGACATCACCGCGAACATCAGCATCTGGATTCCGAAACTCATCAGTACGAGCCCCATCACAGTGGGCACGCCGCCCTGGTACTGACTGTTGCCCGAGAAGTAGTTGGCCAGCAGAACCACGCCCACCACCAAGGCCACCACCATTCCCGTGCTGCCGATGCTGAGTGCCAAGCGGCTGGCAGCGGCGTCGGCCGAAAGCAGCGCCCTGGCCGCTTCCAGCACATAGGCCGGGCCCACGTAGGAGGATCCTCCACGCATTCGATCGGGCTGGCGGTACTCAATCCTGTCGGGGCTCTGGCAGGCATTGGCCATGCACATGCGCAGGTTCAGCCCAGACTCCTCCCAGTAACGCAGCACTTCATCCACCACCTCGCTCCGGTAGCAGCCGAAGCCATGAAAGCCGCTCGGCACCAGCTGCAAGCGTGAGGAAACCCCAAGCGCTCTGTAGTATCCCCGCCTTGCCATCCTGAGCAGCGGTCCGCCGGCAGAGCGGCTCTTGATCGCCAGCACGGCATCGGTTTGCTCCTCCCTGAGCAGGCGCTGCACCATTGCGATGCTCAGCTCCGGCGGATCCTGCAGGTCCGAGCAGAGCAGCACCACCAAATCGCAATCGCGCGCGTGCCGCAGCACATTCGCAAACGAGGCGTCTGGCCCGTAGTTTGCGGCGTTGGCAATGCCGATCACCTCTGGATCACTAGCGATGATGCGCTGCAAGGTTGCCAGGCTGTCGTCGCTGCTGTGGTTGTCGGCGACCACCATCCGGAACCCAAGCTCTTGCCCCGTTTCACTCTTCATCTCTTTTGCCAGGCTTTGCCAAGCCAACCGGCAGCGGCGATGGAGTTCTTCGAGATTGAGGGTTTCGTTGTAGGCGCTGGTTACGTAGGCAAGCGTCAGTTTATTCATGTCTCGCGGCGATGCTCTTTTGAATCGAAGCTAGCCATGTTGACTGATGCCTAAGAAATTCTGAGGCAAATAATAGCATGCTTCTCTGCGTTTATCGGTATCCTTATTTCAAGGAAGGAGATTGCCCTTTTTTTGGCATTAGCTGCGGCTGAAACGTGCCGCCGTTGGCGCCTTCCTTTTCCGCCATAGCTCACTAATCGCCTGGCTGCAACCTGCTCATTTTGATCACCTGGCTGCCAAGATAATTACCCTATAGTGGGTTGGATTGTTCAATTCTTCCATGCAGCCTGCGGCTTCGAGCTCTCTTCGAAGGGGTTTCTTCACTGCCGAGGTGAGCACAGGTGTGCTGGTGTTCATGGTGGCCTCCACGGCGATCCTTGCTCGCATCCTCAGGGCTGGCGTTATCAGCACCGGTTTTGACGAAGACGTTCATCTGGCCGCCTCCCTCGCTCGTCGTTACCTGCAAAGCCCTCCCGGTACCGATGTGGTGGATATGTACACGCAGGGCTTCCTCCACCCTTTGCTCTATGTGCCGCTCTTGTCCTTCCTCAGGGCCGCCGGCATACCACCTCAATTGCAGGACGGACTGGCCATCGCCTTCGTGCAGGCTGTGGCCGTTGGCCTGATCGCCTTGTTGGCCTACATCGGCAGCCGATCCCTGCTGAACCGTGGGCCGGCCCTGGCTGTTGCCTGCCTCTGCATCGGCTTGCCGCTGCTCCTGCGCCCTGTGGACTTGGCAATGACTCAGCTTTCTCCCAACGGCGAGATCCTTGGCAGTGTGTTGCTTCTTGGGATCTGGGCCATCCTGGTCCATCGCCCGCGTAGTAAGGGCGCTATTTCTTGGGTGATCGGGCTTTCGGTGGCGGCCTTTCACCTCAAATACCAATTGGTGCCTCAGGTGGCGGCTCTGATCTTTGGCGGCGGCCTAGGAAGGCAGCGGGCCCTTCGGTTGTTGGCCATCTCCCTGCTGGCCTGTCTTTTGGTTGATCTGATCGTCTACCGATTGGGAGGCTCAGGAATTTTCAGCCGAGCTGGCTCGCTGCTGGTCGACTACATGGGCATCGTCGCCAGCGGCAGCCCAGCTCGTGCTGAATCCGGATTTTCTCTGCGGGGAATGGCCGTATGGCTGGTGATCCAGATTTACACCTGGACAAGCGTCGCTCCCGCCAAGTTGATCGGGAATTTTCGCACCATTTCTACCGAGGCCCCCCAGTTCCTCCTGGCCTGGGCTGTGTGGCTGGTGCCCTTGCTGCTGCGCCCCCGGCACCATGGGCCCCGCTTCCGTGAACATCTCATGGGGGCGCTGCTGCTCTCGTTGTCCACCATCGCTGCGATCCTCCTGCCCAACAAGGGCGTTTACCATTACTACCTGTTGCTGATCCCCACGGCGGTGGTGGTGATGGCCACTGGACTGACCCAGTTTTCGGGCTTTGCCCGCAGCACCTTGATGCCAACGAGGCTTGCGGCATCACAGACCACCGGGCCACTGATGAACAACTGCTGGGCTGCGCTGTTGGCCCTGGTCCCCGCCACCGCTCTGCTGTTTGTCACAGGCCTGCAACTGAACCGTGAGCTCGTGGCCAGCGGCCGCCAATCCAAAGCAGCACTTCCCGCTGACATTCGCCTGGCAGGGCTTCATGTCTACGGCTGGAATTTTCGCCTGTTCGGCCTTCAGGATACGTACACCATCAATCCGAATCTGGACACTCTTCTGGCTACTTCATGGATGAAGCATGACACCAGTGACTACATCCGTGCCCTCACAGGGCTTTACAGCAGCCCCCGTTTCGTGCTCGATCATGTAGCCTCCCCCAACAAGGGCGGTGTTCTGGCTGCTGCCAACTACCCCCCCCTGGTTGAGCTTGCTCGTCGTCATGGTATCAACCTGCTCGCCCTCTACAAAGTTCGTCAGATCAACGAGCTGGGCATTCTCTACGAACGGATCAGCGATTCGCCGTCTAAACCAGGCCGTTAAATGGGTGCACAGCTGAAAACTCAGTAACCACGATTCCCTCGGAAGCCGCAACGGCCGAGGATTACTCGCTTGACGGTGCACCTAGGAATCGTTCCACAGTAATTGTCAGACCTCATCTGGCAGACTGGGCAGGGGACTTTCACCATCAAGCGAATTCGCCACAACCCTGAGCAGATCATCCTTAAGCTCGGGACGCCAAGGTTGGGCGTCAGCGTTCGGCTTTCCGGCTTGCCAAAAAAACAACGCCTGCAGGGGTTGCAACTCCCTGCAGGCGGGCAAAGAAGGACTATCGCCAGTTATCACCCCAGCGCCTTCGCCTTCGCCACCACGTTCTCCACGGTGAAGCCGAAGTGCTCAAGGCACACAGGGCCGGGGGCAGAGGCGCCGAAGCGGTCGATCGACACGGTGTCGCCATCGAAGCCGCTGTACTTGTGCCAACCGAAGGAGCTGGAGGCTTCCACCACCAGGCGCTTGCGCACGGCAGCGGGCAGAACGGATTCGCGGTAAGCGGCGTCCTGCTCTTCGAACAGCTCGACGCAGGGGATCGACACCACCCGCACGTTCTTGCCTTCGGCGCGAAGCACGGCGGCGGCCTTGGTGGCCAGTTCGAGTTCGGTGCCGGTGCCGATCAGGATCAGGTCCGGGGTGCCGTTGCTGTCTTCGAGGATGTAGCCACCCTTGGCTACGGCGGCGGCAGAGGAATTGGCCTGGTTGGCCATCGCCTGGCGGCTGAGGGCCAGCACGGTGGGGCGCTTGCGGTTGGCCACGGCCACCTGATAGGCACCCATGGTTTCGTTGCCGTCGCCGGGGCGCATCACCAGCAGGTTGGGGATGGCGCGCAGGTTGGCCAGGGTTTCCACTGGCTGGTGGGTGGGGCCGTCTTCACCCAGGCCGATCGAATCGTGGGTAAGCACGTAGATGCAGCCCAGTTCGCTCAGGGCCGAGAGGCGCATGGCGCCGATCATGTAGCCCGCGAACACCAAGAAGGTGCCGCCGTAGGGGATCAGGCCGCTGTCGTGGTAGGCGATGCCATTCATGATCGCTGCCATGGCGTGCTCCCGAACCCCGAAGTGGAGGTAGCGGTTGGCTTCGGCGCCCTTCTGGAAGCTCTTCTCACCCTTGATGTCGGTGAGGTTGGAGTGGGTGAGGTCGGCGGAGCCGCCGATCAGCTCCGGCAGGCTCGGGCCGAAGGCGTTGAGGGCGTTGTAGGAGTGCTGGCGGGTGGCCAGGCCTTTGTCTTCGGGGCTGAAGCTGGGGAGCTTGGCATCCCAGCCCTGGGGCAGCTCGCCCCGCAGGCGGCGCTCAAACTCAGCGGCTTCCGCTGGATAGGCGGCGCGATAGGCCTCCAGGACGCCATTCCACTCGGCCTCGGCGGCGGCGCCGCGCTCGATCGCCTGGCGCCACTGGTCGTAGGCCTCGACGGGCACTTCGAAGTCGCCGTAGTTCCAGTCGAGGGCCTTGCGGGTGAGGGTGGCCTCCTCGGAGCCGAGGGCGGCGCCATGCACGCCGGCGGTATTGGCCTTGTTGGGGGAGCCGTAGCCGATCGTGGTGGTGATCTTGATCATGCTGGGCTTGTCGGTGACGGCCTTGGCCGCCTCGATGGCCTTGCGGATCCCTTCCACGTCGTGGTTGCCGTCGGCCACGTGCTGCACGTGCCAGCCGTAGGCCTCGTAGCGCTTGAGCACGTCTTCGGTGAACGACACCGCCGTGTCACCGTCGATGGTGATGTGGTTGTCGTCGTAGAGGGCGATCAACTTGCCCAGGCCCAGGTGGCCAGCCAACGAGGCTGCCTCGCCGGAGATGCCCTCCTGGTGGCAGCCGTCACCCATGATCACGTAGGTGTAGTGATCCACCAGGTTGTGGCCTGGCTTGTTGAAGTTGGCCGCCAGATGGGCCTCGGCGATCGCCAGGCCCACGGCGTTGGAGATGCCCTGGCCGAGCGGGCCGGTGGTGACCTCAACCCCGGGGGTCTCGAAGGTTTCGGGGTGGCCGGGGGTCTTGGAGCCCCACTGGCGGAACTGCTTGATGTCCTCGATTGTCACCGAGTCGTAGCCGGTGAGGTGCAGCAGCGCATAAAGCAGCATGCAGCCGTGGCCGGCCGAGAGCACGAAGCGATCGCGGTTGAACCACTTCGGATTCTTGGGGTTGTGCCGCAGCAACTTGTCCCAGAGGGCGTAGGCCATGGGGGCTGTGCCCATCGGCAGGCCCGGGTGGCCCGAATTGGATTTGTTGATCGCATCGACCGCCAAGAAGCGGATGCTGTTGATG
>JBBASH010000027.1:0-41863 GCA_040399305.1 Cyanobium sp.
GGCCCGCAGCATGCCGCGCAGGAGGGTCATCAACAGGCCGGCGGGCACCCCCTTGCCCATCACATCGCCCATGACCAGGGCCCAGCGGCCCTGCTCGCGGCGTCGACCGATCGCCTGGGGACGGGTGGGGATGAAGTCGTAGTAATCGCCGCCCACCTGGAAGGCCGGACGGCAACGGGCCGCCAGATCCACCCCCTCGATCGTGGGGCAGTGGTCGGGGAGGAGCTGGGCCTGGATCTCGGCGCCGATGCTCAGCTGGCGGTCGATGCGCTCGTGGCGGCGCATGTCCTCCTGGAGGAGTTCATTCTCTAGGGCCACGCCGGTGAGGTCGGCCACCAGCTGAAGATGGCGACGGTGCACCTCGCTCCAGCTGAAGCCCCGCCGAGCGCTGAACACATAGAGCCGGCCCCGCATGCGGCTGCGGGCCACCACCGAGGTGGCGATCACCCGGGCCGGGCCGAGCAGGCGATGCAGCAGGGGGTCCAGCAGCGCCACCACCGCCTCATCGCCAGACTGGGCCTGGAGCTGGCTGTCGCTGAGGACAGCGAGCTGGCGGAGCACCTCAGCGCAGCCCTCCCCAGGGGACCCCTGCAGCTGCTCCCGCCAGAGACGCCCATCGGGGTGGAAGACCACCAGCACAGCCCCCTCCGCCTCCACCAGCCGGGAGGCGACCACCGGCACCAGCTCGAGAAAACGCCGGAGATTGGTGAAGCTGCGCAGGGCGAAGGCCAGGGAAGCCAGCAGTTCCTGGTTGCGGCGCTGCTCCCGGTTGAGGCTGTCGAGCAGTTGGCGCACCGAGGCGCTGGGCGAGAGGCCCTGAGCCGAGGCCGGCAAGGGAAGGGACGATTCGCTGGCCGCAGGAGCCGGCGGTCGGGGGTCTGCAGCAGCAGCGGGCTCCACCGCAGCGAGCATGGCCGTGCCGGGGGCCGGCAGGAGCGAGCCGGATTCACCCACGGACTCACCCACGGGGCCGCCCCCCTGGCCTGAGTCGGCGGCCACTGTTCCTCCCGCCCCAACTGTTCCTCCCGCGGGAACCGTTCCAGCGGCCGCGAGCGCCCCACCGGCGGCAAGGGAACCGGCGGGGGCGGCGGCCGACGAGGGGGCCGGAGAACGGTGGGGCGGCTGGCTGCCCAAGGAGCGGCCGGGAAGGACCCGAAACGTAGCAGCGTTCCCCGGGTTCGTCGGGTTGGCCGGGCCGGGGAGCCCGCCTAGCCTGCAACGACGGCCCGGGAGGTCCATGGCGTTCACCACCGCGGCGGCCGAGGAGGTGCTCCTGCCCCTGGCCCAGGCCACCTCCCTGCTGCTGGAGGGCCTATCGGTGCTCACGGTGCTAAGCGGCCTGCTGGCGATCAGCCGCGATGCCCTGCCCCGGTGGGGGCGGCGGCTGCCGCAGCGGCCCTCGAACCGGGCCCGCCTCACCTTCGGCAGCTGGCTGGCCCTGGCCCTGGAGTTCCAGTTGGGCGCCGACATCGTGGCCACCACGGTGAGCCCCTCCCCCGCGCACCTGATCCAGCTGGGGGTGGTGGCGGTGATCCGCACCTTCCTCAACATTTTTCTGAGCCGCGAAATCGAAGCGGAACGGCGGCTGGAGGAGGAACAGGAACGGCGGGGGTCCTGGGCGGAGGATGGGGTGTGACCACCACGATCGACCCACGGGGTTCGGGCGAAGGAGTCCGCAACTCGGCCCGCCCGCCGGGCCGGCCACCGTCGCGAGACATGGTGTGGATCCCGGGCGGCCGTTTCCAGATGGGCTCCGACCACCACTACGGCGAGGAGGCCCCGACTCACCCTGTGGCGGTGGATGGCTTCTGGATCGACCGCACCACGGTGACCAACGCCCAGTTCCGCAAGTTTGTGAAGGCCACGGGCCACATCACCCTGGCGGAGCGACCCGCCGATCCCGCCACCTACCCGGAGGCCCGGCCGGAGCTGCTGCAGCCAGCTTCGATCGTGTTTGTGCCGCCGCCAGGGCCGGTGGGGCAGGGCGATCCCTACCGCTGGTGGCAATACGTGCCAGGGGCGAACTGGCGCCATCCGGAGGGACCCGGCAGCTCGATCAAGGGCCGCGACCACCATCCGGTGGTGCACATCGCCCATGCCGATGCCCTGGCCTATGCCGCCTGGGCCGGCAAGGCGCTGCCCTCGGAGGCGGAATGGGAACGGGCGGCTCGCGGCGGCCTGGAGGGGGCCGAGTTCGCCTGGGGGGAGGAACTCCATCCGGGCGGCCGGATGCTGGCCAACACCTGGCAGGGCGACTTCCCCCACCACAACAGCCGCGCCGACGGCTGGGAGGGCACCGCGCCGGTGGGCAGTTATCCGCCTAACGGCTACGGCCTGCTCGACATGGTGGGCAACGTGTGGGAATGGACCGACGACTGGTACCAGGAGCACCGGGCCCGGCTGGCAAAGGCGCAATCCGGCTCCGCCACGAATCCCAGCGGCGGGGCCGGGTCGCACCATGACCGTGGGCCTGGTAACGCAGCCGAAACCCTGCCGCAGGGCTGCTGCGCCACCCTGCGCAACCCCCGCGGGGCCGATGACGCAGCCACCAGCATCGACCCCAGCTCCCAGCACGGCGACATCCCGCGCAAGGTGGTGAAGGGGGGCTCCTTCCTATGCGCCCCCTGCTACTGCCGCCGCTACCGCCCGGCGGCGCGGATGGCCCAGGGCATCGACACCTCCACCTGCCACCTCGGCTTCCGCTGCATCGTGCGGCCGGCAGCGGCCGACTGAACGGGTTGCGGGTTGATCACGGCCTCAATCGCCCGTGGCGGCCCCGGATCTGGCGAACCGCTCCAGCAGGCTGACATCCCGGAACCGCCGCTGCACCTGGGAAGGACGCTCGCCATAGCGGGCCAGGAAATCGCGGCTGAAGGAGCCCTGGGAGATGTAGCCACAGTCGTAGGCCACCTGGGCAAGGCCGCTAGAGGATCCAGTTTGCTCCAGCAGGGCCCTGGCCTTAGCCAGCCGTTGTTGGCGCAGCCACTGCATCGGGCCGCAACCAAAGCGCTGCTTGAAGGCGTACTGAAGGGCGCGGCGGCTGTAGCTGCTGCGCTGCTCCAGCTCCGAAAGAGTGATCGGTTGATCGAGATGGGCCAACAACCAATCCACCAGTTGTTGATGCAGGAAGGGCTCGCTGATTGGCGCTGCCGCCGTGGCCGCATCAAGCAGATCGGGCACGAGGAGCATCACGAGCAGCCGACGGATTAGGTCATCGAGGCACAGCATCGGATTGATGGATCCCCCACCCCCAGTCACCAGGCAGCGCTCGGTGTAGGCCATGGTCTCCATCAGCAGGTTGTGGAGGCGATCGATGCGGGGATCGGCCCGACGGCTCAAAACAGCCGGTCGCTCCAAGGCCGTGAGCAACGGCAGGGGATCAAAAGCGGGGCCAGCGATGGCATGGGCCACCGGCAGCAAAGAATCAGGCGAAAAACTGATCACCACGCCCGAGCACATGGTGTTGACCACCTTGATCTTGGCCCGGGTGGAAGGAATAAAAAAGCTGGAGGAGCGCATGGTGAAGGTCTGCCCCTCAATCGTGAAGGCGTTGATGCCCGCCACGTAGGGCAAAATCAGCTGTGCCTCACACTTTTGCTCCACATCTCCATTGATGCCGGAGCCCCAGGTACTCAGCAGGGTGAGATCGCCAAGGCGAACGAAACCCGATTGGTTAATGAAGGGCTGATCACGCTCCGGATGGTCCCAGCGGTGAACATGGAAGGGCAGAAACGTGCTGACAACACTGCCGTGCTCAGCGGGATCACTCGATGCCAGGGAAGCTCCTGGCAGCTTGATAAAAGGGAGTGATCCAATGCTCTCAATGAGCCCGGCCGACATCGATAATGTTGAACCCATAACCCCACTCAAGAGAATTCCAAGCCTTCTGACAACCAAAGCCACCAAAAACGCAATGGCTTTCCAAAAACGCAATTGCCACCTGCGGTGGCGCGATCGCTAGCACCGCTGCCACCATCGGCATGCCAACCAAAGGCTGGACGCAGAACAGCCACTGAACAGCTGCTGCTTCGCGCGGATGCAGCCCTGGGGCGGGCGGCAGTACGGCTCGGCTGCTACAGCATGAATCCCAGGGCCGTCCATCTCTAGCCCGGGGGCTGGCCCCAAGAAAGCGCGCAGAGCCCGGCAGGATGCGCAACCTGAAGCCCGGCCCGAGGCCAGAGCGGTTTGCCCTCGCTACGGTCTCGCTAGAGCCTCCCTCCTGCTCCGATGCCGCTCAACGAATACAAGCCCGGTGCCGCGTTCCCCGGCGTGATCGGCCGCACCGCCGACGTGTCGACCCCCGCCTGGCCGATGCCCAACCGGGCCAAGGAGGGGGCCCCCAACGTGCTCTACCTCGTGCTCGATGACACGGGCTTCGGGCAGCTCGGTTGCTATGGCAGCCCGATCGCCACCCCCAACCTCGATGCCCTGGCGGCCGACGGCCTGCGCTTCAACAACATGCACACCACGGCGCTCTGTTCGCCGTCGCGCTCCTGCATGCTCAACGGCCGCAACCACCACTCCAACGGCCTGGCCTGCATCACCGAAGGGTCGATGGGCTATCCCGGCTCCAACGGTTACATCCCGTTCGAGAACGGCTTCCTCTCCGAAATCCTGCTGCAAAAGGGCTACAACACCTACGCCATCGGCAAATGGCACCTCACCCCAGCGGAGGCCACCTCGGCGGCGGGCCCCTACGACCGCTGGCCCCTGGGCCGCGGCTTTGAGCGCTTCTACGGCTTCCTGGGGGGTGACACCCACCAGTACTACCCCGAACTGGTGCAGGACAACACCCAGGTGGAGCCCCCTGCCACCCCCGAGGAGGGTTATCACCTCACCCCCGATCTGGTGGCGAAGGCCAAGGCGATGATCGCCGACTCGAAGCAGGTGGCGCCCAATAAGCCCTTCTTCATGTACTTCTGCACCGGCGCCATGCATGCGCCCCACCACGTGCCGAAGGAGTGGGCCGACAAATACAAGGGCAAGTTTGATGGCGGTTGGGACGCCTACCGCGAGACCACCTTCGAGCGCCAAAAAGAGCTGGGCATCATCCCCGCCGACACGGTGCTCTCCCGCCACGACCCCGATGTGCCCGACTGGAACGGGCTCTCGGCCGAGGAGAAACGTCTCTACGCCCGCATGATGGAGGTGTTCGCCGGCTTCCTCGAGCACACCGACCATTACATCGGAGAGTTAATAAGTTTCCTTAAGGAGATCGGTGAATACGAGAACACCATGATCATGGTGATCTCCGACAACGGCGCCAGCTCCGAGGGCGGCCCCACGGGATCCGTGAACGAGGGCAAGTTTTTCAATAACGTGCCCGAAAATCTGGAGCAAAATCTCGCCGCCATCGACGACATCGGTGGACCGAAGTATTTCAACCACTACCCCTGGGGCTGGACCCACGCCGGTAACACCCCCTTCCGCCGCTGGAAGCGCGAGACCTACCGGGGTGGCACCAGCGACCCCTTCATCCTGAGCTGGCCCAAGGGGATCGCCGCCCGTGGTGAGGTGCGCTCCCAGTACTGCCATGCGATCGACATGGTGCCCACGGTGCTCGATGCCCTCGGGATCGAGCCACCCACCACGATCAAAGGCGTCACCCAGAGCCCGATCGAGGGCTTCTCCCTGGCCTCCTGCTTCGCCAATCCCGCCGCGCCAAGCCTCCATCTCACCCAGTACTTCGAGATGTTTGGCCACCGCTCCCTCTACCACGATGGCTGGCGGGCCGTGTGCCCTTGGCCCGGCACCTCGTTTGTGGAATCGGGCCGCCGCTTCGGCGATCCGATCAGCTACGACCAACTTATTCAGCTTGATGCCCACAACTGGGAGCTCTACAACCTCAAGGAAGATTTCGCCGAAACCAACAACCTCGCCGCCAATGAGCGCGAACGGTTGATCGCCATGATCGGCATGTGGTATGTGGAGGCCGGCAAGTACAACGTGCTGCCGATCGATAGCCGCGGCACCCAGCGCTTCGCGATGGAGCGGCCCCAGATCACCGCCGACCGCCAGCGCTACATCTATTACCCCGGCACCCAGATGGTGCCCTTGAATGCGGCGCCGCGGGTGTTGAACCGGCCCCATTCGATTTCGGTGGAGGTGGAGGTGCCCGAAGCCGGCGCCGAAGGGGTGCTGTTCAGCATGGGCGGCAACGATGGCGGCTTCGCCTTCTACGTGCAGAACGGCCTGCTCACCTACGGCTACAACTACGTGGCCGAGCAGTTCTTCCACGTGCGCTCCGGTGGTCCGGTTCCAGCCGGCCACCACATCCTGAGCGCCGAATTCACGCCCACCGGCGCACCCGATGTCGCCAACGGCAAGGGCACCCCAGCCAAGCTGGTGCTCTTCGTGGATGGCCAGCCGGTGGGCGAAGGCGACCTGCCCGTGACCATTCCCCTCAGCCTGGGCCTGGCGGCCGGGGTGGCGGTGGGCGCCGATCCGGGCTCGCCGGCCATGCCGGACTACAAGCCCCCCTTCGCCTACGGCGGCCGCATCAAGCGGGCGCTGGTGGATGTGAGCGGCGCACCGGTGGACAACCTCAAAGAGCAAATGCGCCAAATCCTGGCGCGCCAATAGGGCTCCCCACCATGGCCGAGGGCTGGCCCCCCGATCCCCACTCCGCGACCCCGACCCGGTGGTCGCGGCCCCCTGCAGCGCACCTACCGGGGCATCTCCTGCAGCTGCTCGGGGCCCTACTGGGGGTGGTGGGGGCCTACCTGATCACGCGCCACCTGGCCGCCCTGCCCTCCACCTTTCTCACCGCCCTGGTGCTGGCGGGGGGTTCGTTGCTGAGCGGCCGGGTCCTGGCCCCCTGGGCCTGGTGGGGCGTGCTCGGGGTCGGCTGCGGATCCCTGCTTGGCAGCGCCATGGTGGTGGCCGAGAAGATCCAGAGCACCGACCCCCACGAGGGTCTCGCCCTGCGGCTGGGGATCCTGGCCAGCCTGATGGTGGCCGGGGCCATCGGCGGCCGCAGCTTCAGCCTCGATGCCGCCCACCCCGGCCGCCGCCCCCCGAAGGAGACCCTGCGCTCCGCCAGTGCCCTCACCACCGGCATCTTCGCGGCCGTGGTGACCCTGGCCTTCATCCACTCCGGCCTTGACGAGGCCCGGGCGATTTCCAGCCGGCTGAGCACCTCGCTCACGATCCTGGTGCTGGCCCTCTCCGGGCCGGGCTGGTTGGTGCACCTGCTCGGCGATCGGGGCCGGAGCCTGGGGCAGCGCATTCGATCGGCGGGCCGCCCCTCGGGCTCCGAGGGCGAACCGCGTAAATCAATGCAGTAAGACATCGCAATAAGGCATCGTTTGCCAATCTCCGATAAGGTCCGCCCACTGCAATTTGGCTTCCCCGCCAGGCCAGCTTCCATGACCCTGCCAGCCAGCCGCGAGCCCGAAACGACAGGGAATGGACAGCCGGGGCTCTGCTGCCGCCTGGCTCTGGGCGTGGCCCTGGCCGGCCTTGCCCTCCCGGCGACGGCCCTAGCCGAACCGGCCGTCAACCCGGCCTCACCGGCGGAAGCCCCCTTCCCTGCCCCTTCCCCGCCACCCCCCAACCCCTGGGCCGCCACCCTGGAGCTCTATGGCTTCGCGCCGATCCGCACCACCGGCGACACCACGGTTCGCGGGTTCACCGCCGAAACGGACCTCTGGCTGGGAGATCTGATCCCCCTGATCCAGATGACAGCCTCAGCCCGCGGCAGCGTGGAGCAGGGCCGCATCGGCCTGCTGGCGGACCTCAGCTACAACCGCATCGGCGATTCCTTGGCCCGCACCACGCCACGGGGCATGCTCACGGGCAAGGCCTCGGTGACCACCAACCTGGGGATCTATGACCTAGCCCTGCGCTACCGCCTCGGCGCCCGGGAGAGCGCCGTGGCAGCGCCAGGGAGCTGGAGCGTGATCCCCTACGCAGGCGTGCGGCTGGTGGATGTGGGACTGGGGGTTGAGGCCGAGCTGCGCGGCAACGGACCGTTTGGACTGCGCCTGCAGCGCGAGGGCGATGTCTCCCACACTTGGGCCCAGCCCCTACTGGGAACCCAGGCCACCGTGTTCCTCAGCCCCCGGCTGCGGGCCTTCGGCCGGGCCGACATCGGCGGCTTCGGCCTGGGCGGAGCCCAAGATCTCTCCGGCAACGCCCAGCTGGGTCTCGGCTACGCGGTGGGCAACAGCACCGACCTCAACATCTCCTGGCGCTACCTGGGGCTCGCCTACGACAACGGCGCCGCCCGCCCCAATGGCTTCTCCACCTACCAGAACGGAGTGGAGGTGGGGCTGAAATTCTTCTTCTAAGCCCCTCGTTCGAGTTCTAGACCCCTACCGAGAGGCAGCCGGGCACCAGCGCGACCTAGCCCGCCAGCAGCGCTTCCACGAACTCAAAGCTATTGAACGGCCGGAGATCGCGGATCGTTTCGCCTGCGCCGATGAAGCGGATCGGCAGCCGAGCTTCGGAGGCCACCGCCAAGGCCACGCCGCCGCGGGCGCTGCCATCGAGCTTGGTGAGCACCACACCGGTGAGGCCGGCGGCGCTGGCGAAGGCCATCGCCTGGCGTAGGCCGTTCTGGCCCTGGCTGGCATCGAGCACCAGCAGCGATTCCACCACCGCCTCCGGCGCCAGCTTGTCGACGATGCGGCGCACCTTGCTGAGCTCCTCCATCAGGTTGTGTTTGGTCTGCAGGCGGCCGGCGGTGTCCACGAGCACCAGCTCAGTGCCCTTGGCCCGGGCAGCGCCAATGGCGTCGTAGACGACGGCGGCGGGATCGGCATTGGCACTGGGGTTCGACACCACCGGCACGCCGCTGCGCTCGCCCCAAACGCTCACCTGCTGCACGGCGGCGGCGCGGAAGGTGTCGGCGGCGGCGATCAGGCAGCTGTAACCACTCCGCACAGCCAGATTGGCCAACTTGCCGAGGGTGGTGGTCTTGCCCACGCCATTCACGCCCACCAGCAGCCACACATTGAGCCGATCCTTCTCGGGGGCCAGGAGGCCACGGCCGCTGGCGGTGATCGGCTCCTCCAGGATGGCCCGCAGCTGCTCCTTGAGGAAACGCAGCCCTTCGGCAGGGTCCACCACCTCCTGATTGAGGCGCTGCCGCAAGGCCTCCAGCACCCGATCGGTGGCCTGCACGCCCACATCGGCGCGCAGCAGATTGGATTCGATGTCTTCGAGGCTCTCCGTACTGAGGGGGTCATCGCCGAGGGTGTCGAGCAGCTGGGCCACAAAGCCCTTGCGGGTCTTCTCCAGGCCGCGGCGCAGACGGGTGAGCCAGTCGATCTCCTCCAGGGAAACGTCTTCGACCCGGCGTCCCTGGGCGGCCAGCACCTCGGCGGACCAGGTGAAATCGGCATCGAACGCCCCGAGGCTGGGCTCGTCCTGGCCGGTAGCAGGGGCGACGGAAGCCTGGGCGGGGGCGGGGGCGACTGCTCCGCCGGAAGGCTGGACCTCCGCCGGTGCGGGGGGTGGGGCGGCGAGGATCTCCTGACGGCGCTGCTCCCGTTGGGCGGCGGCCAGCTCCAGCAAGGAAAGCCCGGCGGCCGGTGACGCTGGCGCCTCAGCCACCGAGACCGGAGATCGCTCGGCAGGGGCGACGGAGGCTTGAGGGATGCCCGCTTCGGTAGCTGGCGTTGAAGATTCGTCAGGCGACGGCTGGGAATCCGGTGAGGCAGGCGCCGGGAATGCTTCTGAGGCGATGGAGCCGGTGACCGTTTCAGCGGAAGGCGCCGTAGCGAGGGAGGGCCGCTCGATAGGCGCTACTGGAGCCGATTCAGCGGGCTCCAGGGGTGTGCTCTGGAGCTCGGCTGGCGTGGAAGCAGGCCCTGCTGAAGCTGAAAACTGATCCGCCAGGGCGGAAACCGCACTGCCGGCAGGGGATGGCTGGACAGGAGCGACGGTGCCAGCGGAACTCGGGGCTGACGCCGGAGCCGGGGGAGTGGCAACCTGGGCGGCGGCCTCCTGCTGGGCCTTGAGGCGGGCATAGGCCTGGCGCGCCCAGGCGAGGGCATCCTCATCCACGGCGGCGGCAGCGACCGTTGACGAAGGGAGCGGCGAGGCGGGGGGCTCCCCTGCCGCGGCCACCGGCGGGGCCGCGGCAGGGGAGCCCGAAGCAGACGCCTTGACAGGGGAATCGTCTGGAGCGGCCGTTGCAGAGGGGGCGGCAGCTGCCGGGGCCGGAGACTCCGGCTCCGATGGGCCCGCAGCCCGCTTGAACCAGTCGAACACCATCGCGCTACACCGTCGCCGTAGTGAAACGGCGCAACACGCCGTTGATCATGCGGCGACCCTGCTCATCGCTGTAGCGGTTGGCCAGCTCCACCGCCTCATTGCAGGCCACGGCGGGAGGGGTGGCAAAAGTCTCGAGGTCCACCACCGCCAGGCGCAGGATGTCGCGATCGATGCGGGGCAGGCGGGTGAGGCGCCAGCCCTCCATCACGGCATCCAACCGCCCATCGATGCTGGCGCGCCCGCGCAACACGGCGGCTGCCCGGGCCAGGGCGTCGCGTCGCACCCCATCCTGATCGGCCAGCAGGAGCAGGCGGGGCAGTTCCAGGCTGGCGGAGAGGCGGTTGATCGCCTGCTCGCCCAGGCCTAGGCCCGTCTGCAAGTGCTGGCGCACCCGAGGCAAACGCTCGCCGCCAGCCTCCTGCAGCTCGCTGTCGAGCAGTTCCTGCTGGGCCCGCCGCAACTCATCGGCGGAGCGATCGAGGGCTTCGCGCACATGCTCAGCGAGACTGGCTTGGGCCTGCTGCAACACAACCTCTAGGGAGGTTTCGGTGGACGGAGCGGTGGCGGAGGCGCGATCGCTGATCTGACCAAGGATCAGCAGGGCCAGCTCACGGGCGAGGGTGCGACTCTGCATCAGGGCTGCTTCAGGAGTACTGGGGAGCCCGCAACTGGGCGAGCAGGGTGGAGAAACTGCGGTTGGAGGGGGCTTCCCGGTCGTCGGGGCTGACGATGCCGGCCGAGATGATCGTGCGGAAAGCATCTTCCACGCTGATCTCGAGATCCCGCACCGAACGCTCCGGCACCACGGCATACCAACCGGTGGTTGGATTCGGAGCCGTGGGAATGAACACGCTCAACATCGTTTCAGGAAAACTGGCCTGAACGGCCGTTCCGATCGCCCCGGTCACGAAACCAAGGGCATAGAGGCCTTCGCGGGGATATTCCACCAGAACCACCCGGCGGAAGCGGCTGGAATTATCGCGCAGAAAGGTTTCGAGCAGCTGTTTGAGGGTCTTGTAGACCGAACCGGCCAGGGGAATCCTGAGCAGGGTGCCCTCACCGAACTCCAGCAACCAGCGGCCCACGATGTTGCGGGCCATCAGACCGATCAGCAGGATGCCGAGCAGGGGAACCACCAGGCCGACCCCCAGGTTGATCAGTTCCTGAAGGAGCGGATTAAGGGTATTGAAGGGGTTGAACTGCTTCGGTATTGAGGTGAGAAAGGCCAGCACGAAGCGACTCACCGTGGTGGCCAACCAGATGGTGGTGGCCAGGGGAATCACCACCAAGAGACCGGCGATCAGATCATTTTTGAGATCCTGCTGCAGCCGGTTTGTCAGCGGCTGATCCGGGCGGGGACTGGAGGACTCCAAAGGATCACGACCTAGGCTGGTCTCCAACGGTAGTCACCCGCTGGCCCTTAGAGGACGCTGCCCAGACACAGAAGGGTGAAGGCCACGATCAGCACCACGGCCCCACCGGAGCCGGCCAGCCGGCGCTGGCTGAGGGTGACCTTGCTGGTCTGGTCCGCCTGCTTGAACTGATCCTCCATCTGCTGCAGCTGCCTGTCGATGAAGGAGCGGGCGGCCTGGGTCTTCTGGGCATCGGTGGCGGTGGCCGGCACTTGGCCGGCGGCCTCGGCCTGCTTGATCAGCTGCTGCAGCACCGCCGGTTCCTTGCTCTGCTGGCGAGCCATCTCCAACTGTCCGCGCTTGGCCGCCAGTTGCTGATCGGCCTGATCCTGCAGCAGCTTGTCGCCACCAAAAGCGATCGGCAGCGAGGCGGTGAGCAGCACGGCCAGCAGGCCGCTCAGCAGGCACACGGCCCACAGCGCCGGCGTGCGCTCATCGCCACCATCCTCCAGCCGCGAGGAGAGATACATGAGCAGCAGACCCACAAGCGCCATGGGCGCCTGCTGGATGAGGCGTTCCACCACCAGCTGGCGGAAGGCTTCCGAACTCCAGTCCCAGAGGCCCAGCACCGCGAGCATCTGGAGCAGTAAAAGCACCACCAGGGTGATGCCGATCCAGCGCAGCAGGGGACTGAAACGACCGGAAGACGAGAGGGCCACGCGGTAGACAGGAACTGCTGGGGACTTTACCGGCATCCCCCAATGGCACCACCCACGCCCACCACCCCCAAGGCGACCGTCACCGGGCCGACCGACCTGGCCGCAGCCCTGCGGCAGGAAGCGGCCGCTCTCGGCTTCGATCCGGTGGGCTTCGCCGCCGTGCCCGGTGGGCCGAACCTCGTCCTGCGCAGCGCCGCCCTGGAACGCTGGCTGGCGGCCGGTCACCAGGGGGGAATGGCCTGGATGGCCGATCCCCGGCGCCGCTCCGTGGAAGCCCTGCTACCGGGGGTGCGCAGCCTGATGGCGGTGGGACTGCCCTATTACGTGGCAGCAAGGCGGCAACCCGGAAGCCTGGCCGTGGCCCGCTACGGCTGGGGGCGGGACTACCACCGGGTGATCGATTCACGGCTGCGGCAACTGGGACGCTGGCTGGAAGCCCGGGTGCCGGGGACCCGTTGGCGGGCCTGCGTGGACAGCGCCCCCCTGCTCGACAAAGCCTGGGCGGAGGAGGCGGGCCTCGGCTGGATTGGCAAACATGGCAACCTCATCAACCGCGATCGGGGTTCCTGGCTGCTGATCGGCCACCTGCTCACGACCCTGGAGCTGCCGCCGGACCGGCCGGCCGAGCCCCTCTGCGGCCGCTGCAGCCGCTGCATCACGGCCTGCCCCACCGGCGCCATCGTGGAACCCTTCGTGGTGGATGCCCGCCGTTGCATCGCATATCACACCATTGAAAACCGTGATCCCGAGTTGCCCGGAGCCATCGCCGCGGCCCTGCACGGCTGGGTGGCGGGGTGTGACATCTGCCAGGACGTGTGCCCCTGGAACCGCAAACCCCTGGAGAGCTCCACAGACCCCGATGTGCAGCCCAGGCCCTGGCTGCTGGAGCTGAGGGCCGAGGAGGCGCTTCGCTGGAGTGACACCGAATGGGACGAACGGCTGCGCGCCTCATCCCTGCGGCGCATCCGCCCCTGGATGTGGCGCCGGAATCTGAAGGCGGCGGTGGGTGGAAGCGGGATCGATCCCTAGGGTGGGTCGAATTCGTTGGCGATCCGTGGGCAGGCGGTGGGGATTCCAGGCTGAAAGGCTGACTGGAAGGTTGGCTAAAAAGCTGGCTGGAAGAGTCTTCGCTCCGCAGGTTCATCCAGGGCCCCTCGGGCGATCGCTCAGGTTGGCGGCTCCGGCACTACTCGGCGCAGCCCTGGGGATGGGAGTGATCGGGCTAGGGAACCCGGCCCGGGCCCTGGTTCCCTACGTCTACCTGCCCCCCGCCAAGGAGATGGAAGCGGCGGGACTGGGGATCGCCCAAGCGGCGGCCCGCCTGCTGCGGATCGGCCAGGCCGAGGATGCCGCCCGGCTGGCGGACCTCACCGTGCGGCTGATTCCCAACGATCCGCGGGGCTGGATCCTGCTGGCGGAAGCGGAGTTGCGCAGCAACCATCCCGACAAGGCCCGGGTGGCCCTGGCGCGGGCCAAGCAGTTGGAGCCCGGCAACGCCGGGATCTGGCTGGCGGAGGGATCGCTGGCCCTGCGCAGCAATGAACCCGCCCGAGCTGTGCCCCTGCTGCGCAAGGGTCTGGAGCTCGATCCCCGCAACTCCGGCGCCTATTTCGATCTGGGCAATGCCCAGATCATGCTCAGCGAGCCCGGCTCAGCCCTGACGTCCTTTGAACGGGCCTCGAAACTCCGTCCCGACTTCTGGGAAGCGATCAACAACCAGGGCCTGGTGCTATTTGAACTGGGGCGCCAGGACGAGGCCCTGCAGCGCTGGCGCCAGGTGCTGAAGATCAAGCCGGATGCTGCGGAAACCACCCTGGCCATGGCCGCCGGCTTGGAAGTGAAGGGTGGTGCCGCGAACCACAACGAAGCGATCCGCCTGGCCAGCAAGGCCCTCGCCGACGATCCCAACTACGTGCTCGACAGCTTCCGCAAGGAACAGCTCTGGGGCGAACGGCTGCGGGCCGCCACCCGCGCCCTGCTGGCGCAACCGGAATTGAAGCCGAGCGTGGACCGGGCCAGCGCCAATGCCTCCCCTGCCGGAGAGAAAAGGGGTGAGGCTCCCTGAAGCGGAGCGGTGATCGCACCAGGCGGGTGCGGTCGCTGTGGCAACCCCGACGCGATCTGTAGGCTGAGCCCCGTCTTCAGCCCCTGAACCCAGCAAAGGATGGCCGAGGACCGCCCCGAAGGATCCAGCGAGGAGCCGAGCGCAGGGCGGATCGAGCCGATCGCCCTCCACCAGGAGATGCAGCGCTCCTACCTCGAATACGCCATGAGCGTGATCGTGGGTCGGGCCCTGCCGGATGTGCGGGATGGACTCAAACCCGTGCAGCGCCGCATTTTATTCGCGATGCACGAGCTGGGGCTCACCCCGGACCGTCCCTACCGCAAATGCGCCCGGGTGGTGGGAGATGTGCTGGGGAAATACCACCCCCATGGCGACCAAGCGGTCTACGACGCCTTGGTGCGGTTGGTGCAGACCTTTTCGAGCCGCCATCCGCTCCTCGATGGCCACGGCAACTTCGGCTCCGTGGACGACGACCCGGCGGCGGCGATGCGGTACACGGAAACCCGGCTGGCCCCGATCGCCCATGGGGCGATGCTCGATGAAATCGGGGACGACACGGTTGATTTTGCCCCCAACTTCGACGCCTCCCAGCAGGAACCGACCGTGCTGCCGGCGCAGCTGCCCTTCCTGCTGCTCAACGGCTGCACAGGCATTGCCGTGGGCATGGCCACCAACATTCCCCCCCACAACCTCGGCGAGGTGGTGGATGCCCTAATTGCGCTGATTCGCAAGCCCGAGCTCAGCGATGAAAAGCTGCTGGAGCTGGTGCCTGGCCCCGATTTCCCCACCGGTGGCGAGGTGCTCCTCGGCAGCGGCATCCGTGACACCTACCTCAGCGGCCGGGGCAGCATCCCGATGCGGGGCGTGGCCCACATCGAGGAAGTGCAACCCGGGAAGGGCCGCCACCGCCGCGGCGCCGTGGTGATCACCGAGCTCCCCTACCAGCTCAGCAAGGCCGGCTGGATTGAGAAGCTGGCCGAGCAGGTGAATGACGGCAAGATCGGCGGCATCGCCGACATCCGCGATGAAAGCGACCGCGAAGGCATGCGGGTGGTGGTGGAGGTGCGCCGCGACGCCAACGCCGAGTCCGTGCTGGCCGACCTCCAGCGGCGCACCGCCCTGCAGAGCAACTTCGGCGCCATCCTGCTGGCCCTCGTGCAGGGCCAGCCCCAGCAACTCAGCCTGCGCGAGCTGCTGCAGCAGTTCCTCGAATACCGCGAGCTCACCCTGCTGCGGCGCACCCGCCACGCACTCAAACGCTGCGAGGACCGCCTGGAGGTGGTGGAGGGCCTGATCACCGCCCTGGCGCACCTGCAGGAGGTGATCGCCATGATCACCGCCGCCGCCGATGCCGCCGCCGCAAAGGCAGCACTCCAGGTGAGGCTCGAACTCAGCGAACGCCAGGCCGATGCCGTGCTGGCCATGCCGCTGCGGCGGCTCACCGGACTGGAACAGGAAAGCCTGCGCAAGGAAACCGACGACCTGCGCGCCGAGCGGACGCGGCTGCGGCTCCTGCTCGAAGACCGCGACAGCCTCCTGGAGGCGATGGTGAGCGAACTCAAGGCCCTGCGCAAGCGCTACGCCACCCCCCGCCGCACCAAGCTGGTGGAGGGGGGCGACGACCTGGTGGCCCAACGGGCGGCTGCCGTGCGGCCCAACACCGAACGGCAGCGGCAGCAGGCCTTCGAAGCCCTGGCCGCCGACAGCCGGCTGTTGATCCAGGCGGATGGGCAGGTGCGGATCGTGACGCCCCAGATGCTCGGCCGACTGCATCTCGAAGAGGCCGCCGAACTGGGTGAACACCCCGCTCCGGCCAGGGTGCTGCTGCCGGTGAGCCAGGAGCCCTCGCTGCTGGCCTTCAGCGCCAGCGGCCGGGTGGCGCTGCTGCGTTGGGAATTCGCCGGTCAGCAGCACGGAAACCTGGAACGCTTTCTTCCCGAAGGCCTGGCGGGGGATCGGCTGGTGCAGGTGGTTGCCCTGCCGAAACAACCGAGCGGCAGCCTGGGGCTGCTCAGCACCGATGGTCGCTTCAAGCGGCTGCCGATCGAGGATTTCCTGGATCTCTCGGGCCGGGCGGCCAGCGTGCTGAAACTCAAGGATGGGGTGGAGCTGCTGCGGGTGGTGCCCTGCGACACGGGCCGGGACCTGGTGGTAGCCAGCAGCACGGGCCGGGTGCTGCGGCTGAGCGTGAACGACGCCAATCTGCCGGTGATGGGGCGCACCGCCCAGGGTCCGGTGCTGCTGCGGCTGCTGCCCGGCGAAACGGTGGTGGGAGCCACGTCCGTGGCGCCGGACGGCTCGGTTCTGCTGGCCACCGCCCAGGGACGGATCAAACGGCTGGCGGTGGCCGAACTGCGGCTCTGCCAACGGGGCGACCTGGGGCAGATCGGCCTGAGGTTCCTGGAGCGGGGAGACCAGCTGGTGGATCTGCAGGGCGATGGCAGTGCGGTGGTGGCCGTGCAGCTGAGCGGGTCGCCGACCCGTAGCCTGCGGCGGCTCACCGCCGATCTCGTGGTGGAAGGTGCCAGCGAACCGGGCGTCGATCTTGGGCTTCCCGGCGGCAGCACGGTCGACGGACTGGTTCCCCTCAATGGCTGATCGCCACCCCAGGGGCCGGCGGGCGATGGCCGCCCTTGGCCTCAGCCTGATCGCCCTTCCCCTGGGCATCGCCCAACCGGTGGGAGCCGATACCCCGCCGACGACACCAATACCGATGGCCTCGTCGGCCGGCATGGAGTTGCTGCTGAAGCCGCGCACCCGCCGGGCGGACTACGCGGCGCTGGTGCAGTGGTACGAAACCCAGGCGAATCTGGCCTACTGCGGCGTGGCCAGCAGCGTGATGGTGTTGAACAGCCTCGCGGTGGCGGCCCCCAAAGCGGAGGGCTACGGAGCCAACCGGTTCTGGACCCAGACCAACCTGTTCACGGTGCCAGCCAGCAGGAACTTCGTGGAAGCCAGTCGGGTGGCCCGCGAAGGAATGACCCTGGAGCAACTGCATGGCCTGCTGGCCAGCGTGGGCACCGGGGTGCGGCGCTATCACGGTGAGAACCTCAGCCTGGAGCAGCTGCGCTGGTTACTGCGGCGCGGCCTGGCCGAACGGTCCGACCGCCTCTTGGCCAACTACGACCGCCGGGCCCTGGGCCAGAAGGGAGGAGGCCACATCTCGCCGCTCGCCGCCTACGACCCCGACCAGGACCGGGTGCTCATCCTTGATGTGGCCCGCTACCGCTATCCGGCGGTCTGGGTGACCACTCCCGACCTCTGGCGGGCGATCCGCAGCATCGACACGAGTTCGAGCCGCAGCCGCGGTTTGGTGATCATCGAGGCCCCGGCCGCAGCCCCTGCCCCGTCGCAGACCGGCCCGGTCTGAATCCGCCGGCTCAGCCGACGGTGGCCGCCAGGCCAGCCGGCTCAAGCATCAACTTCGAGCGCCGAACCTCCTCATCCATCGGGATCGGATAGGCACCATCGAAACAGGCCGTGCAGAACTGACCCGAATCGCTGCGGGCAGCCTCAACCATGCCCGTCTTGCTCAGGTAGGCCAAGGAGTCCACGCCGAGGTGCTGCTCGATTTCGGCCAGGGTGAGGCGAGCAGCAATCAGGTGGTCCTGGGTGTCGGTGTCGATGCCGTAGAAGCAGGGATGGGTCACCGGCGGCGAGCTGATCCGCATGTGCACGGCGGTGGCACCGGCATCGCGCAGGGCTTGCACCAGCTTGCGGCTGGTGGTGCCGCGCACGATCGAATCGTCGATCACCACCACCCGCTTGCCGGCGAGTACATCCGGCAACGGGTTGAGCTTCACCCGGATGCCGGCCTCCCGCATCGCCTGGGTGGGCTGGATGAAGGTACGACCCACATAGCGGTTCTTGATCAATCCATCAGCGAAAGGGATGCCGCTGGCCTGGGAATAGCCAATCGCCGCTGGGATTCCTGAGTCGGGAACACCAATCACGATATCGGCTTCCACAGGGTTTTCACGCGCTAGCACCTCACCGATACGAACCCGATAGCTATAGAGGGATTCGCCAAAGAAACGGCTATCGGGCCTGGCGAAGTAGATCATCTCGAACACACACAACTTGGCCGGTTCCTCAATCCAGCGCTGCCGTTGTGGGATCGGATCCCCCATCAGGAAGTGGATCAATTCGCCGGGCTGCACATCATCGCGGTAGCGGGCACCGATGATGTCGAGGCCACAGGTTTCACTGCTCACCACCCACTGGGCCTGCTCGGGTTCCCCGATCAGACCGAACACCAGCGGGCGGATGCCATGGCCATCCCGCAGGGCGAACAGACCCTCCGGGGTACCGATCACCAAGCTGAAGGCCCCCCGACAGCGGTCGGCGGCGCTGCGGATGGCGGCATTCCAACTCTGGCCGCCATCCACCGCCTGCTGGAGGGCAAAGGCGATCAGTTCCGAATCGGTGGTGGAGGTGAACTCGCCGGCGAGATGGCTAAGCGACTCCCTCAGTTCCGCCGCGTTCACCAGATTGCCGTTGTGGGCCAGGGCGAAGGCACCGAGACGGGTCATCAGCACCACGGGCTGAGCATTGCAGACCTTGCTGCTGCCGGTGGTGGAATAGCGGTTGTGGCCGATCGCCAATTCACCGGGCATGCGCTCGAGCACGTCCTGGTCAAACACCTGGCTCACCAGCCCCATGTCCTTGTGGAGCCGCACGCGGGTGCCATCGAACACGGCGATGCCCGCCGACTCCTGACCGCGGTGCTGCAGGGCATACAGACCGAAATAGGTGAGGTTCGCCACCGCCTGCTGGGGCGCCATCACCGCGAACACGCCACAGGCCTCCTCCGGCTTGTCAGGCCGCTCGGCGTTCGCTTCGAAGCCGCACTGTTCCTGACCGGAACCGGAGAACGAAAAGGGCACGGCAGCGGGCGAACCGGACGAGTCGGGGTCGGAACTGGTCACGGAACTCGCCGGCACACCGAAGGGCCATCCTGCCGCATCATCTTTCGGGAGGAGGTGCCGCTTGGCCCAACCGGCGGGGAATGGCCCCCTCGAACCGCTCTTGCAGCAAGGCCAGGGGCTGCTCCAGAAGAACCACGCCGGCCTGCGCCACCGTGAGGGTGGGCTCCGCTTTGACCACCCCCAGGCGCGTGGCCGGAACGGCGGAACCAGCCGCAGCCAACCGCTCCTGCCAGGCCGCATCGGCGGCAGGCGACACACTGACCAGCACCCGCGCACCGCCCTCAGCGAAGAGAAGCCGATCGAGGCGGGCCTCGCCGGCCGGCAGCTCGAGGAGAGCCCCCAAACCAGAAGCGATGCAGGCCTCCGCCGCCGCCACCGCCAGACCGCCATCGGAAAGATCATGGGCGGAGGCCACCAAGCCAGCGGCGATCGTTTCGCGCACCAGGGCTTGCACCGCCACCTCCAAGTCGAGATCCACCAGCGGAGGCCGGCCCGTGAGCGCGGCGTGAATCACCTGCAGATAGCTGCTAGCGGCCAGACCCACCCGCCCATCGGCCGGGGAGCCGCCAGCCTCCGGCGGAACACCGAGCAGCCAGATCGCATCGCCCGCTTCCCGCCAGGCCAACCCGGTGACATGGGCCAGGTCATGAACCAGGCCCACCATGCCCACCACCGGGGTGGGATGGATGGGCTGCATCGTTCCATCCGGCAGGCGGGTCTCGTTGTAGAGCGAGACATTGCCGCCGGTAACCGGGGTGGCGAGGGCCAGGCAGGCGGCCGAAAGACCCCGGCAGGCCATGGCCAGCTGCCAGTAGCCGGTGTCGGTGTCGGGCGAGGGAAAGTTGAGGTTGTCGGTCACGGCCAGGGGCTCGGCGCCGACGCAACTGAGATTGCGGGCGGCTTCGGCCACCGCCGCCATGCCACCCCGCTCGGGATCGAGGGCCACCCAGCGGTTGGGGCAATCCACCACCGCCGCCACCCCGCGCCTCGAGGACACCAGGGATCCTTCCCCCTGCTGGGGCCGCAGCCGCACCACCGCCGCATCGGCGCCACCCGGGGGCACCACCGTGTTGGCCTGCACCTGATGGTCGTACTGACGCCACACCCAGCGCTTGCTGGCAATCGTGGGGTCATCGAGAAGCCGCAACAGCACCTCCCCCCAGTCGAGCCTTCCCTGGGGGAGTTGGATCCCGGCGGGAACGGCGGGAGGAAGCTCGGCCTCACTCCAGCGCCAATGGGCCTGGATCGCTACGGGTGGTTCGGCCAAGAGGGTGTGGTGGTTGATCGGCGTGTCCTCGGCTAGGGCGCTGGCGGGCACCTCGGCAGCCACTTGGCCGTGCTGCAGCACCCGCACCACGTTCTCCTCCAGCACCCTCCCCACCACGGCAGCCTGGAGGCCCCAGCGGCGGAAACGGGCCATCAAGGCCTCCTCCCGCCCCGGTTTCACCACGAAGAGCATGCGCTCCTGGGATTCGCTCAGCAGAAACTCGTAGGGCGTCATGCCCTCCTCACGAGCCGGGACGCGATCGAGGTCGAGCTCGATACCTAGCCCCCCCTTGGCGGCCATCTCCGAGCAGCTGCAGGTGAGACCGGCGGCGCCCATGTCCTGGGCGGCCACCACATCACCGCTCTGGAAGGCCTCTAAACAGGCCTCGATCAGCCCCTTTTCTAGGAACGGATCCCCCACCTGAACGGCGGGCCGGTCATCGAGGGAGGCCTCGGTGAGTTCAGCGCTGGCGAAGCTGGCGCCCCCCATGCCGTCACGGCCAGTGGTGCTGCCCACATAAACAACTGGATGGCCAACACCGCGGGCGCCAGCGCAGACGATCTCCTCCGTCTCCATCAGCCCCAGGGCCATGGCGTTCACAAGCGGATTGCCGCTGTAGCTGGGATCGAAAGCCACCTCGCCGCCCACGGTGGGAACCCCCACGCAGTTGCCGTAGTGGGCGATGCCCGCCACCACCCCCTCCATCAAGCCGACATTGCGGGACTCCTCAAGGGGCCCGAAGCGCAGGGCATTCAGCAGGGCGATCGGCCGGGCACCCATGGTGAAGATGTCCCGGAGGATGCCGCCCACCCCGGTGGCGGCCCCCTGAAACGGCTCGACGGCCGAGGGATGGTTGTGGCTCTCGATCTTGAAGGCCAGCCGCTGGCCCTCGCCGAGGTCCACCACGCCGGCGTTCTCGCCGGGGCCCACCAGGATGCGGGGGCCGCTGGTGGGGAACTGGCTGAGCAGGGGGCGAGAGTTGCGGTAACAGCAGTGCTCCGACCACATCACGCCGAACATGCCGAGCTCGGCCCGGTTCGGCGCCCGCCCCAGCCTCCGCATGATCTCGTCGTAATCGGCCTGGCTGAGCCCTTCCTTGCGCAACGCTTCGGGCACCGAATAGGCAGGGGAGGAGACCACCAGCGCGGGCATGCAGGATGGCTCCAGTATCCGACCCTGGGGTTCAGGGGCGGAAGTGGCGCCAGACCTGGCTAGATCCAGGGGTCGTCGTCGGGGCGGCCGCGGTAGCGGTCGGAGCCGGAAGGATCCGGGTCCCAGCGGGACGGGGAGCGGCGGACTGGTGGCCGGCGCGAGCGGGCCTGCAGGCCCTGATCAGCCCCGGCGCTGAGATCCTCATCGAGGTCGGAGTCGTCAGGCCAACCGACCTCGGATTCCGAAGGATTCGCCGCCGCCGATCGGCTCGAGGAACGGAATCCGGACGCCGGACCCGGTGCATCCTCATCGGAACGGCCATCCCAGGGCTCGGTGGCGCCAGTGTCGTCCTCCTCCCAGTCCTCGAGGGGATCCCAGGCCTGTCCTTCCGCAGGGTCGGCAGGGAATGGTCTTTCGTCCGGGGGGCGCCCCGGATCCCGCTCATCGAGGAAGCCCTCCCAAGGGGGTTCCTCCAGCCAGCCCTCCAGCCGCTCCTCGACCCGATCGCCAACCTGCGAGAACTGGTCACGCAGGCGGCTTGTTTCCTCGCCCACCTGCTCCCGCCAACGCCTGGAGCGACGCAGAAACTCCTGGCGGACACTGGAGCGGGCCAAAGGGAGATCGTCGAGGCCCTGCAGGGCCGTGATCACGCGGCCGGGCTGCTGATCCACGATCCGCTCCGGGCTGAGGCGCCAGCGGCTGCTGCCCGGCAGCCGGGGATCGCTGCGGGCCACCAGGTAGTGAAGAATCCGGCCAGTGCCCAGCACCACGGCGGCATCGACCACGGTGCCGAGCGGTGCCTGATCGGCACCAAACAAGGTGGCGCCGATCAGGGTGGGCAGCTGCTCCAGCACACCGGGCTCCGTGTCGGCGCCCTCGCCTTTCACGAAGGCCTCGCCCTCGGAAAGCCCCCGGAGCTGATTGAGCCGCCACACGCGACGGGTGGAGCGGAACGTGGAGGGCCGGCTGACCCAGCCGAGCAAGCGGTGGACCGGGGGATGCATCCACCCCAGCACCCCGGGCCCATGATCGAGGCCCTGGTCACAGCGGACCCGCAACCGGAGCAGATCGCTCAGCAGCAGCTGCTCGGGAAGGGCCACGGGCTCGGCTCGGGGTTCTGGTGGCGACTCAGCTGCGGATCTGAACCGGCATCACCAGATAGGTGAAGGCACCATCTTCCCCCACCGGCACCAGCACCGCAGGGGTGGTGGGTCCGTTGCACTGGAGCACAACCTGCTCGGTTCCGATCGCCTTGAGGCCGTCCAGGAGGTAGCGCACGTTGAAGGCGATCTCGATGGCATCCCCCTCAATCGTGGCGGCCGCCGCCTCCGAGCCACTGCCCACATCCTGGGCGTCGGCACGGATCTGCACCTGGCCCGCCACCGGATCACTGCTGATCTTCACCACGTTGTTGTGCTGGTCAGCCAGCACGGCCACCCGCTCGAGGGAAGCGGTGAAGGCGCGCCGATCTACCCGAATCGAACGGCTGAAGCTGTCCGGTAGCAGCTGGCGATAGTTAGGGTAGGTGCCATCGAGGCTGCGGCTGGTCAGCACCTGATCGGCCCAGAGCACCACCACCTGCCCCCGCTCACAGAACAGGCTCAGGGGCTCATCAGAGGGGCGGCCGGAAAGGAGGCGCTCCAGTTCCCGCAGGGAGCGGGACGGCACCGTGACCGCGAAGGGCTCCCCCCCCTCGGAGAGCGGCGCTTCGCCACCGGGGGCGACGGCATT
Source organism: Cyanobium sp. (assembly GCA_040399305.1). Classification (GTDB taxonomy): domain Bacteria; phylum Cyanobacteriota; class Cyanobacteriia; order PCC-6307; family Cyanobiaceae; genus Cyanobium. The sequence goes on from JBBASH010000027.1 coordinate 23,436, forward strand.
CTCAAGGCGCTGCACAGCCAGGCGGTGGCCATCCGTGGCGGCGCATTCCAGGCTGTGTTCCGCCAGCCGCAGGTGCACCCCGGTGAGCAGCTGCTTGGCCTCGTCAGCGGAGCTGGCGAAGAGGGTGGCGCGTAGCCCCTTCACCAGGGATTCGGCATTCAGGCGGATCGGTGTGCCGCTCTGGGCTAGGGGGAGATCGGGGAAATCCTCCGCGGGCATGCCGCGCATGCGGTAGGAGCCCGAAAGGCTGGTGAGCTCCACCTGCTCCTCGCCCTCGGCGCAGCTCAGGGTGAGGGGGCTGTCGGCGGAGAGGCGGCTCACGATCTCGCCGAACAAGCGGGCCGGCAGGGTGATCGCGCCACTGCTCTCCACCGCGGCGGGCAGGCTGGTCTGGATGCCGAGGCTGAGGTCGAAGCCGGTGAGGCTGAGGCGCCCGGTGGCGGCATCGGCGGTCAGCAGCACGTTGGCAAGCACCGGATGGGTGGGCCGTGCTGCCACGGCCCGGCTGACGAGCTGAAGGCTGGAGCTGAGTTCAGCCTGGGAACAGACCAGCTTCATGGGGGCCAGGGCGGAAGCGGAGGGACCGATGTCGGGCCCACGGTTTCACACGGTGGGGGAAAGCGCAACGGCCGCAACCCGGGTGCGACCGGTCACCCTGCCGGAATTCCGGCAACGGTTATTCCATGGATTCTAAAAAAAAGAAGAATCCAATCCGTCGTCGTAGAGGGGGTGGAAACGGGGGAAATCGATGAAGGCCCCTGTGTCCATCGCCGTTCTTCACGGGAACGGCCTGGGGACGGTGGCCACCCATTTGTTGAAAGCGGTTCGTTTTCCCCTGTTTCCCGGGCCTGGGGAAAAGAGATGGCGGCGATCGGCCGGTTCCAGCCCCCGGTTTTCCCCCTCTAATCCCAGCCTGGCGCCCGCTTTTCCTGGGCCGCCTCTCCGATTGGCTAGCGGCTCAGAACCCCATCACCCGGGCCACGGTCGCCATGTCCGGATCGATCCCGGTGTGGAAGTGGGAGTCGTTGTGTTCGATCGCCGTGGTGGGGTCTTTCAGGCCGTTGCCGGTGAGCACGCACACCACGGTGGCTCCGGTCGGCACTTCGTCACGTCGCTTGAGCAGGCCTGCCACGGAGGCGGCACTGGCGGGCTCGCAGAACACCCCCTCACCGCTGCCCAGCAACTTGTAGGCGTCGATGATCTCAGCGTCCGTTACGGCCATGAAGTCACCGTTGCTTTCGGCCTTCGCCTTCAGGGCGTTCTCTCTGTTCACCGGATTACCGATCCGGATGGCCGTGGCGATGGTGTCCGGTTGCTCCACCGTGTGACCCAGCACCAGCGGCGCTGCCCCGGCGGCCTGAAAGCCCATCATTCGCGGCAGGGTGCGGCAATGGCCGGCGTCCCGGTATTCGTTGAAGCCCATCCAGTAGGCGCTGATGTTGCCGGCGTTGCCCACCGGGATGCAGAGCCAGTCCGGGGCGTCGCCGAGGGCATCGACCACCTCGAAGGCTGCCGTTTTCTGGCCCTGCAGCCGGTAGGGGTTGAGGGAATTCACCAGGGTGACCGGGTAGGTGTCGGCCACCTCCCGCACGATCGCCAGGGCCCGATCGAAGTTGCCCTTCACCGCCAGCACCTCGGCGCCATAGAGGAGGGCTTGAGCCAGCTTGCCCTGGGCCACGTAGCCGTCGGGAATCAGCACGAAGGCCCGCATGCCGCCCCGGCGGGCATAGGCGGCCGCTGCGGCGGAGGTGTTCCCGGTGCTGGCGCAGATCACCGCCTCCGAGCCGGCCTCCTTGGCCTTGGAGATGGCCATGGTCATGCCCCGGTCCTTGAAGGAGCCGGTGGGGTTCAGTCCGTCGTACTTGAGGAAAACCTTGACCCCCCTGCCGACCCGTTCGCTGATCACCGGTGCGGGGATCAGGGGGGTGGCGCCCTCCCGGAGGGTGATCACCGGTGTGGCGGCGCTCACGGGCAGCCAGCGGCGATAGGCCTCGATCAGGCCGGGCCAGTCCTGCAGGGTGGGCGCCGGGAAGGCTGCCTGCCCCAGCCGCCGCAGTGCTTGGAGCAGGGCCACGGGTGCACCGAAGAAGCTGAGGCCGAATCTACCCCTCGGTTCTCCACATCTTGAACAGGGTTCTCCCCAGGTTCTCCCCGGCTCTGGTCGGCCGGGCCTGGTTTTTAGCGGTTGCCCTGGCCGCCGCCGGTGCCCTGCAGACCATCGAGGGGTGACTCCGAGAAGAAGCGCACCAGATCGGAGATCGAACTGGCCTTCTCCAGCAGGGCCAGCAACGCCGGCAGGTTCACTTCCATTTCCCTGTTGGGGTAGGCCCGCAGGAAGGACACCGGCGAGAGGTTGCCGTTGCCGTCGGCGATGCCGATCACGATGGCGGACCTCAGGGCTGGCACGCCTGCGCCGGGGGTCTTGAGCGGATACACGATGTTGGCCAGCCGGTCGAGCAGGGCTTCACCGATGCGGGTGTTGAGCAGGCGGCTCACCAGCACGATGGGCAGCGGAATGGACTGGTTCAGGAGTTTGCCCACCTCGGCCGGTTTCTGTTTACTGAGCCGGAGCAGGTCGGCCAGGAGCCCCTGGGCCTGTCCTTTGTTGGCCAGGAGTTCCATGTCGGCCACGGGGATGGAGCGGCGGAAGGCCCCACTCACCAGCACGATGTTCTCGGCTGCCGGAGCGGCCGGGGTGGAGCACAGCAACCCGAATCCGAGCAGGGCGCCGAGCAGCCGCTGGCGCTTTCGCCGGCGCGGGTTCAAGCGCTTCTCTGCTGCGGAAGCCCCGCCATTAGCCGAGGAATGGCCCTGTGGAAAGCCCTGCTGAAAACCGGTCGGAAGGCTGGCCAACGATCGCATCACTTCTGAGCATGAATCTAGGTGCCGCCATCGCGCAGGCTGCCGCTCAGGCGGGGCTCACCAAAACATCGCGCAGCAGCCGCACCACCCCCCGCTCGGCCAGACCTCTGGCCATCTCGAATCCCATCTGCCGCAGGTCGGGTTCGCTGAGCACTCGGGGCAGACGCTTGAACAGGAGTTGGGGCTCAAAGCCGGGCAAATCTTGCAGGATCGCCGCCAGTTGCCGCAGTGGTTCGAGGTCGAGCAATGGCTCAGCCCTGCGGTCAGCCTCCGGCAGCCGCTGGCGCAGGCCGGGCGGCAGCAGGTTGGGCGGTAGTCGGCGACCCAGCTGCAGGGTGGTGCGCCAGGCCAACGCGTCCACCCGCTGCACGGCCGCCTCCACCAACTGACGGCGCAGCAGGCCGCCGTTGGGGGAAAACAGGAACTCGATCACCTGATCCAGCAGCCCTTCCAGATCCAGTTGGGCCTGCATGGAGGCACTGTTGACAAGGCTTTCGAGTCGCTGCCAGCGGAATTCGTCGCCGTCGTAGAGCATTTCCCGCAGGCTGCGGCGCAGCTGGGGATCGGGATCCTCCATCAGGCGGCGGGCGAAATAGGGATAGGCGGCGCCGAGGATCTTGAAGTCGGGATCCACGCTCAAGGCGATGCCCTCCAGGGTCACCAGGGAGCGGATGATCAGGGCGTAATAGGGGGGAACTTGGAAGGGGAAGCGATACATCACGCCCGAGAGATCGTCGGTGACCGCCTTGAAATCCATGCGACTCACCCCCATCTCCAGGGCCTGGCCGAACACGCTTTCAAAGGCGGGAACGATCGGTTCAAGATTCACCTCTTCGCCGAGGAAACCGAGCGCCACGAAATCCTTGGAGAGCGCCCCGAAATTGCGGTTCACCAGGTGCACCACCGCCTGAATCAGGCCGGTGCGTGATTCGCGGCTCACCGTGCTCATCATGCCGAAATCCAGATAGGCCAGTCGACCATCCGGAAGGGCGAGAAGGTTGCCTGGGTGGGGGTCTGCATGGAAGAAACCGTGTTCCAGCAGCTGCTGCAGGCTGCAGTTCACCCCCACTTCCACCATGTCATCGGGATCCACACCGATGCCTCGCACGGCATCGAGGTTCGTGAGTTTGACCCCATCGATCCACTCCATCGTGAGCACGCGCCGGCTGGTGGCTTCATGGAAGATGCGCGGCACGGCGATGCGCGGATTATGGATGTGAAGTGCGGCGAATTTTTCCGCGTTCGCCGCCTCATTGAGGTAGTCCATTTCCTCGAACACCCGCTGACCCAGTTCATCGATCAGCGCCACCAGATCACTGCGGATCAGACCCACGTTGCGATTGAGCCAAGCGGCGATGTTGCGCACGATGTAGAGATCGAGCGTGATCTGCTCGCGCAGACCCGGCCGCTGCACTTTGACGGCCACCTTCTGGCCGCCCTTCAGCACGCCCCGGTGCACCTGGCCCAGGGATGCCGCTGAGATCGGTTCGCGCTCCAGCTGTTCGTAGATCGTGTCCACCGGAGCCCCGAGGTCCTCCTCGATGCAGGCCATCGCCAGGCGGGAATCGAAGCCCGGCAACTGGTCCTGGAGTTGGGCCAGCTCCTCGAGCAGCACCGGCGGAATGATGTCGGGCCGGGTTGAGAGGGCCTGGCCGGCCTTGATGAAGGCGGGTCCCAGGGAGGCCACCAGCGTGGCGGCCTCCCGGGAGCGTTCCCGCACCCGTTCGCCCCGCAGCCGCCCCAGCAACCAGTCGCTGCCCACGCCCACCAAGTACAGAGCCATCGGCACCAGGGTCTGCCAGATGCGGCGCACCAGACGCTGGGGATGGCCGGCGTAGATGCGGGTGATCGCGGCCGGGTCGTAACGCAGCAGTCCGCTGATCTCGATGAAGTCGCTGAGTTCGGTGGGGTTCGCGCCTGGACTGGCGTTCACCGGCGCACCAGGGTCGCTTGGTGCCTGGATCATCGGTTCGATTGGCGGCGCCGGGGCCATGGGGTCGGCGCCGAACACGGAGGCCCGCATCGCCGCCAGGGCCTCTTCCGCGGCGGTGGAGGCCCCGCTGGAGTCACGCTCCCTTGGAGGGTCGCCAGCCGTGGCCGGGTTAGCGGTGGTAGGGGATGGCATCGAGGCTGAAGTCTGGGCCGCGGGTGGGTTTTGATTCTGTCGGGCCGTGGTGAGGTGGCGGGGCTGTGGGGTCTTCTCCAACGTGCTGACTGCCGCTACGGTCGGCCCTTGCATGCACACGCTCGCTGGAGGCAGGGGTGCTCACGGGTCTGCGCCTCGAGAACATTGCCCTGATCGAGCGGCTGGAGCTGGCCTTTGCTGAGGGCTTCACCGTGCTCACCGGCGAGACCGGCGCCGGTAAGTCGATCCTGCTCGACGCCCTCGACGCCCTGCTGGGCGGGGCCCAGGGGGCCCAGGGGGCACGGCTGTTGCGGCGGGGCAGTGAGCGCGGCCGGATCGAGGCGAGTTTCGCGCTCACGCCCCTGGTGCAGGCCTGGCTCGAGCAGCAGCAGCTGGAGGCCGAGGAGGGCGAGCTGCTGCTCAGCCGCGACTGGCGCCTGCAGGAGGGGCGCCCGATCAGTCGGCACCGCCTCAATGGCGTGGCGATCGGTCGGAGCCAGGTGCTTGAACTGCGTCCCCTGCTCCTGGATCTCACCGTTCAGGGCCAGACCCAGCAATTGGCTCGGCCTGGCCAGCAGCGCCGCTGGCTCGACCGCTTCGCCGGGGCCGATCAGCTGCCGCTGCTGGAGGCCGCGGCGGTGGCCTGGCGCGCCTGGCGGGAGGCCGCCGCCGCCCTGGCCGCCGCCCGTGCCGACCAGGCCCGGCTTGAGCAGGAACGCCAGCGCCAGGAGCAGCTGCTGGAGGATCTGGAGGCGGCGGCCCTGGAGGATCCCCAGGAGCGCCAACGCCTCCAGATCGACCAGGACCGCCTGGCCCACGGGGTGCGGCTGCAGGAGGGGGTGATGGCCCTGCTCGGCCGGCTGGTGGAAGGAGCGGAGGGGGCTCCTTCGGTGCTGGATCACCTGGCGGCCTGCGAGCAGGACCTGCAGCAGATGGCCGGCCTGGATGCTTCTGTGGCTGATCTGGCCGGGGCCTGCACCGATGGCCTGGCTTCTCTGCAGGATCTGGCCCGTGATCTCGACCGCTACGGCGCTTCCCTGGAAAGCGATCCAGCCTCCCTGGCGGAGTTGCAGGAGCGCATGGCCCAGCTCAAGGCCCTGGAGCGCCGCCACGGCCTTGAGCTTCCCGAGTTGATCGCCCGGCGCGATCGCCTGCGGGAGCAGCTGGCCCCCGGGGGTTTCGAGGCTTCCCTCGCGGCCCTTGAGCAGGCCGAGGCCAACGCCCATCGCCGCCTGGATGGGGCCAATGCCGCCCTGAGCGCCGCGCGCACCCGGGCCGCCCGCGGCCTGGAAGGCCAGCTGATGGAGGCGCTGCGGCCGATGGGTCTGGCTCAGGTGCGCTTCGCCGTGGCCATCGAACCCGCCGATGCCGGTGAGGAGGGAGCCGATGCGGTGCAGTTCCTGTTCACGGCCAACCCCGGCCAACCCCTGGCACCCCTGGCGGAGGTGGCCTCTGGGGGTGAAATGAGCCGCTTTTTCCTGGCCCTGAAAACTTGTCTGGCCGCCGCCGATCCCCATGTCACCCTGCTCTTCGATGAGATCGACACCGGTGTCAGCGGCCGCGTGAGCGGCGCCATGGCGGCTCTGCTCAAACGGCTGGCCGCCAGCCGCCAGGTGTTCTGCATCACCCACCAGCCCCTGGTGGCCGCCGCCGCCGACCATCACTTCCGGGTCAGCAAGGTGGTGGAGGCCGGCCTCACCCACACCCGGGTGTCCCACCTGCGGGACACTCAGCAGCGCCAGGCCGAACTGGCCGAACTGGCCGGCGGTGAATCCGGCGAGGCCTTCAGCTACGCCGCCAGCCTGCTGGAGCCGCTCTCCAGTCCGCCCCGCGGTGGTCAATCGGCGGCCTGAGGCGGCACGATCACCACCCGCAAACGGAAGCGCTCGATGATCGAGCTGGCTCCTTCCCAAGGGCGCCAGTAGCGGAGCTTGAGCGTGCTGCGGCCAGGCCTGAGCATGCGGAACAGCAAGGAGATTTGCTGCGGGCCGCCGGCCAGGGGCAGCGATCGGCCATCGGGAAGGGGCGGGCCGGGAGCCTGCCGGCTTTCCATCCCGAGCGGTTCGATCTGGCTCGGGTCGTGGTGTTCGAGATCCCAGCCGTAACCCGTGCCGGCGTTGCCGCTGAGCACCACCTTCAGGGTTTCCCCTTGCCGCAGGATCAGGGAGCTGCCGTTGTCCTGGGCGGTCACGATCAGGGTTTGGCTGCTGGGCACGGGTTCTGGGGCGGCTGGTCTGGCGGGGGTTGCGCTGGCCGTGGCCACCAGCAGCGCCGTCAGCAGCCGCGGGGCAGCGGCGATCGGGGTCTGGAATTGCTCCAGCCCCAATGGCGAGCGGCGGCGCCATGAACCGCGAAACAACATCGGCATGGTCATGCGGTCGGGATCTGCCTAGCTTGTGGCCACTGTTGCGAGTCCGGCATGTTTGCCCGTCTTGTTGTTTCTGCCGCCAGCCTCGTGGCGCTGTTCACCGTTTGCGTGGCCCAGGCCACGGCCTGTGAGAAACATCTGAACGGCCACCAGAACAGCGCCGAAACCAACAGCGAAGTTCAAGGCCGTTGATCAAAATCCCACTTTTTTGGGATCGGTTATGTCGCCCAAATTACAGAAGCTGCCTTGTGGGGCGGCTTTTCTTTGTTCGCTCACCGAAAGCGGCTTAATCTTTTATTTGGGTGATGATCAACCCATCGAAGCCATTCCGATCCATGGCCCACAACGATCAGCCCTCCTTTCTCGGTAGTCCTGCCTTCTGGAACTTCGTGGCCGACCAGCAAGCGGACCCGGTGGTGCGGCGGCTGCACGAACAGGTGGGTTCCGAGCTGCAAAGCCAGCCCCTTGATTCCCATGACGCCAGCACGGCCTTCCAGGCTGGCTGATCCAGGCTTCCGGAACCCGCGGGAGTCTGGCCAGGTTGCTGCGGTTGGCCTCCTGGAGATCCATCCCTTCTAGACTCAGCGGCTGCCAGAGCTTCCCATGCCCCGCGCCAGCGCCGGCTCCAGGTCTACCCAGGCGGCGGTGACCGTCCCCCCTCCTGAGCCTCCGCTGGCCACCACCGGTCCCCTCACGGCCCGCCCTTCTGAATCTGTGCTTCAGGACCTCAGCGGCGGCAGGCTGGAGGATGTGATCCGGGTGCGGGGCGCCCGGCAGCACAACCTCAAGAACGTCGATCTCACGATCCCGCGCAATCGCCTGGTGGTGTTCACCGGCGTGAGCGGCAGCGGCAAGAGTTCACTCGCCTTCGACACGATCTTCGCCGAGGGCCAGCGCCGCTACGTGGAGAGCCTCTCCGCCTACGCGCGCCAGTTCCTCGGCCAGGTGGACAAGCCCGATGTGGATGCGATTGAGGGGCTCTCGCCGGCCATCTCGATCGATCAGAAATCCACCAGCCACAATCCCCGCTCCACCGTGGGCACGGTGACGGAGATTCAGGACTACCTGCGGCTGCTATTCGGCCGTGCGGGTGAACCCCATTGCCCCCAGTGCGACCGCTCGATCCGGCCCCAGACCATCGATGAGATGGTGGACCAGATCCTCACACTCCCGGAGGGCACCCGCTATCAGCTGCTGGCGCCGGTGGTGCGGGGCAAGAAGGGAACCCACGTGAAGTTGCTTGGCGGCCTGGTGGCCGAGGGTTTCGCCCGGGTGCGGATCAACGGCGAGGTGCGCGAGCTAGCTGACAACATTGAGCTCGACAAGAACCACGCCCACAACATCGAGGTGGTGGTGGATCGTCTCGTGGCTCGCGAGGGGGTGCAGGAGCGTCTCACCGATTCGCTGCGCACCGCCCTCAAGCGCGGTGAGGGGCTGGCCCTGGTGGAGGTGGTACCCAAAACCGGCGAGGAGCTGCCGGAGGAGGTGGAGCGGGAACGCCTCTATTCCGAGAACTTTGCCTGCCCTGCCCATGGCGCGGTGATGGAGGAGCTCTCGCCGCGGCTGTTCTCCTTCAACAGTCCCTATGGCGCCTGCGTCGACTGCCACGGGATCGGCCATCTGCGCCGGTTCACCACCGAGCGGGTGGTGCCGGATCCTTCCCAGCCCGTGTATTCCGCCGTTGCCCCCTGGAGCGACAAGGACAACAGCTATTACTTCTCCCTGCTCTATTCGGTGGGCGAGGCCTTCGGCTTCGAACTCAAGACCCCCTGGAACCAGCTCACGGAGGAGCAGCGGGATGTGCTGCTCCATGGCAGCAAGGAGCCGATCTCGATCCAGGCTGACAGCCGCTATCGCAAGGGCCAGACCTACGTGCGCCCGTTCGAGGGGATCCTGCCGATCCTGGAGCGCCAGCTGCGCGATGCCAGCGGCGAGGCGATCCGCCAGAAGCTGGAGAAGTATCTGGAACTGGTGCCCTGCTCCACCTGCCGGGGTCTGCGGCTCAAGCCTGAAGCCCTGGCGGTGCGGGTGGGCCCCTACGCCATCCATGAGCTCACCGCCGTGAGCGTGGCCGAAACCCTCGCCCGCATCGAGGCGCTGATGGGGGTAGGAGCCAGTGCGGGTGCCGAGCCCCTGCTCACCCCTCGCCAGATTCAGATCGGCGATCTGGTGCTGCGCGAGATCCGCATGCGTCTGAAATTCCTGCTGGATGTGGGTCTCGATTACCTCAGCCTTGATCGCCCGGCGATGACGCTCAGCGGTGGTGAGGCCCAGCGAATCCGACTGGCTACCCAGATCGGCGCCGGCCTCACCGGCGTGCTCTACGTGCTGGATGAACCGAGCATCGGTCTGCACCAGCGCGACAACGACCGCCTACTGGCCACCCTGGTCAAGCTGCGCGACCTCGGCAACACCCTGATCGTGGTGGAGCATGACGAGGACACGATTCGTGCCGCCGACCATCTGGTGGACATCGGTCCGGGGGCAGGGGTGCATGGCGGCCACATCGTGGCGGAGGGGTCGCTGCAGGACCTGCTCGAGGCGGAAGATTCGCTCACCGGCGCCTATCTGAGCGGCCGCCGCTCCATCCCCACCCCGGCCCAGCGCCGCGATGCCGGCAGCCGGCGCCTCACCCTGGTGAACTGCAGCCGCAACAACCTCACCGGCGTGGATGTGGAGATTCCCCTGGGCCGGCTTGTCAGTGTGACGGGGGTGAGCGGCAGCGGCAAGAGCACCCTGGTGAATGAACTGCTGCATCCGGCCCTGGAGCACAAGCTGGGCTTGAAAGTGCCCTTCCCGGCGGGCCTAGAGGAGCTGCGCGGCATCAAGGCGATCGACAAGGTGATCGTGATCGACCAGAGCCCGATCGGGCGTACGCCCCGTTCCAACCCCGCCACCTACACCGGCGCCTTCGATCCGATCCGTCAGGTGTTTGCCGCCACGGTGGAGGCCAAGGCCCGCGGCTACCAGGTGGGTCAGTTCAGCTTCAACGTCAAGGGCGGGCGCTGCGAGGCATGTGGGGGCCAGGGGGTAAATGTGATCGAGATGAACTTCCTGCCCGATGTCTATGTGCAGTGCGATGTGTGTAAGGGGGCCCGGTATAACCGCGAAACCCTGCAGGTCACGTATCGGGGTCACACGATCGCTGATGTGCTCGAGATGACGGTGGAGCAGGCCGCCGGCGAGTTCAGCGCCATTCCCCAGGCCGCCGATCGGCTGCGCACTCTGGTGGATGTGGGCCTGGGTTACATCAAGCTCGGCCAGAGTGCCCCTACCCTCTCGGGCGGTGAGGCCCAGAGGGTGAAACTGGCCACCGAGCTCTCCAAGCGTGCCACCGGCAAAACGCTTTATTTGATCGATGAACCCACCACCGGCCTCAGCTTCTACGACGTTCACAAGTTGATGGAGGTGATGCAGCGTCTGGTGGATAAGGGCAACTCGATCCTGGTGATCGAGCACAACCTCGATGTGATCCGCTGTGCGGATTGGATCATCGATCTGGGACCGGATGGCGGTGATAAGGGCGGCGAGATCGTGGTGGTGGGTACCCCTGAAACGGTGGCAGAGCATCCCACCAGTCACACCGGGCGCTATCTGCGCCAGGTGCTGGAGCAGCATCCCCCCGAACCGGTCACCGACTGAGGCAGAGAGGCCTCAGTCGGGCTTCAGATCCGCCGCCAGCACTCCTCTGCCGCCAACGCCAACCGCCGATCCCGCTATCGCTGAGGGATCGAACCACGGGTTACGCCCTCCATGGGGTTGGTGGTGCTCCATCTCCATCTGCATGGCCTTCTGCGGGGTCACGATCCCGAACTGGGCCGCGATTCCGATACCGGTGGCCAGACGATCTACGTGCTCGATCTGGTCCGGGCACTGGCCGAGCGGCCGGAGATGGAGCGGGTGGAGGTGGTGACCCGCCGCATCCACGACCCCAGTGTGGGCCCCGATTACGCCGAGCCCGAGGAGCGGCTGGGTCCGCAGCTATCGATCCGCCGCATCCCGTTCGGGCCCCGCTCCTACCTGCCCAAGGAGCAGCTCTGGCCCCACCTCGACGAACTGGTGAGCAGCTTGACCGCTGCGTTGCTGGCGGCTCCGCGTCTACCCGACTGGATTCATGCCCACTATGCCGATGCCGGTTACGTGGGGGCCCGGCTTCACCAGCGCCTGGGGGTGCCCCTACTGTTCACCGCCCACTCCCTGGGTCGGGAGAAGCGGCGGCGGTTGCTCAGCTCAGGCCTTGATCCCTCCGCCATCGAGGTCCGCTATGCCCTGAGCCGGCGTATCGAGGCCGAGGAATTCGCCCTCTCCCAGGCTGCGCTGGTGGTCACCAGCACCCTTCAGGAATTGGAGGAGCAGTACGCCCACTATTCCCGTTTTCGGCCGGAGCGGGCCCGGGTGATTCCGCCGGGGGTCGATGCGCGCTGCTTCTATCCGCCTCGGCCCGGTGTGCGGGAGCAGGGCCCCGGCTCTGGACTGCCGGCCCGGCTCCGGGTCCATCTTCAAGAGCCGCTCCGGCCGCCCCTGCTGGCGATCTGCCGGCCGGACCGTCGCAAGAACATTCCCGCCCTGCTGGAGGCCTTCAGCCGTTCCCCCCTTCTCCATGGCCACCACAATCTGGTGCTGGTGATGGGCGATCCGGCCGTCGGGGTCTCCTGTGGAGGCGAGAGAAAGGAGGTGCTGGATCAGGTGGAGGCCTGGCTGCGCCACCCGGCTCTGCACGGCCGGGTGGCCCTGCCCCGCCAGCTGCGCAGGGAGCAGATACCGTCGCTCTACCGCTGGGCTGCTCGCCTAGGCGGGGTGTTTGTGAACCCAGCCCTCACCGAACCCTTTGGGCTCACCCTGCTGGAGGCGGCCGCCTCCGGCCTGCCGGTGGTCGCCACCGACGACGGAGGCCCCCGCGAGATCTTGCGTCACTGCCGCAACGGCCTGTTGGTGGATGTCACCCGCCCGGATGCCCTGCGGCTGGCCCTGGAGCGGAGCCTGGTCGATTCGGTGCGCTGGCGGCAGTGGAGCCGCAATGGCCTCGAGGCCGTTGGGCGGTTCTATGGCTGGCAGGCCCATGGGGCCATCTACCTCAAGGAGGCGAGGGCCGCGCTGCTGGGCCAGCGGGAAGGGCGGGGTGCCCCGTTCCCGGCCCTTCCCCGCGGCACGGCGCTTCCGTCTCAGTTGGGGGGCACATCGCCGCTTCCGCTGGGATGGTGCGTGTTCGAGGCGGGCATCCAGTAGCTGAGCTCGTTTTCCCAGTACTCCCGGCCCGGAAGCCGCCCGGTGCTCAGTTTGGTGTGGGCCATGGCGGACATCAGCTGGGTGAGCTCCAGGGGGGAGAGGTCGGTGTGGATGTCCTCCCCGGCGATCCGGAGCAACGCCGGTAACTGGGCGAGGGTGGCGGGCTGGGCCAGCTTGCGGAATACCTGGTTGATCACCAGCCGTTGCCGCTCCATCCGGCCCAGGTCTCCCGTTTCGTCGTGACGGAAGCGCAGGAAGCCCTCCAGCTTTTCGCCCTTGAGCACCTGGAGTCCTGGATCGAGGTCGATATAGAGCCCCTGGCTGTGGTCCTGGTAGAACATTCGCTTCGGCACATCCACTTCAACGCCGCCGAGGGCATCGGCCACCTTGTTGACGGCCGCCAGATTCACCTTGAGGTGCCGCTCGATCGGCTGCCCCAGCAGGGTGCTCACCTCCTGCTTCACTGCCTCTGGCCCCATCACGCCGTAGAGGGCATTGGCCTTGAGCACGCCGTGGTCGCTGGTTTCCACATAGGTGTCGCGCGGCACCTGGGTGACGCGGGTGATGCCGTTCTCAACCTGCACCGCTGCCATCACATCGGTGTTGCCGCTCACCACATCGCTGCCGAGCACCAGCACGCGCTGCTGGCCCAGGCCGAGCGGATGGAGAAGCCTGTTGAATTGACCCTGCAGTTGGCTAAGAGCAGCAAGGGGGGTGCCCAGGGGGAGGGTGAGGCCATGCTGATGGCCGAGGATGAAGCCCAGGGCGATACCCAGGCCAAAGCTCCGCAGAGGCAGTTGTCTCCGCTGGGGCGCCCTGGCGGCTTGGCGACGATCAAGGAACTCGGGAACCTCCGCCAGGGGTGAGGGAGCCGGGTCAGGGCGTGTTGGAACACGACTGCTTCGCTGGCGCCGTCTGACCGTGGGCTCGGAGGGGGTAGGGACCTGGCTCATGAAGGCCAATGCTTGCAGAACATTACGGCCTCGAACTTGTTTTAACCAGGGGGGCGCTCTGGATCAGCCGCTACCGTGCACCTCAATCGCCGCAGCGGCCTGGTCGGCCCGGTGGCGCGCCTCCGCTTCGTTGGCGCCCCGGGCCAGGGCCACCCCCATGCGCCGCAGTGGCCGAGCATCGGGTTTGCCGAAGAGCAGCACCTGGGTCTCCTCGATCGCTAGGGCCAGGGCCACACCCCCATAGGTCACGTTGGCGGCCGCCTCCTCAGCCAGGATCACGCGGCTGGCGGCGGGGCCGAGCGACCGGATCGCCGGAATCGGCAGGCCGAGCACCGCCCGCAGGTGCAGCTCAAATTCACTGAGGTTCTGTCCCGCCAGCGTCACCAGGCCCGTGTCGTGGGGGCGAGGCGACAGCTCCGAGAACACCACCTCCGGATCGGCGGGATCGCCGCAGAGAAAGAATTCCACGCCGAAGAGGCCGGCGCCGCCCAGGTCGTCGGTCACCGCCTTCGCCATCGCCTGGGCGGCTGCCAGCTGCTGTTCCCCCAGGACCGCCGGCTGCCAACTGCACTGGTAGTCGCCCCGCTCCTGGATGTGACCAATCGGGGGGCAGAAAAGGGTGGGTCCGTTCCATTGCTTCACCGTGAGCAGGGTGATCTCCAGCTCAAAGCGCAGGAACTCCTCCACGATCACCCGCGCCCCGCTGCCCCGCGCGCCCGCCAGGGCCGCTGCCCAGGCTGCCGCAATCCCCTCCGGGCCCTCCACCACGCTCTGGCCTTTGCCGGAGGAGCTCATCACCGGTTTCACAACCACCGGCCACCCCAGCGGTGCGGCGGCGGCGGCGAGTTCGGCGGCGCTCTCCGCGTAGGCAAAACGGGCCGTGCGCAGGCCCAGCGGCCCGGCGGCCCGATCCCGGATCCGGTCGCGGTTCATCGTCACCGCCGTGGCGCGGGCCGTGGGGATCACGGTGATGCCCTCGGCCTCCAGCTCCGCCAGGGCATCCACGGCCAAGGCCTCGATCTCGGGGATCACCAGATCGGGCCGGTGGCGGCGCACCACCGCCTTGAGGGCCTCAGGATCGGCCATGGCCACCACCTCGGCGGTGTGGGCCACCTGCATGGCGGGGGCATCGGGGTAGCGATCCACCGCGATCACCCGGCAGCCGAGCCTTTGGGCGGCGATCGCCACCTCCTTGCCCAACTCGCCGCTGCCCAACAGCATCAGGGTACGGGGCAGATCCCGTGTTCCGGGTCCGGGCGGGCCGCTTGTCGGCGCCAGGGATGGTTCTTGCGCTGGAATCGCCATCGGATCGGGACCCAAACCAGCCCTGATCCTGCCGCGTGGTGGTGCCGGGGGCTCGCCTAGCCTGACCCCCGAACGCCTGGGATGATGTTCCGGATGGGTGCGATCGCTTTGCTGCCCTTGGGATTGAGCACCGCCGGTGAGGCTTCCGAAGCTCTCCCCTTCGGCCTCTCGATGGGAGAGCTCCAGACTTGGACCCTGGTGTACTTGGGTCTCTCCTCCCTGGCTTTTGTGGTGGTGTGGGTGTTGGGCTACCTACGCCGCTGATCACCCTGGCTGGGCGACCCCGGGTCCTCCGCTCGACAGGGTGAATCTCAGCCCGGTGGATTGAGCAGGGTGAGTTGCCGCTCCGGCGATTCCTCGCTCACGAATCCGTAGGCCTCGAACACGGCAGGGTCGGCGTGGTTGATGTGGGGGCCATCGGCCTGCCGTTCCAACCAGAAGCCCTCGGCGGCCATGCGACGCATCAAGGCGGCAGCTTCCTCAAACCGGGACGCCATGGCATCGAGGCTGGCGCAGTCCTCCGTTAGGCCCGTTTCCTTCCAGGTGAAATAGGCCATCCTGTTCCCGTGGCGCGGCTGTCTGAAGTGTAGGCAGGCTGATCGGCCTCACCCGGCGGTGCTCAGCCTTGCAGCAGGGCTTGAATCTTGCCGAGCAGCCGTTCCAGGTCCACGGGCTTGGTGTCGTAGTCGTCGCAGCCGGCATCCAGGGCTTTTTCCCGGTCGCCCCCCATGGCGTTGGCGGTGAGGGCGATCACCGGGATGGCCTTGGTGGTGTCATCGGCCTTGAGCCTGCGCGTGGCTTCCCAGCCATCCAACACCGGCAGGTTCATGTCCATCAGGATCAATTCCGGATTGGATTCGGCAACCTTGCTTAGTCCGTCTTCCCCATCCACGGCGGTGACCACCTCAAAGCCCTTGCGGCTGAGACGGCGCGACAGCATGTCGCGATTCATTTCATTGTCTTCAACTAGCAGGATGGTGGTCATCTTTTCAAATAAAGCTTGTGCCTAATCAGCCATGGGCCTTCCCGAACGGACCGCCCTGAGAGATTTTGGCATACCCAGCATAACGGTGCATTAGTAGCGTCCACTTTTTCATGCTGGCGGAGCCGTGGCAGCTTGAACAAGATGATGCAATTCTTCTAGCATATCTTGAGATTCCCCCTCGGGTTTTTGGTAAATTCTGCTCACATGACCGTTCAGTTGGGCACGATCGGCATCGGTGAGATCTTTGGCCGTAAGGATCACGATTAGCAGTGATTGCCAGAGGGGATTAGCACGCACAGCTTCCACGAATTCGAAACCATCCATCACTGGCATCATCAGATCCAAAATGATCACACTGGGGATTGTTTCATTGAGCCTGTCGAGGGCTTCCCGACCATTCGTGGCCTGGATCACACGCCAGCCATCCCGCTCGAGTGTGCGGCTGGTGATTTCCAGCGATTCAGGATCATCTTCCACCACCAGGGCGGTGGGCTCGTTGTTGTTCTTGTTGTTGCCGTATTTGGCTAAAACAATGTTTAGTTGTTGGCGATCTAGGGGCTTGACCAGATAATCTGATGCACCAAGCGCAAAACCCAGTTTGCGGTTTTCCACCATGGTGGTCATCACCACCGGGATGGAAGCAAGATCAGGATCCGTTTTGAGGCTATTGAGCACGGACCAGCCATCCATCTCTGGCATCATCACATCGAGAAGAATCACTTCCGGTTGAGTGGACTTGGCTTTCTCCAGCCCTTCCTTTCCACCGCTGGCGATCATCACATTGAAACCGCGGGTTCCGAAGTAGCGGCGGATCAGATCCTGCATGATGGGATCATCATCAATCAGAAGGAGTTTGGTGTGATTGGGATTTGGGGTGATGGCTTCTGATTCCATGCCGGAATCCGAGGATCCGTCGGCACCTGGATTGGGATCTGAGAGGCCCTCGGTTTTCTTGTGTTGCTTCGGTAGGCGAATGGTGAATGTGGAGCCTATTCCCGGTTCACTTTCGACCTGGATTGATCCTCCCATCATGTGGCAGAATTTCTGCGTGATGGCAAGGCCAAGTCCGGTGCCCCCATATTTGCGGGTTGTTGAGGCATCAGCTTGCACAAATGCCTGGAAGAGTTTATCTAGTTGTTCTCTGGTCATGCCGATGCCCTGATCTTTGACCTGGAACACAATTTCTGATTCTCCCTTTATGTTGCTATCTGCACTGACATTCAGATGAATCTCCTTGTTCTGAGAGAATTTAGCTGCATTGCCCAGCAGGTTGATCAGGCTTTGCCGCAGCTTGGTTACATCCGATGACATGCTGTCGATATCATCGCCAACATTGACTACAAGAGAGTTGTCATTCTTGGTGATCACTGGATTGATGGTTACACAAAGATCGTTGAGCATCGAACCGATTGAAAAGGTTTCGATGTATAGATCCATTTTGCCAGATTCTATTTTCGATAGATCCAGAACATCATTAAGGATGGAAAGCAGGTGCTTGCCGGCGGTTTTGATTTTATCAACATCCTGAGCAAGATCCTCTTCGCCTGAATCCTGAAGTTCTTCTTCCACCATTTCGCTGTAGCCGATAATCGCGTTCAGCGGGGTTCGCAGTTCGTGGCTCATGTTGGCGAGGAAGGTGCTCTTGGCACGATTGGCAACCTCAGCATTCGTTTTTGCTTCCGTCAATGATATTTCCTTGGTTTCCAGATTGCTGATTTGTGCTTGCAGCCTTCCGTACAGCAGCTTTAGGTCGTTGGCCATGGAATTGAATGAAGACGCCAAGCCATCGATTTCGCGGATTGGATGCCCGGGAAGTTGTTGTTCCAGATTGCCGCGACTCATTTCCCCCGCCGCATCGGAGACCCGTTGGATTGATCGGGTCAGGATGCGGGCGGCCGCGATGCCCAGCAGGCTCGAGAGCGCCATGATCCCTATGCTGGCCGCGAGGGTGTTTCTTGTTGATTCGTTGATTAGGCCGAGATAATAATCTTCTGGCATTGCAACATATACCTTCCAATTCAAACCCATGCCATCCGAGAGGATCTCCCGAAATGCAATGTATTTTTTGTTGTTGATTTCCAGCTCATTCACCAGGCTGAACTCATCTTTGTTGGCTCTTGTCGCACCTTCTTTCTGGAAGTGTTGATAGAGCGCTTTGACAACCGCATCTTCCGAGTTGCTGGCCGGTTTTCGGCTTGCCTTGTTGTTTTCAATCAGTGTGGGTTTTTCTGTTGTTGAAATCGCCACGATCCCATCGGAGTCGGTGATGAACACCTTTGAGCCTTTGGGCAGGTCCAGTGAACGAAGGTAATCGGACATCTGTGTGAGAATGATGTCGCTGCTGAGAATGCCGATCACCTGATTCTGGTTACCCTTGCTTGGCAGCAGTGCCGAAAGTGACATGATTTCAGGCTGATCATGCCATTGGTAAACTTCACTCCATTGGGACTTGCCGCTGTTGATTGCCTTATCGAGCACTTCCTCATCGTCTTCATCGGTATCTTGGTGGACCCCCAGTCGCTGTCCCGGCCTTCCTTGGCCGTCCAGGGCGAAGGTTTTGTGAATGTGACCTTGGCTGCTATGGCTCACCTCAGCCATGATGAG
>JBBASH010000028.1:0-41212 GCA_040399305.1 Cyanobium sp.
GGCTCGCTCACGGTGAACAACGAATTCACCGTAAGCACCAGCCGGCTGGTCTTCACCACGGCGAACTGGAGCCAGCCCCAGACGATCACCGTGACCGGCCTCGATGACAATGTGATCGATGGCAATTTCATCTTCAATGCCCTGCTGCGCGCCAGCAGCACCGACCAGTGTTACAACCGCCTGAGCACCGGCATTGATATCAAGAATCTCGATAACGACAACCTGATCACGGCCTCAACCGTCTTCGTCGACGCTGGCTACTCCACGTTTGAAATCACCGCTGCAGCCGGTCGCACCCTCCTGCTCAATGCCGTGGATTTGACCACCACGGGCATTGGCAATGGAAGCATCGAAACCTCCACCGATGGCGGCAGCAGCTGGATGGCCTACAACGCCACCAGCGGCTTCAAGGTGCCCGGCGCCGGTGCCGTGACCTTCCAGGCCCGGGTGAGCCTGGCGCCTCTGGGGACGTTTGATGGCACCAAAACCTTCCAACTCCGCGTTGGCTCCCCTGGACTTCCCTGTCCCACCGATGCCACCGCCACCGTTGTAGGCCTCGCATGCATCGGCAACCACGTGTGGCTGGATGCGAACGCCAACGGCCTGCAGGATTCTGGCGAAGTCGGCCTGGAAGGAGTCACTGTGGAGCTCTATGCCAGCGTGAACGGCCAGCCCTCCGGCGCCGCCCTGGCCACCATCACCACCAATGCCAACGGCGAATACTGCTTCACCAAGCAGCCTGGCGGCGACTACATCCTTCGCTTCATCACACCAACCGGTTACTACCTCACGGCGGCCAACATCGGCAGCGACGACGCAACCGATTCCGATGCCGGCAGCGGCGGCTACAGCGGTACTTACAACGTTCCGCTTGGCAAGATCAATGACACCATTGATGCCGGCCTCTATCAGCTCGCCAGCATCGCTGGCACCGTTTTCGCCGACGCCAACAACAACGGCCTCCAGGACAACGGTGAAACCGGCATCGCTGGCGTCACGCTCACCATCACCGGCACCGACGGTCAGGGCACACCGGTGTCCCGCACCACCACCACCGATGCCGACGGCACCTACAACTTCGCGGATCTGGTCCCCGGCACCTACACCGTTTCCGAAACCCAGCCCACCGCGTACTTCGACGGCAACGATGCCGTGGGCTCCAGCGGCGGCACCCTCGGCGCCGACCAGGTGAGCGGCATCACCCTCACTTCCGGCACCAACGCCACCGCTTACAACTTCGGCGAACTCCTCCCTGCTTCGATCAGCGGCTTCGTCTATGTCGATGCCAACAACGACGGCATCAAAGACAGCACCGAATCCCCCATCGCTGGCGTCAGCGTCCTGTTGACCGGCACCGATGACCTGGGCAATTCAGTCAACACCACCGCCATCACCGCCGCCGACGGCAGCTACAGCTTCACGGCCCTGCGCCCCGGCACCTACGCCGTGGCTGAAACCCAGCCCGCCACCTATTTCGACGGCAAGGACACTGCAGGCTCCCTCGGCGGCAATGTCAGCAATGACAACATCGCGGCCATCGTGCTGAAAGCCGGTGACGCCAGCATGAACAACAACTTCGGCGAACTCCTCCCTGCTTCGATCAGCGGCTTCGTCTATGTCGATGCCAACAACGACGGCATCAAAGACAGCACCGAATCCCCCATCGCTGGCGTCAGCGTCCTGTTGACCGGCACCGATGACCTGGGCAATTCAGTCAACACCACCGCCATCACCGCCGCCGACGGCAGCTACAGCTTCACGGCCCTGCGCCCCGGCACCTACGCCGTGGCTGAAACCCAGCCCGCCACCTATTTCGACGGCAAGGACACTGCAGGCTCCCTCGGCGGCAATGTCAGCAATGACAACATCGCGGCCATCGTGCTGAAAGCCGGTGACGCCAGCATGAACAACAACTTCGGCGAACTCCTCCCTGCTTCGATCAGCGGCATCGTTTATGTCGATGCTAATAACGATGGCATCAAAGGCGGCACCGAATCCGGCATCTCCGCCGTCACCCTCACCCTCTCAGGCACCGACGACAACAACCAGACCGTCAGCCGCACCACCACCACCGCTGCCGACGGCTCCTACTCCTTCGCCAACCTGCGCCCGGGCTCCTACTCCGTCGCCGAATCCCAGCCCACTGGCTTCCTCGATGGCAAGGATTCGGCTGGCACCAGCGGCGGCACCGTTGGCCCCGATCTGATCAGCGCCATCACCCTCGCCTCCGGCACCAACGCCACCGGTGTCAACTTCGGCGAACTCCTCGGCAGCGGCCCCCTGCCGGGTGGTGGCGGCGATCTGACGATCACAAAAACCGACGGGCTAACCACGGTGTTTGCCGGCCAGAGTGTCACCTACAGCATCGTTGTGAGCAACACGGGCACTGGCGCCGCCAACGGTGCCGTGGTGAAGGACCTGATCCCCGCCAACCTCACCAACGTCACCTGGAGCAGCGTGGCCAACGGCGGTGCCAACGGCAATGCCGCCACGGGCTCCGGCAGCATCAACCAGGTCGTCAATCTGCCCTCCGGCAGCAGCATCACCTACACCCTCACCGGCACGGTGGTGGGCCCCGCCACCACCCTGGGCAGCAAGACCTGCTTCGATCTGGACGGCAACACCGCCCTCGACGGCACCAATGGCAACGTCCGCACCTTCACGGCGAACGGCATCACCCTCACGGCCCGCGCCTTCAGCCGGGTGGATGGAACCAACGGCGCCTGGTCCACGGCCTGGCTGGGCAGCTACTCCGGTGGCCTGGGCGTCACCGACTCCGCAGAGGGGAATGGCAGCGGCACCCACCGTGTCGACAACATCGGAGGGCGGGACAACTATGTGTTGTTCCGGTTTTCCGAATCCGTCGTCCTTGATCGCGCCTACCTCCAGTACGTCATTGATGACAGCGACATCTCCCTCTGGATCGGCAACTCCAGCACCCCGCTCACGTCGCTGAGCGACTCGGTGCTCAGTGGCATGAGGTTCAATGAAGTTAATGAAACCACCTCCTGCAACGATCGCTGGGCGGACGTGAATGCCGGTCGGTTCGCTGGCAACACGGTGGTGATTGCCGCTTCGGTTGTCGATCTAACGCCGGAAGATCAGTTCAAGATCCGCTACCTGGAAGTCAACAAACTCGCGTCCACCTCCTCAACCTTGGTGAACACCGCCACCGTCACGGCTCCCGTTGGCTTCACCGACACCATCACCGGCAACAACACCGCCACCGACACCGACACGATCGGTGCCGCCCCAGGCGTGCGTACACCGGGCTTCTGGGGGAACACCAACTGGCGGAGGTTCTGGGACGGCACCGCAGGGAACGAACCCACTCAATCGGGTACCGCTAACTTCCCCACGGGTGATCTGCTCCTTGCCCCCTTCGTGAACTCCAGCCAAACGGGCAGGGTCACCGATCCCGTCACCGGTGTCGCCGCCACCACCGCCGGCCTGCTGATCGGGGACTTCAACCGCCACGGCATCACCGACAGCGGTGAAGACACGCTCTTCTACAGCACAACAGAGGCCCTCAAGATTCTGGATCCATGCCAGAACCCCGACAAGAACGATGTGCGCTATACCCTGGCCCACAACGTCGTGGCTTCCTGGCTGAATCATCTGGCCGGCAATCCTCTGGATACGGCCGCCACCAACGACAAAGACGCCCGTTATTACCTGAAGGAGGGCATCAATTGGTTGCAGGCCCTCAGCCCGGACGAAAACGGCGATAAAAAAGGCGATGGCTCCCTCAGTGGACTCAATGCCGTTGTCACCAGCCCCGCCATCGCGTCCAACTCCAGCTTCTGGAACGGCCCCGGAGCGATTACCTCGGCGGCGAGCCTGCCCACCGCCTATCGCGGCAACACCAGCGTGGCCTACGGGATCGGCATCGACCCCGGCAGTGTGATCAGCACCGCCCTCGACGACTACAACAATGGCCGAGGTCTGCTCGCCGACGGCTTGTTCTACGGCGGCAACGCCTGATCGCCACGATTGACCCGGCGGCTTGCTCCGCCTCCCAGGGCTGGTCGGAACCATCCGGCCAGCCCTTTTGATCGGCGGCGGCGCAGTGCTGCCGCATAGAGTTTTGGCCTCCTGTGGCCTTCCGCCCATACCGCCACCACCGCACCGCATGCCCCTCTCCGTCGCCGCGGGATCTCCCCCTCCGGCTGGCTCCAGCGCCGACAACAGCCCCTTGACAGGCGATAGCGATCGCTCCGGACCCTCCCCCCGAGATCTGCGGCTGCGGGCGGGGCTGGTGGCCGAACGCCCCGCATTGCCCTCTCGGCAGCGGAAGATCAAGGGCGGCACCACCGGCTTCATGTTCGTGCTGCATGTGGGCGCGGTGGCCGCCATGCTGCCCCGCTTCTGGAGCTGGCAGGGTGTGGCGGCCCTGGCGGTTCTGTATTGGACCACCGTGCTGGGGGTGACCCTGGGCCTGCACCGGCTCCTGGCCCACCGCAGCTTTGAGGCGCCCCGCTGGCTGGAGCGCACCCTCGCCCTCATGGGCACCCTGGCCTGCCAGAGCGGTCCGATCGAATGGGTGGGCCTGCACCGCCACCACCACCTCTTCTCCGACCAACCCAACGACCACCACGACGCCGCCCGGGGCCTTTGGTGGTCCCACAGCGAATGGATGCTGCATGAGATCCCGGCCCTGCGGGAGATCCATCGCTTCACCGGCGATCTCCGCCAGGACCCCTTCTATCGCTGGCTCGACCGCTGGTTCCTGCTGCCGCAGCTACCCCTCGGCCTGGCCCTCTGGTTCTACGGCGAACACGCCAATGTGCATGGTGGCGGCCTTGGCCTGGTGCTCTGGGCCATCCCCCTGAGGCTGGTTCTCGTGTATCACGTGACCTGGTTGGTGAACTCCGCCACCCATGCCTTCGGCTACCGCAATTTCGATTCTCCCGATCTCTCCCGCAACTGCTGGTGGGTGGCGCTGCTGAGCTTCGGCGAGGGCTGGCACAACAACCATCACGCCTTCCCCCATTCGGCCCGCCACGGCCTGCGCTGGTTCGAATTCGACATCACCTGGCAGCACATCCGCCTGCTGCGATTCCTCGGCTGGGCTCAGCGGATTCGCATCGCTTCAGCCCCTGGCGGCAGGTCTTGAGGCTTCCTATAATCGGCCAGGAACTTCACTAAATCATCACCTTGGCGCGCAAACAGGTTCATCTGTTGATGCCTGAAGACCTGCACGAATTAGTGCGGGCTCGGGCGGATGAAGCTGGCGTGAGCCTCACCGCCTACGTGCTCTCGGTTCTGGAAACCGATCTCAATGCCGATCCGAAAGGCCGCACCACGCTCTCGAGCCTGGCCTTGCGGGTGAGGGCGATCGAGACGCACCTCGGCCTGGATTCCCGGCAACCTGGTTTCCTGCGGGCCCAGGCCGCCGCCTCCACCAGTCCGATCGTGCTCGACCCCACCGAGCTCCAAGAAGATCGCCGCCGTGCTTCAGATCGGGCCGCCGGCCGAACCGCCAGCGCCGAAGCGCCGGCCTAGGCGATCCCCATCCGGCTCAGGCGGCTCCATCCAGCTCTCGGCGGATGGCACTGGCCAGGTCCACCGGAACCGGACCCTCCCACGGGGGCTGCTGGCGAGCCCTCCGGCGCAGCAGCTCCAGGAAGCGGTCAGCCCCTAGCTCCTCCTCGCCGGCCGCTCCGAGCACCGCAAGGGTGCGACGCAGGTCGAGCAATTCCGCCTCCAGTTCCGCCGCGCTGTAATCCCCCTGGCCGGCCATCACGGCGGCGAAGCGCTCACGGCGCTGGCGTTTCTCCACCGGATAGGCCGCCAACAGCTGCTCGCGGCAGAGCCGCCAGGGCCGACCGGCCGTGAACAGCAGGGCGAGGGCGGCACTGAGGGCGGCCGCCTCGGCATCGTCGACGCGCAGATCAAAGGCGGAGGGGGGCTGCCGCAGACCCACGAACACCTCCAGCAGCTCCCCCGGCCCGAGCACCTCGTTGGCATCGCCCCGCACGGGCAGGGCGGAAGCCTGCAGGGCCTCGTAGAGCTCGGGATGGTGACCATCCAGCAGCACCTCAGCGCGGCCGGGCTCCAGCCGGCCCTCCGGAGCCTCGACCGCCAGCCAACAATTGATCCGCCCCAAGGCGAGGAACACCTCCGGCCCGGGGGAGGCCAGCTTGCCGTTGCGCAGCATCGAGAGCTGGGAGTTGTGCACCCGACCCACATCAAGGGCCTCCGCCAGCCCCGGCAGCACCCGGTGGGACCAGCCATTGCAGCCGTGCCAGTGGCGGATCAGGTGGGCGAAGGCCACCCGTCCCGATGCGATGTCATCTCGATAACCCAAGCGATCTGGATCCGTATTGCTACCATTCTATCGATCCAACCGGAGCCGGTCCTGCATGGCCGCCACACCCCTTCCCCGCCCCGCCGCCCTCCACACCCGGGCGGCCGCCACCATCAGCGGCGGCGTCAGCGCCCATCGCCGCGCCAATGCCCTGCATCAGCCCCGCCGCGGTGAACCCATCCCAGCGTCACCCCCAGGGCGCCGCTGGGGCACGATCGGCTTCATGGTGGTGATCCACCTCCTGGCCTTGGTGGCGCTGCTGCCGCGGTTTTGGAGCCTGCCGGCCGTGGCCAGCCTGCTGGTGCTCTATTGGGTCACCGCCTGCCTGGGCGTGACGATCGGCTATCACCGCCTGCTCAGCCACCGGGCCTTCAAGGTGCCCACCTGGCTGGAGCGCTTCTTCGCCACCTGCGGCGCCCTCAGCTGCCAGCACGGTCCGATCGACTGGGTGGGGCTGCACCGCCACCACCACAAGTTCTCCGATACGGATGCGGATCACCACGACAGCAACAAGGGCTTCTGGTGGTCCCACATGGGCTGGATGTTCGAGGAAATCCCCGCCATGGCGGCGGTGCCCCGCCTCACCGGCGACCTGGGCCGCGATCCTTACTACCGCTGGCTGAACACCTGGTTCCTGAGCCTGCAGGTGGTGCTCGGCCTGCTCCTCTTCTGGATCGGCACCGCCACCGGCGCCGGCGGCTGGGCCCTGGTGCTCTGGGGCATCCCCCTGCGCCTGGTGCTCGTCTACCACTGCACCTGGCTGGTGAACTCCGCCACCCACTGCTGGGGTGAGGCCCGCCACGACAGCGGCGACAACTCGATGAACAACCCCTGGGTGGCCGCCGTGACCTTCGGCGAGGGCTGGCACAACAACCACCACGCCTTCCCCCATTCGGCCCGCCACGGCTTCGGCCCCGGCCAGATCGACCTCACCTGGCAGCACATTCGCCTGCTGCAGCGCCTGGGCCTGGCCACCCAGGTGCGCCTGCCCCAGGCGGCCGATCCGGGCGCCGCGGCCTCCTGACCCAGGCTGGGCCCCGTGCTCAAGGGCCTCCCTCAGCGGTCAGCAGGGGAGGCCCTTCTCTGTCGTAACGTGTCAGATCGGTTTTCCGTCGGTTTCAAGGGTTCGTAGCCATGGCCAAGCGTGTTCAGGTGGTGCTCAGCGAAGACGTGCTGAGCCTCGGTAAGGATGGCGATCTCGTGGAGGTGGCCCCCGGCTACGCCCGTAATTTCCTGGTGCCCCTCGGCAAGGCCGTGCCCGTGACCGCCGCCGTGCTGCGCCAGGTGGAGCACCGCCGCGCCAAGGAGGCCGAGCGTCAGGCCACCCTGAAGGCCGAAGCCGTCGCCTTCCGCACAGCCCTCGACACCATCGGCCGCTTCACCGTGAAGAAGCAGACCGGCGGCGACGACGTGCTCTTCGGCACCGTGACCAACGGCGATGTGGCCGAGGCCATTGAGGCCGCCACCAAGAAGGAACTCGACCGGCGCGACATCATCGTTCCCGAGATCCACCGCACCGGCTCCTACAAGGTGCAGGTGAAGCTGCATCCTGAGGTCACCGCCGAAGTGAACCTTGAGGTGGTGAGCCACTGAGGCTCGTAGCCCTAGATCTGGAGGGGTCCAGTGCCCCAGCCTGGGTCAAGCCACCAGATCTGGTGGCCTGGTTGCTGGTCAAATCCGGATCGCAGGGCCAAAATGAATCTCCCCCCACGCCGCCGGATCCCCAGGGGTTCGGCGGCTTTGTTGCCTGCCGGTCCTCCGGCACCCCCCAACGCCCGCGCGGCGCCTTCCCCCCCGAGATCCCATGGTGAGCGTGCCCCTGGCCGGTCCGAGCTCGCCGGCCGATGACCCCAGCGGTCGCCTGGCGGAAGGCCGCTCCGGCGTCTCCCCGGGGCGACGCTCCCGGGGCGGTGGCAACGGCAACGCCAACTTCGAGGCCCTGCCCGATTCCGTGCCCCCGCAGAACCTGGAGGCCGAGGAAGCGGTGCTGGGCGGCATCCTGCTCGATCCCGACGCCATCGGCCGGGTGGCCGAGGTGCTGCAGCCCGAGGCCTTCTACCTAGGCGCCCACCGCGAGATCTACCGCACCGCCCTGATGCTGCACAGCCAGGGCAAACCCACCGACCTCACCGCCATGGCCGCCTGGCTGGCCGACATGGGCCACCTGGAGAAAGTGGGCGGCAGTAGCCGCCTGGTGGAACTGGTGGAGAGCACCCTCTCCACCGCCTCGATCGACCAGGTGGCCCGCCTGGTGATGGACAAGTACCTGCGCCGCCAGCTGATCCGCTCCGGCAATGAGGTGATCGGCCTCGGCTTCGACCACAGCAAGCCGATGGATCAGGTGCTCGATGAGGCCGAGCAGAAGATCTTCGCGATCAGCCAGGAAAAACCCAGCGTGGGCCTCACCCCCACCGCCGAGATCCTCACCCGCACCTTCGAAGAGATTGAAACCCGCTCCCTCGGCACCGCCGTGGCGGGCATCCCGGTCAACTTCTACGACCTCGACGCCATGACCCAGGGGCTGCAGCGCAGCGACCTGATCATCGTGGCGGGCCGGCCGGCGATGGGCAAAACCTCGATCGTGCTCAACATCGCCAAGAACGTGGCCCAGCTCCACAACCTGCCGGTGGCGGTGTTCAGCCTGGAGATGAGCAAGGAGCAGCTCACCTACCGCCTGCTCTCAATGGAGGTGGGCATCGAGAGCGGCCGGCTGCGCACCGGCCGGCTGCAGCAGGAGGAGTGGCCCCTGCTGGGCAAGGGCATCAGCAGCCTGGGCGCCCTGCCCCTCTACATCGACGACAAACCCAATGCCGGCGTGCTGGAGATGCGCTCCCTCTGCCGCCGCCTGATGGCCGAGCAGGGCAAGGAGCTGGGGCTGATCGTGATCGACTACCTGCAGCTGATGGAGGGCTCCGGCTCCGACAACCGGGTGCAGGAGATCTCCCGCATCACCCGCGGCCTCAAGAGCATGGCCCGCGAGCTCAACGTGCCGGTGATGGCCCTCTCCCAGCTCAGCCGGGGCGTGGAGGCCCGCACCAACAAGCGGCCGATGCTCAGCGACCTGCGCGAATCGGGCTCGATCGAGCAGGACGCCGACCTGGTGTTGATGATCTACCGCGACGAGTATTACAACCCCGAAACCCCCGACCGCGGCATCACCGAGGTGATCGTGACCAAGCACCGCAACGGCCCGGTGGGCACCTGCAAGCTGCTGTTTGAGCCCCAATTCACCCGCTTCCGCAACCTGGCGGCCTGAAGCTCTGCCGCTGGTCCGGTCGCTCCGGTTGGGGCTCCTCAATCGGCGGCCCGAGCCAGCAGGGCCCGATCGCTCGGAATGCGCAGCTCCCAGGCAAAACCGCAGCGCTCCAGGAGCCGGATGAAGCGGTAGGTGGGATCGGGCAGCAGCCGCAAGCGGCCGGCCCGCTGGCTATAGCCCTGACGCGCCGAAGCCTGGAAGGCATGGTGCAGGTTGTGCCAGCCCTCTCCCAGGGTGATCAGGGCCACGAAGCGGTTGTTGCGGCTGGCATCGCCGGTGGCGAACGGCTGGTCGCCAAACAAATGGGCCAGGGAGTTGACGCTGGCCACGCCATGAAACAGAAGCGTGGTGCTGAGGCACACGACGGCCAGGGCGGGCAGCCCGCCCCACCACCACGCCAGGCCAGCGAGCAGCAGCAGGGGCACGAAATGGAGGCGATCGATCAGCCGCAGCACAGGATCGGCCTCCACATCGGCCGGTAGGGACGTCGGGAAGAAACCAGAGCCCAGCAGCCAGCCCGCCTGGGAATGCCAAAACCCCCGCCAACCAGTCAGCGGAGTCAGGGGGGTGTGGGGATCGGCGGCGGTGTCGACGTGGCGATGGTGAAGCAGGTGATGGGCCTTCCACCAGCTCGGGCCCATCTGGCCCGACGAGGCCGCAACGGCGGCCCCAATCCAGACCACCTGGCGCCGCGCCCGGAAACTGGTATGGGTGATCAGCCGGTGACAGATGGCGGTGATGGCCAGCATGCGCACCACGTAGAGGGCTAGGGCCAGCAGGGCCATGCCGAGACTCAGGCCGGCCCAAAACAGCATTAGGCAGCCCAGGTGGCTGGCCACAATCAGAAGGGGACCAAGGGCGTACAGAACACGCCGCAAAGGGGGGACCAATCCAGCTCCCATAGGACTTCAACCCTATGCGGCAGCGGCAGCCTGCGGCGGATCCGGGTCTGGGTTCGCCCCCCACGGTGCGGTCCGGGCGGCCGGCGGAACCGGAGCAAGTCCAGCCAGGCGGCCCATGCGTTTGGCCCACGCCGGCTTTGAGGCGGCCTTCACGGCGCCAGTGGCCGAGGAGGCCAGATTGTCCCCGCAAGGGGACGGGGTAGATCATTGCGGCACGTTCCGAGCCGTGGTCCGCCGCTCAGGCCAAGCCCCGCGGCTGGACCGCGATCGCCGCCCCATGGCGCTCGACCACGGCGCCGATCTCCAGTAACAACCGCTGCTGCAGATCCAGGGCCGCGGCCAGATCGCCGGCGGCGCCATGGCAAAGCAGCCGCAGCAGGGGCCCGTTGTCGCCGTAGCCCACCAGGTGGACCCGAGCCGGCAGCAGCGGATCGACGCCGGGATCGACCGCCAAGAAGGCCTGCAGCTCGGCCAGGATCGCCTCAATGGCACCCCGATCTTGCGGCCGGAGAGCCACCTCGAGTTGCAAACGGCGGCGGTCGATCTGGGCCAGATTCTGCACCGCCTGGCTGGTAAAAGTGCCATTAGGGATATACACCATCTGCCGCTCCGGATCCCGCAACCGCGTATAGAACCAACCAATTTCCTCCACTTCACCCTGCAGCTGCTGGGCCGGCAGACGAATCGCATCGCCCACCACAAAGGGGCGATTGAGATAGAGCCCGAGGCCGCTGAGGCCATTCTCCACGATGGTGCGGGCCCCAAAGCCGAGGGCGGCGGCGCCAAAGCCGCCGGCGGTGAGTAACACCCCGGCCGACACTCCCAGCAGCCGCAAAAGCTGCCAGCCCAGCAGCAGCACGATCAGCAGACCGATCAGCTTGTCGAGCAGATCCAGCAGCGCCAGCCGCTCCCGCCCCTGCAGCTGGGCGACACCAGGGGCGCTGCCGGCCCACTGCAGCAGGCTGCCCTTGCAACGGGCCAGGGTCCAGACCAGGGCCAACACCAGCAGCAGCTGGCGCAACTGCGGGGCGCTGGGCAGGGGCAACTCCGCCGCCGGCAGCAGGCGCAACAGCCAAAGCAATAGCCCGCCCAGCAGCAACGTGGTGGCGAGGCTCAGCCGCGCCCGCAGCAGCAGGGCCCGGGGCAAGGAATGAGCGCGCAGGCGACTGGCCAGCAGCGAAAGGCCCACCCAGACGCTCGCCGCCAGCAAGATGGCCTGCAGCAGCAGCCCTAAGGAGAAGTGTTCCAGCTTCAAAAAGGAGGAAACAAGCGGAGCCATCGGGCCAGGCAAGGGCAAGCCGATCGTGACAGGGCTGGGGCTGGGGCTAAAACTGGAACTGGTTGGGCGATAGGGCGGGCAAGCTCCTAGCCTCAGACAAGGGCCTGC
Source organism: Cyanobium sp. (assembly GCA_040399305.1). GTDB lineage: Bacteria > Cyanobacteriota > Cyanobacteriia > PCC-6307 > Cyanobiaceae > Cyanobium. The sequence continues at coordinate 11,856 of JBBASH010000028.1, forward strand.
CAGCGTGGCGGCGGCCCGAGCGCGGTTGCAGTGGTTTCCCCAACACCCTCCCAGACAACCGACGCTCCCCGACCCCGGACAACCGTGGCGGCGGCCCCCACCCCACCCGGCTCCAAACCAGCTGCGGCAAGCGAGCCGCTGCACGAGGTTCCCACCGAAGAATTCGAGCTGATCGTGGTGGGCGGTGGCCATGCCGGCTGCGAAGCGGCCCTCACGGCGGCGCGGCTGGGCATCCGCACCGCCCTCTTTTCCCTCAACCTCGATCGCATCGCCTGGCAGCCCTGCAATCCGGCCGTGGGAGGCCCGGCCAAGAGCCAGCTGGTGCATGAGGTGGATGCCCTCGGTGGGGTGATCGGCCGCCTCGCCGACGCCACCGCCCTGCAGAAGCGCATCCTCAATGCCAGCCGCGGCCCGGCCGTCTGGGCCCTGCGGGCCCAGACCGACAAACGTCAATACGCCCGCCAAATGCTGCAGCTGCTGCAGCACACCCCCAACCTCCACCTGCGCGAGGCGATGGTGACGGGCCTGGTGGTGGAGGGGGACCTCGCCTCCAGCGGTGCGGAGACGACCCACGGCCCGCTTGGTCGGGTCACCGGCGTGCGCACCTACTTCGGCAGCGTCTACGCCGCAGGCACTGTGATCCTCACCACCGGCACCTTCCTCGGGGGCCGGATCTGGGTGGGCGATCGCTCGATGGCCGCCGGCCGGGCCGGCGAGCAGGCCGCCGAGGGACTCACCGAGGCCCTCGCGGCCCTGGGCTTCAACACCGGCCGCCTCAAGACCGGCACGCCGGCCCGGGTGGACCGCCGCAGCGTGGATCTCGACCGGCTCGAGGAGCAGCCCAGCGATGCCCACGATCGCTTCTTCTCCTTCGATCCGGCCGCCTGGGTGAGCAGCGAGTCGATGAGCTGCCACCTCACCCGCACCACCGCCGCCACCCATCGGCTGATCCAGGACAACCTCCACCTCACGCCGATCTACGGCGGCTTCGTGGACAGCAAGGGGCCCCGCTACTGCCCCTCAATCGAGGACAAAATCGTGCGCTTCGCCGATAAGGAGAGCCACCAGATCTTCCTGGAGCCCGAGGGCCGCGACACCCCCGAGCTCTACGTGCAGGGCTTCTCCACCGGCCTGCCGGAGCGGCTGCAGCTGGAGCTGCTGCGCACCCTGCCCGGCCTGGAGCGCTGCGTGATGCTGCGGCCCGCCTATTCGGTGGACTACGACTACCTGCCGGCCACCCAGCTGAAGGCCAGCCTGGAAACCAAGCGGGTGGCGGGGCTGTTCAGCGCCGGCCAGCTCAATGGCACCACCGGCTACGAGGAGGCCGCCGCCCAGGGCCTGGTGGCGGGCCTCAACGCCGCCCGGTTGCTGCGGGGCCAGGAGCCCATCCACTTCCCGCGGGAAGGCAGCTACATCGGCACCTTGATCGATGACTTAATCACCAAGGACCTGCGGGAGCCCTACCGGGTGCTCACCAGCCGCAGCGAGTACCGACTAATGCTGCGGGGCGACAATGCCGACCGGCGCCTTACGCCGCTCGGCCGGGAGCTGGGGCTGATCGATGAGCGCCGCTGGCAGCTCTTCGAGGCCAAGCAGGTGGCGATCAGCGCCGAAGCCCGCCGGCTCGACACCGTGCGCCTCAAGGTCAGCGATCCGGCGGCGGCGGCGGTGGAAGCGGAAACCGGCGCGGCGATCAAGGGCTCGATCACCCTGGCCGACCTGCTGCGGCGGCCCGGCTTCCACAGCAGCGATCTGGTGCGCCACGGCCTGGCTCCAGCCGACCTACCCGGGCCCGTGCGGGAGGCAGCCGAGATCGACATCAAGTACAGCGGCTACCTGGCCCGCCAGCAGCAGCAGATCGAGCAGGTGCGGCGCTCCCAGGGGCGCCCCCTGCCCCCGGACCTCGACTACGGCGGCATCGCCACCCTCTCCACCGAGGCCCGCGAGAAGCTCAATATCGTGCGGCCCACCACCCTCGGCCAGGCCTCCCGGGTTCCAGGGGTGAGTCCGGCCGATGTGACCGCCCTGCTGCTCTGGCTGGAACTGAATCAACGCCGGGCCAATCCCGCTACATTGCCCCATGGGATCGGCTGAGGGGCAGGTGGACGCACCGCGGGGAATCCCGACTTCCCGGGCCTATTGGGACCTCCAGGCCGAGAAGCTGATGAACCGGATCTTCGATCCGGTGGACACCATCGACCTGCCCAACGACGACGCCGAACGGAGCGACCGCGACGCCCTGCCCGCTCCGGCATCGGCAGAAGGGGGATCCAACCCGAGCCCCGCCGCGGTTCCGGCCGCCAAATCCCCCCGCTGGAAGCGAGCCCGCCGGCCCCAGGCCAGCCCACAGCCTGATGCCTTCAGGCCCGCCGCAACCAGCCCGGCCCCCAGCGACACGGCGACGATCAACCCGACGACACCGCAGCGGGGCCTCCAGGCAACCCTGACGACCCTCACGGCCCACCAACAGCCCCTGATCCTGATCGGGGCGTTTGCCGCCGCCGGCCTGGTGAGCGCCTCCAGCGGGGTGCTGGCCCTGAGCCAGTGGAACCGTTTCCAGGAATCCCTCCAACAGGAACGCAGCCTCCTGCTGGTGGAGCGGCTGCGCAATTTCGGGCCCGCCGCCCAGGCGCCCGCCACCCCACCGGCCCCGGCCCTGGCTCCGCCCACCGGCATGACCAACCAGGCCAGCGCCCCTCAGACCGCCGGGCAGGCCCAGGCTTACAGCCAGGCAGCCAGGCCCGTTGACAACGACCTGCCGCCGCCGCCCCCCCAGGAAGCCTGGATCGAGCAGCTGGGCGAATTGCCGCGGCCCCAGCGGAGCGCGCCGATTCTGCGGGTGCCGGTGAGCCCGAAGCTGGCCGCCGCGGCCGCACCGGTGCGCCGCAGCCCAGCGCCCGGCCCCCTACCCCTGCTCGTGGGGGTGGTGGGTGCCCCTGGCAAGGTGGGCTCCGCCATCTTCCAGATGGGCGGCAGCACCAGCACGGTGTCGGTGGGTGAAACGATCGGCAACAGCGGCTGGCGGCTGCGTTCCACCGATGGCGACAGCGTGCAGATCGACCACGACGGGGATGTGCGTCGCATCGCGATCGGCAGCGGTGGTTGAGTCCGCCGGTCCAACCCTCAACCCTGGCCCCGACGCCGCTCCCGAAACCCGGGCCGCCACGGAATGGAGCCGCCAGCCCGAGCCGCCTTCCGACCCCCCTGGCTGCCTCCTTGCCTCACCCGCTTCCCTCTGGCAGGCCCCCATGGCCGATGTGCTGGCGGCCCGGGCAGGACAGCAGCTGAGCGGGGCCTGGAAACTGCTGCTGCTGGGGGATGGCAGCCCCACCCGCCACCTGCAACTGCTCACCGGCCAGCCCCTGGAGGTAGACCTGATCGCCATGGCTCCGGAACCGGAGGGCGACCCTCTCGTGCCAGCGGAGGTGGCGGAACTGGAGGAGCCCCTGATGCGGCGGCAGGTTTGGCTGTCGTGCGGCGACCTCACCCTGGGTTGGGCCGAGAGCTGGTGGAACCGCAGCGCGGCGGAATCCCATCTGCGGGATCGGCGTCAGCCGATCTGGCGCAGCCTCACGGAGGGACGCACCGAGCTATTCCGGGAGGTGGACGGCCTAGGCCAGGTGCAGGCCCCCTGGCTGGAAGACCGCTTCGGGTGCCCCGGGCCCTTCTGGAGCCGCCATTATCGCTTCTTCCGCCAGGGCCGCGAGCTCACTGTGATCCGAGAGGTGTTCTCCCCCGCCCTGGAACGGTGGCTAGGGCCTGCGACAACCTCGATTCACAACAATTCATCAACTTGGTAACGGCGCGTTGGCGTTTCCACTTGACGGATTGACGCCTTTCGTGTCTTGGCCAGCATTCGCGTACCCATCCGTCCAACCATGGCCACACCGCGCCGCGCCCCCACCACCCCCGTTCGGGCCCCGAGCGGCCGCTCTCCGGCACCTCCCACCAGCAGCCGCCGCACCCACCGGGCCGCCCCGGCGGGCAACGCCCCGCTCTCTGCCGAGTGGCTGAGCCTCACGGACCTCGGTCGGGTCTACGGGATCTCCGCCGTGCACACCGGCAAACTGCTGGTGGCTGCAGGCCTTCGCCTGGCCGATGGCGATCCCAGCCCCGCCGCCCTGGAGACCGGCCTGGCCCAGCGCCAACATTCCGGCCAGCACCGCCAGGCCCTTTGGAACCGGCAGGGATGCGCCCCCCATCTCGAAGGCCAGGGCGTGATCCCGCAGCAGGAGCGCACCCTGGTGGGCCTCTGGGCCGACCTCCTGGCCGCCCTGCAGCAGGGAGCCCCCGACATCGTGACCTCAGCGGAGGAGATGGCCGACGAGATCCCCGGGGATCTGGTGCAACCGGTGAACAGGGAACTGCGGGAACGGGGCTGCAGCTTCCAGGTGCGGCCAGCCCTCAGGCCTTCGGGCTTGCCTCAGCCTGCCCGCTCACACGCTCCAGGAGATGGCGCAGACGATCCTCATCCACATGGCTGAGGTTGGTGCGCAGCAGGCGAGCCTGAGGCGCATGGGCCCGCAGGCGCTCAATCACCCGATCGGGCGCCGATTCCCGCAGCAGCACGCAGAGGGCGGCACCGCCGGTCGGCAGGGTGTCGCCAATCTCCCGCAGGAAGCCGTCGTTGAGGCCGAGGTCACTCAGGGCCCCTGAGGCCGCCCCCACCCCGGCCCCTAGGGCCGCCCCAAGCAGCGGATTAAGGAAGAGCAGACCCACCAGGGTGCCCCAGAAGCCACCCCCCACCGCACCGGCGGCGGTGAGGTTGAGAGCCTGGTGAAGATGCACTCGGCCCTCGGCGTCGTGCTCCACCACCACCGCATCCTCCAAGGCAACCAGGGCCTCCTTCTGGAGCTCCACCAGCTCGCGCCGCACCTGCTCGGCCTCGGCCACCGTGGGGAAGCCCACCACCACCAAGTTGCTGATGCCGCGATTCGTCGGTCGGCTTGGGGATTGGATGGTCATCGTCGCCGCCTCTGACCCCTGCACCGTAGGGAGATCGGATCGGGCCGTAGGTCGCGGCGCTCGGGCCGGATACGGCGGATCCGCTGAACGGTGAGGCCGCAGGACCCGTGGCAGGGGCTGCGCCTTGCAGGAGCTGCCACGGCTCCACTGCCCCCCGGGCTGGCACCCGTCTGCGTTGCGCGAAAGATGCGAAGCCACCCCGCCGGATGCTGGAGTGACGGGGACCGTCCGATGGGCTGCAGGCAGCAGCTTCGGCCGCCTGCTCAGGGGCGACCAGCATCCCAAGAGGCTGCTGACACTCCTCGCCGGCTCCCCCCCTGAGTGGGCACAGGCTCCAAACAGGAGAAAGCCCAACGGTTGCGCGATGGCGCGACGGTCATGCCGAAGTGCAGAACGGCAGGAATGGGCAGGGCTTGAGTGGGCTGGGGTTCCCGCTCTGGTTCGGCAGCCTCCTAGCGGCGCCGGGTGGAGCGGGGCAGGGGCCGGCCCGGGGCAGCCGCGGGCGCAGCCAAAAGATCCGCCGCCGTGGGCGCGGGACCCGGGGAGGGGGGGGTGCGTTGCCAGCGCTGCAGGGTGAAGGAGTCGTCATCGGGCCAGGCCTCCGGCCCGTCAGGGGCGGCCGCAGAAGATTCCGCGGGAGTCGCCACCGAGGGCTTGCGCTGAGGAGCGGCGACCGCAGGTCGGGCGGCGGCGGGATAGCGCTCGGCGGTGGGCTCCGGGGCAGGACCGGCAAGGGACCTGAGGCTGACGCCCCCGCCAGAGGGCGGTGGCGGGCCTGCCACGGGTCTGAGACTGGTATCCCCGGATGGAGGCGTCGGGGAGGAGCCGGGCGTGCCGATCCGGGATGGACGACGGGAGACCGCCTCCAGGCTGCGGCGCGCCGAGGCCACGGAAGGGCGCGGCTGGGGGTCGTCGCTCCGCCGCGGGGAGGGGGAGCCAGGCGGGGGAGCGGCCCAGGGATCGCTCGGGCGCTCCGGCCGACGGGCCTCGGGAGATCCAGTGGCGGCCGGTCCGGCCGGCCGGCGGCCGGTGCCCCGGCCGGTGCCCCGGGCGGGCTCCTGCCAGGGCTCCCGCCAGTCGTCATCGGCGTCGTCCTCGAGCAGCCAGTCGAAGCGCTCCTCCACCCAACGGCCTAGCCGGGCGGGATTGAGACCACCCGCCCCCAGGCCCCGATGGCCCAACCCGGCAGCCTCGGGGCCGGCCATCCGCGAACCGGGCCTGGCGCCAGCCACGCCATCCACCAGCTCACGGCCCCGGCTCACCCAGCGGTCTAGCCGTTGCTCGAGCGGTTCAGGAACGCCGCGCCCGGGGCGACGGCCATCCCGGGGGGCAGCTGCAGCGCGATTCCGGGAGGAAGCGATGCCCGGCGGCTCCCGGAACGATCCGGAGCGGCGGTTCAGCCGCAGGGCATCGTCATCAAACGCTTGCTCGGGACGGCCATCCGGCAACCCATCCCAACGATTCCAGGCCTCATCCATAACGCCAGGTTACCGGCGGCGGCCCGCCAGCCAGCGCTCCCGGCTCAGCCCCACCAGGGCGATCGTGAGCCCACCCCACTCCAGGGTCCAGAGAAAGGTGGCCATGGCCGGCATGCACTGGGCCGACCCTAAGGGAGCCTGCGGTGCGCACGGCGCCGGTGTCGCCAGCGGTTGCCCTTCAGGCCGCCCCCGACTCGAACACCAGCAGGCAACTGGCATCCCAGCGCCCATCATGGAAGCGCTCGCAGCAGGTCCGGCAGGCCAGGCCGTTGCGGCGGCGGCGATAGGGGACGCTGTGGCCGCAGCGCGGGCAGCGGGCAATCCAGCGGGCGGCCTCCACCGGCACGGGATAGGTATGGCGCACGCTCACCGCGAACTCCGCCTGGGCGGCGTTGATGGCCGCCATCCGGCCGCGGAAGTGGGGGCCGTGCACCTCCCGCACCCCCAGCACCCGGTCGATCCAGGCGTGGATCATCTCGTGGCAGAGGGTGCTGAGGGTGGCCTGGCGCGGCAGAGGCTCCAGCAGCGGCCGGGAGAGCACGATCTCGCAGAGGTCGGAGCCATCGGCGCGGCGGCCGCTGCGGTAGAGGCCGGCGGTGCGGGTGAGGCGGCCGTCACTCCAGCGCAGATCCACCAGGGGCCGGCCCTCGCGGAGCAGGACGCCCTCGAAATACTCGCGGTTCAGCCGGTGGAACAGGGGCGGCAGGGGTTCCAGGGGCACGGCGGGGGCACCGACGGGACGGGAGCCGGCCAGCAAGCGTGGCCGGAGCGAGCCCCACGGGTAGCGGGGCCCGGGCAGTATCGCCACTGCCGGGCGGGGTCGTCGGTCAGACTCTCCTGCACGCAACCCCTGAGACACCCCATGGACTGGGATCTGGCCCGCGGCATCGGCAGCAAGGCCCTGTTTGCCGGCGCCGGCGCCCTCCTCCTCTACTGGACGATCTCGGCGGTGAAGCTGGTGCTCAGCGCCCGCGGCATCAACCCCCTGATCAAGCAGTTCTTCACCCAGGTGGCCTCCGGCCAGGTGGATGGCGCCTACCTGCTCACCACCAAGAACTACCGCTCCCACGTGAACCGCCAGCAGTTCATCCGCTTCCTGGCGGGCCTGCAGCTCAACAAGTTCCGCAACCTCAAATCCGGCCGCCCCCGCCTGCAGGACGACCAGGTGATCCTCACGGTGAAACTCAAGTCCGACGGCAAGGAGGAGCTGCCGCTCGATTTCACCTTCGTGAAGGTGGATGAGGCCTGGCGGGTGGACCGGATTCAGAAGACCGCTGCCTGATCCAAGCCGCCTACTCCAGCAAGCCCGAGTTGCTGGTCTGGCTGCAGCTGCCCTGCTTCCACTGGCAGCGCTGCAAAGCGGTGCAGAACGCCAGCGGCAACCAGAAAGCGCCACGGGAACCCATGGTCTGCTGCTAGCTCACTAAGCCCATCCTCACTAAACTAGGTCACAGACCAGATCAATCGGTCCCATCCATCGAGCTCCGCAGCCCTACCGCCCCTCTGCCATGGACTCCTGCATCGGTGCCTTCGAGGCCAAGGCCCAGCTCTCCCGGCTGCTGCGGGCCGTTGAGAACGGCGACCAGTTCACGATCACCGTGCGCGGCAAGCCGATTGCCGATCTGGTGCCCCATCGGAGCCAGTCCGCCCATAGCCTCAACGCTGCCGTGCACGCCATGCAGGCGTTCCCACGGATTCAAGGTGTCGCCGATGCCGACGCTGCCAGCTTCGTGGGCGAGGGGCGACGGTGAGCGGGTCGGCCTCGGCCGGGATGGCTAGGAGCGAGTCAGCGTTGAGGGGAGGGCAGCGCGGATGCTGGTGATCGATGCCTCCATGACCCTGGCCTGGGCGTTCGAGCGACAACAGCCTGAGGATGGGCAGCGTGCGAGTCAACTGCTGAGCGACTGCGGCAGCGAATCTTGGTGGGTGCCGGCCCTATGGCATCTGGAGGTGGCCAACGCCTTGCTGGTGGCCGAGCGGCGCGGTGTGATCGCCAGCAGCGCCAGCGATCTGTTCCGAGCTCGTCTGCAGGCCCTGCCAATCGAGACCGACGCAACCCCCCTGCAGGAGTCAGAGCCGAGAATCCTGGCGATCGCCCGGTCACAGGGTCTGTCCAGCTACGACGCCACCTATCTGGAACTGGCTCAGCGGCTTGGCGCCAGCCTGGCCAGTTTCGACCGGCGGCTCAACGAGGCGGCACAACGGCTGGACGTGGCTCTAGCGCCTTGAACCGAGGCGGGCCGCCCTTGAACCGCAATGGCGGCCCCTAGGCGCTGGGGGATTCCATCGACCTTTCAGTCGTGCCGCGTTGCTGCAGGTTGCGCTCGATCCGCAGACGGGGAGCGAGGCTCGTTGTGGGACAACATTGCAGCAGTTAGCGCCATGGTGGCAAGGTCGTGTCGATCACCGCCCAAGCGATGGGCGGCCGCCAAGTGCCGACCCCCACAGCACCAACCGGAGTGCCGTCTGAAGTGACCAGCCCAGCTCCTCCTGATCCGGCTGCCTTGCCGGCTCCGCACCAGGGGCCCACCAGCGCCCAGCGCCAACGGGCCGCCGAACTGCATCAGCTGCTCCAACGGGCCGCCCACGCTTACTACGTGCTCGATGCGCCCGTGATGGAGGACCCGGTCTACGACCGGCTCTACCGCGAACTGCTGGAGCTGGAGGGCACCTTCCCCGAGCTGCTCAGCCCCGACAGTCCGACCCAGCGGGTGGGGGGGCAGCCGGCTGAGGGCTTCGGCAGCGTGGAGCACCGCATTGGCCTGCTCAGCCTCGACAACGCCTTCTCCCTGGAGGAGCTGGAGGCCTGGTATGGCCGCCTGCTCAAGGTGCTGGATCGGACCCCGGCACCGGGGGAACCGCTGCCGGCGGTGCCGATGGTGGGGGAGCTGAAGATCGATGGCAACGCCCTGGCCCTCAGCTACGAGCACGGCGTGCTGGTTCGGGCCGCCACCCGGGGCGACGGCGAGCGGGGCGAAGAGATCACCGCCAACGTGCGCACCATCCAGAGCGTGCCGTTGCGCCTGCAGCTGGCCAATCCGCCGGCCTGGGTGGAGGTGCGGGGCGAGGCCCTGATCCCCGATGCCACCTTCGCCGCCATCAACGCCGAGCGCACCGCCCGAGGCGAGGCCACCTTCGCCAACCCCCGCAACGCCTGCGCCGGCACCCTGCGGCAGCTGGATCCGAAAGTGGTCGCGGCGCGAAGGCTCGACTTCTTCGCCTACACACTGCACCTGCCCGAAGGGGCCGATGGCCTGCAGGACGCCGCTGACGGGCGCGAGGGGCCTAGCGGCGCCATCGCTGAACTGGACCAGCGCGATGGCCGTGGCCCACGGAACGGACCAGAAGCGGGCGATCCGCCTCCCCCCCGCAGCCAGTGGGAATGCCTGCGCTGGCTGGAAGCCGCCGGCTTCCGGGTGAATCCCAATGCGGAGCGCCTAGCCGATCTGGCGGCGGTGGAGGCCTTCTTCGCCCGCTGGGAGGAGGCCCGCAAGGCCCTTCCCTACGCCACCGATGGCGTGGTGGTGAAGCTCGACGACCTGCGTCTCCAGGATGCCGCCGGCTTCACCCAGAAGGCCCCCCGCTGGGCCATTGCTCTCAAATATGCCGCCGAGGAGGCCCCCAGCCGCCTGCTGCGGCTCACCTGCCAGGTGGGCCGCACCGGTGCCGTGACTCCAGTGGCCGAATTCGAGCCCGTGCCCCTGGCCGGCACCAGCGTGGCCCGGGCCACCCTCCACAACGCCGACCGCCTCGCCGAGCTCGATCTGCACGCAGGCGACACGATCGTGGTGCGCAAGGCCGGCGAAATCATCCCCGAAGTGGTGCGGGTGCTGCCGGAGCTGCGGCCCGCCGGCGCGGTGCGCCTGGCCCTGCCCCACACCTGCCCGGAATGCGGCTCGGAGCTGGTGCGCGAAGAGGGGGAAGCGGCCACCCGCTGCGTCAACAGCAGTTGTCCGGCGATCCTGCGGGGCTCCCTGCGCCACTGGGTGAGCAAGGGCGCCCTCGACATCGACGGGCTCGGCACGAAGCTGATCGAGCAGCTGGTGGACCGGGGCCTGGTGCGCTCGATCGCCGATCTGCACCGGCTCGATGGAGCCCTGCTCGCCAGCCTGGAGCGGATGGGGGAGAAATCGGCCGCCAACCTGGTGGCGGCCCTGGAGGCCTCGCGGCGGCAGCCCTGGCACCGCCAGCTCTACGGCCTCGGCATCCACCACGTCGGCGAGGTGAACGCCAAGGCCCTGGCCCGGGCCTTCCCGAGTGCCACCGATCTGGCTACGGCGGCGCTGGAGAGCCCTGAGCTGATCACCGCGGTGTTCGGGATCGGCGGCGAGATCGCCCAGTCGCTGCAGCAGTGGTTCGCCACGCCGGCCAACCAGGCGCTGCTGGCGGAGCTGGAGGGCCTCGGCTTCTCCCTGGCGGCCAGCGAGGGGGAGCGGCAGGCTGCCGCCACACCGGCGGGGGAGCGGCCCCTGGAGGGCCAGACCTTCGTGCTCACCGGCACCCTGCCCAACCTCTCCCGCAGCCAGGCCCAGGCCCAGATCGAGGTGGCCGGCGGCAAGGTGAGCGGTTCGGTGAGCCGCAAAACCACCTGGGTGGTGGCCGGCGAGGAAGCGGGCAGCAAGCTGGCCAAGGCCGAAAGCCTCGGGGTGGCCGTGCTCGATGAGGCGGGTCTGCGGGCCCTACTGGCCGCACCGGCCCCAGGTCCCAGCGCGGTCTGACCGCCTGGCAAAGCAACCCAGGAGACTGCCTAACCGCCCACGCCCCGGCAAGATGGCTTGATCCACCCGTGGCTGCCTCCAGCCTTGACCCACGCACCCCACCCCCCCAGCGGTGCTTCGGTGGCATCCCTGAGCCCCAGCGGGGATCCGAGCACCGGCCACGTGCGCCTGCCCGCCATCCCGCCCGACCTTTGGAGCGCCCTGACCCGCCATGGCCTGCTGATTCCCCTGCTGCGCCAGAGCGTGATCGCCGCTGCCGTGGCTGATGTGAGCCTCAGCGAACAGGAGAGCATGGAGAGTCGCCAAGGCTGGGGGGCCGCCAACCGGCTGGGCTCCACCGAAGCGGTGATCCAGCACCTGAAGAGCCACGGGCTCCAGGAAGCCGATGCCCTCTGGCAGGCGGAACTGCCCCGCAGGATCAATCGCCACTGCGAAGAGCACTTCTCCCACCGCGCCGAGCAGCGCTTCCTGGCCCGCAAGAACCAGCTCGACCAGGTGATCTACAGCCTGCTCCGCGTTGAGGATGCCGCCCTGGCCCGGGAGCTCTACCTCCGCATCGCCGAGGGGGAGGCCGACTTCGCCGAACTGGCGGCCGGCTATTCCCAGGGTCCGGAGCGCTCCACCCGGGGCGTGGTGGGGCCGGTGCCCATCCTGCAGGCCCATCCAGCCCTGGCCGAGTTGCTGCGCACCAGCCGACCCGGCCAGCTGCAGCCTCCGCTTCGCATCGAACAATGGTGGTTGGTTGTGCGGCTTGAATCGCTACGCTCAGCGAGCTTTGACACGGAGATGCGCGATCGCATGGCCCGCGAACTCTTCGACGAATGGGTCGACGAGGAAGTGGCGCTCCTGCTGGCCGCCCACCGCACGGCATGACCGCTTCTCTGCAGGGATCTCCCGAGGCGATCGCAACGATCGTTCCCTTCAATACCCTCTCCAGCCAAGGCAGCCGGCGCCTTGAGCAGAGCTTGAGCCTGGTGCGGTTCCGCGAGGGGGAGATGGTCAGCCCCGGCGACAGCGTCGGTGACCGGATCCTGGTGCTGATCGAGGGCGAGGCGCGCCTGCTCGGGGAGCGCGATGGCCGGCCATTCACGGTGGAACGGCTGGGGGCGGGATCGATCATCGGGCTGGCCTCCCTGCTCCGGGCCGAGGGCTGCGAAGCGGTGAGCGCCGCCACGCCCCTGCAGGCGGCCAGCATCCCGGATGGGGTGATGCTGGAGCTCCTCCAGAGCGAACCGGGCCTGCGGAGTTGGTGCGCCGATCAGGTGTGGACCGCCGAACTCCATGCCCTGCTGCAGCTGCGGGACAGCGCCCACGCCGGAGCCCCGAGCTTCGATCCGAACAGCTGGCAGAGACGGTTGGAGCGCCTGCGTGGCGCCGTGCGAGCCGTGGATGCCCCCGCCGGGGCCAGGCCGCCGGCGCTGGCGGCGAACGAACACTGGGTGCTGGCTAGCGCCAATGTGCCGGGCCTGGCGATCGGCAGCCGCCTCGATGCCGGCTCCCCCCTGCCACGGCCGCGGCCGCCGCTGCCCCTGCGGCTGCTGGCCGTGGGAGAGGGAGCCACCGACCCAGAGGTGCCGCAAAGCGCGATCGTCGTCGGCACAGGCAGCGACCTGGCGACCGCGCTGGAAGCCCCCAACGGAGCGAGCGGGCCCTCCAGTAGCGCCAGCCAACCCACCAGCCTGGATCTCGGCGCCAGCAACCCATCTCGGGGGCTGCAGCTGGTGCGGGCCCGGGGCACCCTCGAAGAAACCCTGGCCTGCTTCCAGATGCTGGGCCAGATCCTCGAACTGCCCTACCGGCGCGACGCCATCGACAAGGTGCTGCGCGACAAGCTGCGTCGCGGCCTCGAACCCGACCTGCAGCTCTGCGGCCAGATCGCCGCCATGCTCGGCCTGCTGGTGACCGGCGCGAAGGTAACGGCCGGCTCCGCCACCCGGCTGATCACCCCCTGCCTGATTCCCTGGAAGGGCAGCTTCGCGGTGGTGACCGCCAGCAATGCCGCAGGGCTGCGGCTGGCCTCCCCCGCTGATGGCTGGGTGCAGCTGAAGCCGGCGGAGATTGCCGAGGCCTATCCCGAAGGTCTGGAGCTCCTGCTCTTCGAGCGCAGCACCAACACGCCGGGCCAGAAATTCGGCCCGGGCTGGTTCTGGCCCGCCTTGAAGCGCTACCGCGGCATGTTGCTGCAGGTGCTACTGGCCTCCTTCGTGGTGCAGCTCTTCAGCCTGGCCAATCCCCTCCTGATCCAGGTGATCATCGACAAGGTGATCGCCCAGCGCAGCCTCGACACGCTGCAGATCCTCGGGATGGCGCTGGTGGTGGTGACCCTGATGGAGGGGGTGATCGGCGCCCTACGCACCTTCCTGTTCACCGACACCACCAACCGCATCGACCTGCGGCTCGGCGCCGAGGTGATCGACCACCTGCTACGGCTGCCCCTCGGCTATTTCGACCGCCGCCCGGTGGGAGAACTGGGGAGCCGCATCGCCGAGCTGGAGAAGATCCGCAACTTCCTCACGGGTCAGGCCCTGATGACGCTGCTGGATGCGGCCTTCTCGGTGATCTACATCATCGTGATGGCCATCTACAGCTGGTTGCTCACGATCATTGCCCTGGGAGTGCTGCCGATCCAGATCGCCCTCACCCTGCTGGGAGCCCCCCTGTTCCGCCGCCAGTACCGCCAGGCGGCCGAGGAGAATGCCCGCACCCAGAGCCACCTGGTGGAGGTGCTCACCGGCATCCAGACGGTGAAGGCCCAGAACGTGGAGATGGTGAGCCGCTGGAAATGGCAAGACTTCTATTCCAAATACATCGCGCGCACCTTCGAGAAAACGATCACCGGCACTTTCCTCAATGAAACCAGCCAGGTGCTGCAGAAGCTCTCCCAGTTGCTGGTGCTCTGGGTGGGGGCCGCCATGGTGCTCAAGGGTGAACTCACCCTTGGCCAGCTGATCGCTTTCCGGATCATCAGCGGCTATGTGACCCAGCCCCTGCTTCGCCTCTCCTCGATCTGGCAGAACATCCAGGAGCTGAGGGTGTCGTTCGAGCGGCTGGCCGATGTGGTGGACACGCCGGAGGAATCGAGCCCATCCGACAAGGCCAACATCCCCCTGCCACCGGTACACGGTGAGGTGGAATTCGAGAACGTGAGCTTCAGCTTCGCCCCCGGATCGCCTGAGGTTCTCAAGAATGTGGACCTCCACATCCCCCAGGGCACCTTTGTGGGGGTGGTGGGCCAGAGCGGCAGCGGCAAGAGCACGCTGATGAAGCTATTGCCCCGCCTCTATTCACCCACCAAGGGAAGAATCCTGGTGGATCGCTATGACATCGACAAGGTGGAGCTCTATTCGCTGCGCCGTCAGATCGGCATCGTGCCGCAGGATCCCCTGCTCTTCTCCGGCACGATCAGCGAGAACATTGCCCTCACCAACCCTGAGGCTTCCTCCGATGCAATCGTGCAGGCCGCCCGGATTGCAGCCGCCCATGATTTCATCATGCAGCTGCCCAACGGATACAGCACCTCCGTGGGCGAGCGAGGCGCCTCCCTCTCCGGTGGCCAGCGGCAGCGGATCGCGATCGCCCGCACCCTGCTCAGCAATCCCCGGCTGCTGGTCATGGACGAAGCCACCAGCGCCCTCGATTACGACACCGAACGCCAGGTGTGCGACAACCTCAGGGAGTCGCTCAAGGACAGCAGCGTGTTCTTCATCACCCACCGGCTCTCCACCATCCGGCGGGCCGATCAGATCGTGATGATGCACCAAGGCGCGATCGTTGAAACCGGAACCCATGAGGAATTGATGGCACTCAAAGGCCGCTATTACGCCCTCTATCGCCAGCAGGAGGCCAGCTGATGCCCCCCCGGATTCCAACGCCCAACGACCTCTTTCGCCAAGCCCAAAACAGCCTCGAGCGCTCCATCCACAGCGACAGCGATGATGTAGTGCTTCAGCAGTCACGCTTCTGGGCGCGCGGCATCAGCTGGGCCCTGATTGGTGTGACCGGCTTTGCCCTGGGCTGGCTAGCCCTCGCCAAGACCGAGGAGATCGTGACCGCTCCCGGGAAACTGGAACCCCTGGGCGTGGTGAAGGATGTGCAGATGCCGGTGGGTGGCGTGGTGGATCAGGTGCTGGTGAAGGAAGGGGACCGGGTGAAGAAAGGCCAGCTGCTGCTGAAGCTCGACACCGAGGCCACCCAGGACCGCAAGGCGAGCGTGGAAAAAACGATCCTATTCAAGGAGCAACAGCTGAGCCTCAAGCAGGAGGAACTCACCCGCTACCTGGCGGTGAATGACACCGAACAGCAGGTGCTGCGCGACAGCCTCTTGCTCGAGCAGGAGGTGCTCAGCCGGCTCGACAAGCTCAACCGGGAGGGAGCCACCGCCGAACTGCAGTTCCTGCAGCAGCGCAACAAGGTGCAGGAGGTGGCGGGCCAGCTGCAGCAGGCGAAGGTGGAACGGCTACGCCAGCGGGCGATCCTGGAGCAGGGGTCCCGGGAGCTGGAAAGCAACCTGGCGGACCTGCGCAGCAAGCTGATCGAGTTGAACGTGAACATCCGCTACCAGGCGATCCGGGCGCCGGAGGCGGGCCTGGTGTTCGAGCTCAAGCCGAAATCCAAGGGCTTCGTGGCCGAAACCAGTGAGCCCGTGATGAAGATCGTTCCCTTCGATCGCCTCGAGGCCCGCGTCGAGGTGCCCAGCAAGGACATCGGTTTCGTGCAGGTGGGCAAGGCCGCCGACATCAGCATCGATTCCTTCCCTGCCAGCGATTTCGGGGTGCTGCAGGGCACGGTGCGCAAGATCGGCTCCGATGCCCTGCCGCCCGATCAGCTGAAGCAGTTCTACCGATTCCCGGTGGACATCCGCCTCAGCAGCCAGCAGCTCAAGCTCAAGAGCGGCGCCATCCTGCCGTTGCAGGTGGGCATGTCACTCACGGCCAACGTGAAGCTGCGCAAGGTGACCTACCTGCAGCTGCTGCTCAGCGACTTCAAAGACAAGGCCAAATCGCTGCAGCGCATCTGAGCGGAACCTGAGGAGACGGAACCTGAGCAAAGACGACAGATTGAGACAGCGCCCCGATGGAGACAGAGCGATGCGCGGCAACCACGATTCCCCGGCAGCGGCTCCACAGCCGAATGGAACCAGCGCGGCAACTCCAGCCGGCTGCCCCTTAGGGCCAGACCTTCCGGACGGATTCCCCGCCTCCCTGGCCGTCTGGATCCGCACGCCCTGCGGCCGCGCCAAGTACCTCACCCTGGCGGCGCGGCCTGGGCTGCCCGCCCGCCTGCGGCTCGGTTGGTTCGTGCTGATGGCGACCCTGCGGGATCTGGGGCAGCCCCTTCCTGAGGGCAACTAGACCAACCGTGCCCGGGGGATCGGGCAGCGGACTACGTCTCCTCGGCTGAATCGCTGCTGGCTTGGGAATCCGCTTCCGAAGGGGGCATCGCCGGGCGCCCCGCACCCGGATCCTCGCCAGTCGATAACGCTCCCCCCGGCCCATCCGCCAGGGCCCGGCGAGCCACCCGGGTCACCAGCAGAGTGACCGCCACGGTGGCCCCGATTCCCACGATCCGCACCACCCAGGTGAGGGGATCGGCCTGGCCGGCGAGAACGGTGTTGAAGCGGGTCACATCGCCCGCCAGGGCACCGAGGGCGCAGAACAACACCGTGCCCGGCAGGATCCCGATCAAGCCGATCGTGTAATCCCGCAGGCTCACCTCACTGAGGCCATAGGCCAGGTTGAGCAGGCTGAAAGGAAAGGCCGGCGAGAGGCGGGTGAGCAACACAAGGCGCAGCCCCTCACGGCTCACGGCCTGCTCCACCGCCAACAACTTCGGAGCCGTCGCAAGCCGCCGCCGGGCCCAGCCCCGCAGCCGACCCCGGCCGAGCAGAAACACGATCTCGGCTCCAAGGCAGGCGCCCACGAACACCACCAAGCTGCCCCACCAGGTGCCATAGAGGGCGCCGGCCAGCATCGAGGCCCAAACGCCTGGGAGGAGCAGGGTGACCCAGAGGGCGTAGAGGGGCACGAAGGCGACGGCCCCCGCCTGGGAGCGGAGAAAGACGTCGAAACCGGCGAGCAAGGGTTGGAGCCAGGCTTCCATGGAGGTCCACCTGGGGCCAGCGCGATCAAACCAGTCTGATGGATCGCGCTGGACCAACAGCCAGAAAGCAGCCAGTTTGCATAACCTCAAGCGCCGACTTGCCGCTCAGCTCACCGCCACTCCACCTCGGAAAGCTGGTGATTCGGCGTAGAAGCTCAACACCTCGCTGGGCTGCCCCAGGGGATTGGAGAGATCGAAGCCGAGCACATGGGGACCGCCTCCAGGGCCGGCGCCCGTGAGCACCGTGCTGACCGCGAGGTTTGAGCTGGAGATCATGCTGCCCACCTCGACGCCACCGCGGAAAGAGGGGTCGTAGGCCATGAAGCTGCTGACCGTGCTCAGGGTGCCATCGGTGGCCCGGCTGAAGGCCTTGACGTGGGGGCCGCCACCGGCGCCGGCGCCGGTGATGATCTCATCAGCGCCGAGGCCATCGATATTGCCGCTGGCCACACTCACGCCGCCGCGGAAATTGGCATCGTAGGCATAGAAACTGGCCAGCTCCTGGAGCGCGCCACGGGCCGGCGCCGGGGCGCCGAAACCAAATGCCTTCACGTGGGGGCCACCGCCAGCGCCGGCACCAGTGATGATGTCGAAGGCGCCATCACGGTTCACATCACCGGCGGCCACGCTCACCCCGCCGCGGAATGAGGGGTCGTAGGCATAGAAGCTGGCGACCTCCTGGGGTGTGGCCCGGCCGCCACTGAAGTTCAGCGCAAAGGCCTTCACGTGGGGGCCACCGCCAGCGCCGGCGCCGGTGATCAGTTCATTCTTGCCATCTCCATCGAGATCACCAACGGCCACGTTCACGCCACCGCGGAAGTTGGCGTCATAGGCATAGAAGCTGGCGATCTCACTGCCACTGAGGCCATCGAACACCTTCACGTGGGGGCCGCCGCCGGGACCAGCGGCCACCACGATGTCCTTAATACCGTCGTCGTTGAGGTAGCCATAAGCCACGGAAACGGGACCATTGAAAGACTCGAAAGCTCGTAACTGTCTCAGCACGCTACCCGATGCATCCATCAACTTGACCTGGGACTGACCACCCGCTCCCGCACCGGTGACGAAGGCACCCTGACGATCGAGAACCGTATCGCCGCGGGAGGCGAGATTCTGAAGTCGTTGATCTCCTGCTGGGGGAACATCCGCCTGGCTATAGGCAGCCTGAGGCGTTGAATGCCTGGACTTAAGATATTCGGCTAGGGCATCCTGTTCGGTGCCATCGCCACTGAAGGTGGCGGCACCAGTGAGTGGTGCTGTGGGATTGAACAGGTCAACCCGATTGGATGGCCCTGCAACGTTCTGAACCGAATCCGTGGGGAATGGGTAACTGTCCCCACCAGCAGCCAGGAAGTTCAAAGTAACCATCCGGAACGTGCGGGCTGGATTCCCCACCAAGGCTCCACCACGCACCACCACATCAAGATCCTTGCCCTGGCTGTCCTCAATCGTGAGGTTCAAAATGCGGCTGCCGGCGGGCTTGGTGAGATCGAAGCTGAAGGCCACACCGCTCACCTGGGGGAAGCGTCCCTGATTCGGATAGAGGGCAATGCCGTGTTCGAGCAACTCCTTGAGCTTGCTGGCACTCACGGTGACCAGGGAGAGGCTGTTGTTGAAACGAAGCGAGTTTTCAATATCGAGAGTGGAAACACCGCCCGCAGGCTTATTGGCGGCAGGGTTGGCAAAGGTGGGCAGCTTGGCGCCACTCACCACGTCAATGCCACCGATTTGAGAACGGATGCCGCCGCCATTCTTCAGCGAGATCACAACAGAAGGATCGATCTGCTTTGCATAAGCCAAGTTGGCATCAGCGGAAAGATCGCCCAGGTTGGTTTCCTCGGAGCGCACGAAGGCCCGCTCGCCTTCGAGATACACATTCGAGAAGCCCCACACCTGGCCATCTTTGCTGGCGATCACGGCCTGCACGGCATCGGTGAGATCCTGCACGTTCTCGGCTTTAGTGCCGTCCGCAAAGGCGGTGGTGGCGAGCTGGGCTTCCGTCACGTTCCAGGCCTTGGCCACATTGGCGGCAGTGGCGGCGTAGGCACCGCTCACCAAGGGATCCACGCTGCCCGGGATGATCCGTCCCTGGGCATCGAAATCCACCACCAATCGTCCGAGATAGGTGTATTCGTTGTCGGTGTTAACGATCAGAGTGGGTGCTCCGTCGGCCCCCTGGGTCACCAGCGGATAGGTGTCCGCAAAGTTGGCGGCATGGCCCGGGAAGGCCACGGCCTGATCGTTGCTATCGCCCAAGCGGGTGTTGGAGCCGGCCGAGAGGATGATGTCCACACCCCTAAGCAGTGGCGCCAGCGCCTTCTCATTGGCGATCTGCTGCAGGTGCGCCATCAGGATCACCTTGTTCACGCCCTGGCTGATCAGGTCGTCGATCACCGGCTGCAGCTGGCTGGCCAGCAGCACCATGTCGTCGCGCTCTGAGCCGTCGCCATTGAAGCCCTTGACCTCCACGCCGCCGGTGGAGCTGATCTGCTCCAGCACCTGGGTGGTAGCGCCCACCAGGCCGATCTTCTCGCCGTTCTTGGTGACCACCGCAGAGGGAACGATGCGGCCCTTCTGAGCAGCGGCCTCCTCAAGACCAGGGGTCGCGGTGGTATTCGTGAAACGGCCGCTGAGATCAGCATCGCCGCTGAACTCAAGGTTGGCCGACAGGTAGGGGAATTGGGCACCCACCCAGCCAGAAGCTGGCATGAAGGAATCGCGGAACACCCGCGAACCCAGATCAAATTCATGGTTGCCGATCGTTGAGGCCTCCACACCGATCAGGTTGTGGATGGCAATATCCACAGCACCAATCGGATGGTTGGTGGTGGGAGACATGCTGATGGTGGAGCCAGTTACCGCGTTCAGCTCATCGCGAACGCTGATGTCGGTGCCGCCATTGAGGAAGGGGCTGGGGATGAAGTTGTCGCCGCCGGCGAGGATCAGGGTGTTGGCATAGGTGTTGTCAAAACCATCGACGAGCGCCGCGAGGTAAGGGGCCGTCTGGGAGGCCAGCAGGCCGGCTTCACCATCAGAGAGATGCAGCAGTTGCAACCTGTAGGGGATGGGGAAATCCACCACCGACACCAGATCATTCCCTTCACTGGAAGCGATCACGCTGCGGGCAGCATTGGTGGCACTGGTGAGGAAGGTGATCCCCTCCACCCGCTGGGCACCGGGGAAGATGATCGGATCCACAGCCACCGGGGCATAGGGATTCGAAACATCAAAGATCGCCGCCATGCTGGTGGTGCTGCGTTCCAGGGCCACGAAGGCATAGGTGCGGCCATTGATGGTGAACACCTCCACCATCTCGGGTTCGACGCCTTTGTCGTCTTCACGGCTGTTCACCGGATAAAGACCCTTGGCCACCGCCAGTTCCTCGAGGGCGCTGCCGGAATCGAACACCACATTGCCCTTCGAATCGAAGATGCGAAGCGAGCGCGAACCTAGGGTGTAGGCCTGATCCACGATGCCGTCGCGATCAAGATCACCGGTATTGGTGAGGATGTTTAGCCGTTGGGCGTTGGTGGCCACAAGACCGGCTTTCTGGGCATCTGTAGCTCCAGCTGCAGCGGTGAGCAGGGCAGAGACACGGGCAGTTTCATCCGGATCGAGGAAGTCATTCCGGTCATCGCCCTCACCAGCGGCGAGGATGAAGTTCTCGCCGTTGTAGGTGAAGGTGGCCAGGCCATCCGGCATCACCAGGCCGTAGAGATCATGGTTAGTGGCTGGCTTGTACCCTCCCCCATCACCTTGGTCCTCGGTGTCGAGGGCCGGGTTGCTGAAGGTCACCACCGTGAAGGCGTTGCCATTGGCGCCCTCGGTGCCGAAATCGTTGTCGTAGTTGATGACAACGGCGCCGTCTTCCCGCAGGGTGAGGCCCTCGGGCTTGTCGTAGCTGAGGGTGCCGCCCACCGAAGGCAGGTTGAACAGCTCAACCTTGTTGGCGAGCTGGATGCCGGCGGCGGCCAGTCGATCGGCGCTCGAGGCGTTGTAGACACCATTCACCAACGTGAGGCTGTTGTCGAGCAGCTCGGGGCTGGCCACGCCGATCGCGTCCAGCCAGCTCGCGGTGCCCGTTACACCGGCTTTGGCCGTGACCATCACGCTCAGCTCACCCAGCTCCACCTGGCTGGTGGGTGTGGCGACGGATTTGTGGATCTGATCGGCGATCAGGAAGTAGCTGTACTTGCTGGTGTCGTAACCGCTGACGCCAGTCAGGTAGCTGCTGATATCAACAATGCCCGATGATTCCTCATCATTGGTGATGAAGTTGGCGTTCGTGGCGGCCGTGCCGCTGAACAGCACCGGATTGTGCTGCCCCAGCTCCACCAGCGTGTCGCTGCTGGGGTTGTAGCGCCAGATCTTTGCCAGGCGCTCGTTGCCGCCGGGATCTTCCTGCAGCAGGATCGAGCCGTCATCGGCAACGGTCATGTTGTCGAGCATCACCTGGCCCTCGCTGCCGTTGAGCAGCATCTTCACCGTGCCGCCCAGCTCCGGACTGGCGGGGTTCGTGAACTCCAGCGCCCACAGACGGCTGGCACTGGTGGCCGTGGCGGTGGTGACGAAATAGAAGGTCTTTCCGTCCTTACTCCAAGCACCATCTTCCGGCCGCAGCCAGTTGGTCACGCCGGCCGCAATGCTCTCGGTGTTCAGCGTGGCGCCGGTCTTGGCCTTCACATCACCCAGATTCACCAGCTCAAACGTGCCGACGCCGCTGCCATTCAGCCCCAGACCCGATTCATTCGGGCTCGCCAGGTTGCCCACCTCGGTGTTGGTGGTACCTGCAGAGTTAACGCGAACGCCATAGGTGATGCCGCCCGCCAGGCCGGCCTGCTCAATCGCATTACCGGTGCTGGCTTTAGTGCCCACATACACATACACCTGGCCGTTGGTGATCGTGTCATCCAGATTCACCACCACGGTCTTCGCCTGGGCCAGGGGATTGGCCACCACGTTCTCGAACGACAGGTTCCCCAGGCTCGCCAGCTCATACACCTTGCCGGCATCGCTGCCCGTGAGCACATGGGCAAAGGCACGACCCTCGGCACCGTTCTCCTCACCCGTCAGATAGATGCGGCCGTCGTAGCCCGTTGTGCCGTTGCGGAAGGCACCGGCCGCCGCCAGATCACCAGAACAGAAACGCGCAAACGCCGTCGTGGTGCCGTTGGTCCAGCTGCTGCCATCGGCGCTGGCCATGTACAGATCAGTGGCACTGGCGAGGAAATCCTTGCCACTCACCACGGCAAGCGTCTTCTTGTCGATCGTCAGGTCCGACACATAGGCACCCTTGGAGCCATGGGCCCGCACATCGCCGGCGGTATTCCCCAATTCATGGTTCACCACCACCCGCAGCGTGCCGTCGCCGTTATCCATCACCCCGATCCCATCGGGAATGCCATTGAAGCGATAGCCGTTGTTACCAAGCTCTCCCGCATCAATCACCTCGCGGAACACCGCACGCCCTTCCGTTCCCACCAGGAACGCCTGGGCGGGCAGGGCGGTTTCGGGAACGATCTGCTGCTTGGCATCCGCCTTAGCGGTAGCCATCACACTGAGCTCACCCAGCTCCACCTGGCTGGTGGGTGTGGCGACGGATTTGTGGATCTGATCGGCGATCAGGAAGTAGCTGTACTTGCTGGTGTCGTAACCGCTGACGCCAGTCAGGTAGCTGCTGATATCAACAATGCCCGATGATTCCTCATCATTGGTGATGAAGTTGGCGTTCGTGGCGGCCGTGCCGCTGAACAGCACCGGATTGTGCTGCCCCAGCTCCACCAGCGTGTCGCTGCTGGGGTTGTAGCGCCAGATCTTTGCCAGGCGCTCGTTGCCGCCGGGATCTTCCTGCAGCAGGATCGAGCCGTCATCGGCAACGGTCATGTTGTCGAGCATCACCTGGCCCTCGCTGCCGTTGAGCAGCATCTTCACCGTGCCGCCCAGCTCCGGACTGGCGGGGTTCGTGAACTCCAGCGCCCACAGACGGCTGGCACTGGTGGCCGTGGCGGTGGTGACGAAATAGAAGGTCTTTCCGTCCTTACTCCAAGCACCATCTTCCGGCCGCAGCCAGTTGGTCACGCCGGCCGCAATGCTCTCGGTGTTCAGCGTGGCGCCGGTCTTGGCCTTCACATCACCCAGATTCACCAGCTCAAACGTGCCGACGCCGCTGCCATTCAGCCCCAGACCCGATTCATTCGGGCTCGCCAGGTTGCCCACCTCGGTGTTGGTGGTACCTGCAGAGTTAACGCGAACGCCATAGGTGATGCCGCCCGCCAGGCCGGCCTGCTCAATCGCATTACCGGTGCTGGCTTTAGTGCCCACATACACATACACCTGGCCGTTGGTGATCGTGTCATCCAGATTCACCACCACGGTCTTCGCCTGGGCCAGGGGATTGGCCACCACGTTCTCGAACGACAGGTTCCCCAGGCTCGCCAGCTCATACACCTTGCCGGCATCGCTGCCCGTGAGCACATGGGCAAAGGCACGACCCTCGGCACCGTTCTCCTCACCCGTCAGATAGATGCGGCCGTCGTAGCCCGTTGTGCCGTTGCGGAAGGCACCGGCCGCCGCCAGATCACCAGAACAGAAACGCGCAAACGCCGTCGTGGTGCCGTTGGTCCAGCTGCTGCCATCGGCGCTGGCCATGTACAGATCAGTGGCACTGGCGAGGAAATCCTTGCCACTCACCACGGCAAGCGTCTTCTTGTCGATCGTCAGGTCCGACACATAGGCACCCTTGGAGCCATGGGCCCGCACATCGCCGGCGGTATTCCCCAATTCATGGTTCACCACCACCCGCAGCGTGCCGTCGCCGTTATCCATCACCCCGATCCCATCGGGAATGCCATTGAAGCGATAGCCGTTGTTACCAAGCTCTCCCGCATCAATCACCTCGCGGAACACCGCACGCCCTTCCGTTCCCACCAGGAACGCCTGGGCGGGCAGGGCGGTTTCGCTCACCTGGCTGGCGAGAGTGAGCGGCAGGGTGTTGGTGGCACCGCGCAGATCCACCTCATAGACACTCTTGAAGCCATTGAGCGCCCGGCTACTGTCGCGCTCCATCACCAGGAAGACGCCGCGGCTGGCGTCGTAGGTAACATCGCCGATCTTGTCCTGGCCGGTGCGGCCACTGAGCAGATACAGATGCTCCTTCACCGGGGCACCCGTGGCGGGATCGATGGCCAGGATGCGGGTGAGTTGCGAAGGACTGCGCTCGGCGGCAACACCATCGCCATTGCTGTCGATATCCAGCGAGCTCTGCATGAAGGCGTAGAGCAGGCCGTCCTTGCTGTTGAAGGCCATGCCTTCTATGCCGCGGTTGGCCCAGCGGTTGCCATAGATGGCCGGCAGGCTGTCAATCGTTTCGGTGCCGATCACACTACCGTGCTGAGCCTGAAGCTGAGCTTTCTGGCCGGCAGGGATATAGCGTTGGATCAGCTTGCCGGTGCTGAAGTCAAACAAACCGATTTGGCCGCGATACTCATCACCCACCGCAAATACCTTGCGGCTCACGCCGCCGATGGTGGTGGTGAAGACGGAGATGGTTTCCGAATCGATGCCGAAGGGGTCGTAGGCAAGGTTCTGGTTGGCGGCATCCACCGGGATCTCATCCTTGCCCTGCAGCTGCGGCAGGCCGGTGAGCGCCGTGCCATCCGGACGCTTCAGGCCAATAATGGCAAGCTCGCTAACCGCGCCCGTGGCACGGTTCATGCCAAGTTTGTAGATGGAGGGCTGAAAATCGGGGTCCAGGAACTGCCGCTTGCCGGCTGTCAGCGTGCCATTCGGACCGCGATCAGTGATCGAGTAATAGATATCAAGCGCCTGACCATTGATCGTTTCAACACCATCAAACCAAAGGCCGGAGAGGCCACCTGCCTGCACGCCGGCAAGAAGGTTGGCGGCGCCTGCTGCATAGCTCAGGGTGTAGGTGAAGTTTTTAGCCGTGGCCAGGCCCCGGTCCCAGTCCTGGATGCCAGCTGAGAAGATCGAAGTGATCTTCGGGGTGGTGGTGCTGATGTCCAGCACGGCGATACCGTTATTTTCCTGGAGCGACACGTAAGCCGTGTTGCCATCGGCAGTGATCGCGATCGCCTCGGGCTCGATGTCCTGGGCCAGGGTGGTGGTGACCCCGGCTTTGCCTGTGATGCGGATGCCGCGGTTGCTCAGCTCGGCCTTGCGGTTATTCCAGGCGCTGAAATCAACGGTCTGGACCTGGGCCTGGACAGGCGCTACGGGGGTGGCGGCCAGATAGCCAGTGGTGTCGATCAGCGAAATCGAACCCACCGGATCAATGGTGTAGGTGGTATTCGGTTCAGCTTCGTTGGTGACCAGCAGTTTCTTGCCATCAGCACTGAACTTCACCATGTCGGGCAGGGCGCCGACATTGACGGTGCTGAGGTGAGCGGGAAGTGCGGGATTGGTCAGGTCATAGAACTGCACAAAACCGTTGTCGGTCTTAACGGTGTTCTGCACCGCAACGGCAAGCAGCTTGCCGAACACAGCCACGCTTTGGAGGGTCTGGCCGCTGACGGAAGGAATGGCCTTGGCAACGATCTTGGCAGCGGTCGGATTGCGCAGATCGCTCACCACAATCGCGCCTGATCCTCCGCCAACCGTATACAGATAACCGGAAGATGGATTGTAAGCAGATATCTCAGCGTTCGCACCTTGGGCGCCCATGTTGAGAACGCCGTTCACCGCATCAACGGAGGGGTTGAGCAGCGAAAAAGTGAGAGACACGCTTAAGGAGCAGCATTGCCCT
Source organism: Cyanobium sp. (assembly GCA_040399305.1). Classification (GTDB taxonomy): domain Bacteria; phylum Cyanobacteriota; class Cyanobacteriia; order PCC-6307; family Cyanobiaceae; genus Cyanobium. The sequence goes on from JBBASH010000028.1 coordinate 37,880, forward strand.
TATTCGAACAAAGCGGAGTGCGGCTTTGACTAAGACAGCGTTAACGAATGGCGAAAGAGTTGCTCACACAACCTGCAGATGTCACCAGCAACACCTAGCCATGGCTGCTGCCATCACCTCGAAAAACACCCCCGGGACCCATTCCCCCCCGGCAGGGGGGAGATGGTGGCTCGCTGATGCTCTCTGCTCATCAACAGGGGCTTTGCAACTACACAGCCCACAGCCATCGGCCTCCCATGGATGGAAGGACCTTGGCAACACCGCGAGGTTGCGAAGCCGGCTCAGCCCAGCTGGATCGCCACCACCAGATCGCTGCTGCCGCAGTACACGCAGCGGCGGGCGTTCCAACTCAGCCGGCGGCCGCAGGAGCCACAGGACTGGTCGTTGCGGTGCTGGAGACGGCCATCCACGGCACCATCGCGGCCATCGATCTCGCGCACCCGGGCGCTGAAGCTGGTGCTGCTGATCAAGCCCGCCTCCTGCAGGAGTTCCCGCAGGACCTCGATCTCCAGGGCCATGGCCTGCACCTGGCCCTCGAGGCTGCGCAGGTAGGCGCCGAGGTCGGTGTGCTCCTGGTCGCGGGGGAAGGGCGTGGCCCCGATCAGGCGGGAATCGCCATTGCCAGGGCTCACGGACATGGGATGCGGTAGCGAGGAATCAGGACACCGGCCAACTTTGGCCAAGTTGTCCAATCCGGGCCTCAACGGCCTCCGCACAACGGCTCGGCGGGCACCTGAATCCGCTCCAGACCCAGCAACGCCGGCACCGGGAAGGCGTCGTGGCGGGGCGCCAGCCGTAAGGGCGGATTGCCCGGTAGAGCCAACCACACCACCCAGTCCTGGCCGCGAGCCACCTCCCGGAAGTCGCCGTAGCCCGAGGCGCCCGGCTGCCAGCTGGCGTCGGAGCCACCGATGCGCACATAGAGCCGGCCGCGGCTGCCATCGATGCGGGCGGCATAGACACCGTTGGCGGTGGCGTTGTTCTGGGGGTAGACGGGGCTGCCGGCATGCACGCCGGCCAGCTTGCGGGCGTTGATCAAGGCGCGAATCTTGGCCTGCAGGTCGGGACCCCAGTCGAAATAGTGCTTCCAATAGACAGTGGGCACGCCCGGGTGGGTGAGGATCTGGGCGTAGGCCTGCTCCACGGCGGCGCCCTTGGCGAAGCTGTCGAAGCGGTGACCGCTCTGGGGGGTGCCGTCCTCGTTGGTGCGGTAGCCGGTGTCGTGGTTCTCCACGAAGGTCACGGCGCGGCTTCGCCAGGGCAGGCCATCGGTGTGATCGCCCACCAGGCCGATGCCGTGGCCGAAGCCCCGCAAGCTGGCCGGCTGGCCGCCGTTGATCGCGCTCTTCAAGCTGAAAAAGCTGGTGAAATCGAACACGCTGCTGACCGTGGCCAGATGGGCGGCGCCCCGCAGGGCCGGCTGGCGGGAGGTGGCCCAGACCCAGCCGCGCTGCTCGGCGTGGGCGCCCCAGTCGTATTCGCCCACCGAAAAGGTGGGCTTGGTGGCGGCGTTGTAGCAGGCGATCCACTTCGCCCCGTAGCCATGCACCATGTCGTAACGCCAGCCGCGGTAGCCGAGCGAGCGCAGCTGCAGCAGGTGGCGGATGATGTCGGCCCTCACCCGTGGATCGGTGTGGGCGATGTCGCGGAAGTCGCCGTAATTGAAGGTGCCGCCGCTGCGGTAGGGCTCGGGTTCCTCGCAGTTGCCGCGCTGGCTGATGGGGGTGCCGGCCACGCCGGATTCGGGGCGGCTGAAGGCCTCATCGCTGCGGCAGATCGACCAGACGCCCCAGCTGGGGTTGCGGAAATCGGCCCAGCCGGCGCTGCCATCGCGGTGGTTGATCACGATGTCGGCCACCGGCTCGACACCGGCCTGCAGCAGCGCCACCAGCAGAGCCCGCTGCTGCAGGGCATCGCCGTAGCTGTTGCTGAGGTTGAAATATTGCTTGGGGTTGTAGCCGGCGCTGCGCTCGCCGGCCCAGGAGGGGGGCGGCAGCCAGATCAGATCGAAGCCGGCCGCGGCGATCGCCGGGGCCTTGTCGCGCACGATCTCGTACCAGCGACGCTGGCCGTAGCCGGGCTGCAGTCCGTGGCGATACGACTCCCAATAGAAGCCCTGCAGCATCACGCGGCCGTCGGCCAGAGGCGGCTGCGGTGCGGCGGCCACGATCGAGGCGGTTTGGGGGGCAGGACTGTGGCCTTTGACGATCTGGCTCGCTGCGGTCTGAGCTGTGGAGATTTGAGGCGAGGCGGCCTCTTTTGCAGCAAGCGGACTTGCGGAAGGCTGACTTGCGGTAGTCCGAGCCCCGACCGGCAGGGCGATCCCCAGGGTGGACAACAGCACCAGCAGCAGCACCCCCCGCAGGCAGGCGCGAGATCGCGTCAGGGGCACGGCGGGCCGAGCGACGGCGCACCCAGCATGGCGAGACCCACCGCCGCGGGGATTGCGCGGGAATGCCCTCAAGTCGGAAGCCCCTTGCCGGGTTCCGTGAGCCGGGCGCCATGGAGGCCATTCCGCGTTCAGGAACAGCCCGCCGCACGGGCGCTGCAGGCTGCTCCCTAACGTCGTAGCAGCCAGCGGCCGACCCGTCGCCTGCGAACAGCCCTGCCACCGACCCGTTGAGCCGTACCGAACTCCTGCCGCAGCGTCCCCCAGCAGCCGCCGCAGCTCCCCATACCCCCTACCCCAGCAAGGCCGAGTTGCTGGCCTGCCTCCCCGCCGACCTGCTCCAGCACAAGCCCGCCCAGGCCTGGGGCAGCCTGGCCCTCTCCCTGGGCCTCTCGCTGCTGGCCTTTGGCCTCGGCACCCGCATCCCGCTCACCGCTGCGGCCACGCCGCTCTGGCTGCTCTATGGGGTGGTCACCGGCACGGTGGCGATGGGCTGCTGGGTGCTGGCCCACGAATGCGGCCACGGCGCCTTTCATCCCAACCGGCGGCTTGAAGCGGCGGTGGGCTTCACCCTGCACAGCCTGCTGCTGGTGCCCTACTTCAGCTGGCAACGCAGCCACGCGGTGCACCACGCCAACTGCAACCAGCTCGAGGGCGGCGAAACCCATGTGCCGCCCCGGGCTGAGTCCGCATTTGGCCAGAGCGTGGAAGCGACGGTCCAACGGCTCGGGCCCGTCCTGTTTGGACTCCAGGCCCTGTTCACCCACCTGGTGCTCGGCTGGCCGCTCTACCTGCTGACCGGCGTGGCCGGTGGCGAGGACTACGGCGCCCCAACCTCCCACTTCTGGAACGGCACGCCCTTCCGCAATGGCCGGCGGCCCCTGTTCCCTGCCGGCTCCCGGCCCCGGATGCTGCAGTCGAACCTCGGCCTGATCGCGATGCTG
>JBBASH010000029.1:0-39564 GCA_040399305.1 Cyanobium sp.
GCCCTCGCCAGCCTGGCGCTGGCCATCGGCTTTGCCGCCCTGGCCCGGCGGCCGGACCGCGATCTCTCACTCCTGCAGGAACTGCAAAGCCGTATGCGGCGCTCCAAGCAGGGTCGCCCCGCCCGCCGTTCCGGCACCACCGATGCCGATTACCTCCAGCAGCTCAGCAGCGGGGATCGGAAGCCCTGAGGGAATGGCCGTCCGAGAGGACATCGCTCCATACAGGCGGAATCAGGTCAGCCGTATTACAATCAACCCAATCGTCGTACCAAGGCGGGGCTAGGGGCCATGCCACTCACCGTCAGGCTGGACAGCGAAACCGAACGCTGCCTCCAGGAGCTGCTGGCTGCCACAGGCCAGGACAAGAGCACCCTGATCCGCCAGCTCATCCGCGATCGCTGGCAACAGCGCCGGCCCGCCCCCTCGATCACCGAGCAGCTGGGCGGCCACCCCGATCCCTTCCTCGACACCCTGCCACCGGGCAGCGCTGAACGCCAGGAACGGCGCCGGCTGCTCACCGAGCAGCTCCAGGCTCGCCGGCTGGAGCGCCGCTGATGCGGCGGATCCTGATCGATTCGGGAATCCTGCTCAGCTACTACCAGCAGCAGGAGCCCCTGCATCAGGCGGTGGTGGCCTTCTTTGATCAGAACGCCGCCCAACTGATCACCTCGCCGATCTGCATTGCGGAGGTGCTGTGGCTGCTGGGGGATCCCGGAGATCGCCGCGTTCTCGCCGCTCAAAATCACCTGCTTGGAGCGGTGAGCCGCGGCGGGATCCATGCAATCAACCTGCTTCCGGAGGATTACGCCCGCATCGCCGAACTCAACCAGCGCTACGCCGATCTGCCCGGTGATTTCGCCGACCTCACCTTGGTGACACTCTCAGAGCGCCTGGATATCTCCGAGATCCTCTCTCTGGACAGTGACTTCGATGTCTATCGGCGCTTCCGGCGGGAGCCTTTTTGCCGGGTTGCCCTGGCGTAAGCCGAGGGGAACTGCGGTATCGCTCTCGCACCAGGCCCATCGTTTCGCCCCCCTTCAGCCACTCCCCTCAACCCGGCACCCCCTCCGCCACCACCGGATTGCAAAGCGTGCCGATCCCCTCGATCGTGATCGCCACCTGATCGCCTGGCTTGAGCCAGCGGGGCGGATTGGCGGCCATGCCCACGCCCTCGGGGGTGCCGGTGAGGATCACGGTGCCCGGTAGGAGGGTGGTGCTGCCGGAAAGAAAGGCAATGATCTCGGCCACTGAAAAGATCATGTCGCTGGTGTGGCCGTCCTGCAGCCGCTCGCCGTTGAGGTCGGTGCTGATCGCCAGGGCCTGGGGATCGGGCAGCTCGGCGGCGCTCACCAGCACCGGTCCGAGGGGAGCGAAGGTGTCGAAGCTCTTGCCGCGGCACCACTGGCCGCCGCCCAGTTCGGGGCGCTTTTGCCAGTCGCGGGCGCTCACATCATTGGCGCAGGTGTAGCCGAGCACGGCCGCCAGCGCCTCATCCACGCCCACGTTCTTGCAGCGGCGGCCGATCACCACCGCCAGCTCCGCCTCGTAGTCCACCTGATGGCTGGCCAGGACGGTGGGCAACTCGATCGGCGCCTCCGGATCCTGCACCGCCCCCGGCGACTTCATGAACAGCACCGGCCGCTGCGGGATGGCGGCGCCGGTCTCGGCGGCGTGGCGGCGGTAGTTGAGGCCGATGCAGAGCAGGGCCCGCGGCTCAATCGGCGCCAGAAGCCGGGCCACCCGGGCAACCTCGCCGCTGGGATGCTGGCCAGAGAAGAGATCACCCTCCAATCGCTCGCGGCTGCCATCGGTATGGAGCAGGCCGTGGTGCACCACGCCCTCGGGATCGGCGTAGCGGAAGATCGGCATGGGTGGACTAGAGCTCAAATCAGCCTAACGAGGGCCTAAGGCGGCTCCGAGCAAAGAATCCCATCGCTTCAGAGCACCTTTCAGGGCAACCAAGTCAGGGCACCAGGCCGAGCCGCTCGATGATCTGGTGGCGAAAGGCCAAGGCTTCTGCCTCGATCTCCCCATCATTGAGGGTCTGCAGCTGACGCTGCCGCAGCAACACCTGGCCCTCCACCAGCACGTCACAGACATCACTGGCCTTGCTGGTATAGACCAGAGCCGAGTAGATGCTGCTGAGCGGAATCTGATTGATCGCCTCCATCTCCAGGACCACCAGATCAGCCCGTTTCCCCACCTCCAGCGAGCCGATCTGCGCATCGAGATGCAAGGCCCTGGCACCGCGGATGGTGGCCATCTCGAAGGCCTCCAGAGCGGAAACCATCGTGGGATCGCCACTGATCAGCTTGTGCAACTTGGCAGCGGTGTCGATCTCCTCCCAGATGCTCAGATCGTTGTTGGATCCCGACCCATCGGTACCGAGCCCCACCGCCAGATCACGGGCCAGCATCCCGGGCAGCGGTGCCACCCCCGAAGCCAGTTTCATGTTCGACTGCGGATTGTGCACCACCCCAACGCCGTGGTCGCGGAGCAGATCGAGTTCGTGGGCTTCGGCCCACACCACATGGGCCGCCACCAACCGGTCGCTCAGCACCCCGAGCCTGGCAAGGTGCTCCACAGGCCGTGCTCCCTTGAGCCGCAGGCTCTCCTGAACCTCGTGGTTGGTTTCTGATAGATGGATGATCAGGGGGCTGGCCCGATCAGCAGCGAAGGCCTGCGCTTCGATCAGATGATCATCCCCCACGGTGTAAGGGGCATGGGGAGCGATGGCCGGCGTAATCAGGGGGTGACCCTGCCAGCGATCCACGAAGCGCGCGAGGCAGGCCATGGCGGCGGCATGGTCGGCGGCATCGGGAGCAGGGAAGTCGATCAGGACCTGACCCAGCAGCCCCCGCAATCCCGCGGCCGCCAGCTCCTCGGCCACCGCCGTCTCGTAGTAATACATATCGCAGACGGTGGTGATGCCGCCGCGGATCAGCTCGGCAAGGCCCAGTCGAGTGCCACAACGCACGAAGGCCTCATCCACGTTCATCGCCTCAGCGGGGAAGATCGTGTGCTGCAGCCAGTCATCGAGATCCTGATCGTCGGCCAGGCCGCGGAACAGGGTCATCGGCAGATGGGCATGGCCATTGATCAGGCCCGGGATCACCGTGCGGCCGCTGGCATCGATGCGCTCGACGGCCCTGAAGGACGCCTCGAGCTGCTCGCGCTTGCCGACCGCCACGATCTGCCCCGCCGCGATCGCCACGGCCCCATCGGCAATCACACGACGCTGTTCATCCATCGTGACCACCAGGCCACCGGCGACAATTGTGTCGACGCGGAGAAGCTGGTTCAGGGGGGTGACAGAGGGCATTGTCAGTGAGGGCGTATTGAGTGAGGGCATATTCAGTCGCGCAACAACAGGGATTCAGATTATGGCTGCTGAACAGACCCAGCCAGCCGCTTCGAGACGATCAACGAAGCCTGGATCGGCCATTAAAACGAGTGCGAGATGAAAAATGAATAACCAGGAAGAATCAGCCACGCGAAACACCCAAAGGGCATCACGAAGAGGCACTCAAGAAGCGCCTATTTATCCTCGAGGCTGGCGAAAGTGGCGGTGGAGGAGCTGCCGCTAGCGGCCCTTTCGGGATTTTGACTCGCCAATTCAGGGCCGCATCTGATTGGTGCCAGCAGATCGTCCCCAAAGCCCGAGTTTCCTTGTCTTGGCGCTCAACTCAGCCTCTCGGTAGCTGTCCTGGCTGCAGAGGCTCGAGGCGTTGCGCTCCATCAAGGCCATGCCAGCCTGCACCTGCCTCAGGTTGATCGACACCGTTGTGCCAGCGGGAATGATCTCCGCCTGCTCCACGCCATCGGTGGCCTTCCTGCGTGTCGCCAGCGTGACCCAGGCACCGGGTTGGAGCAGGCTCTCCAGCGCTGCCTTGGCCGCCAGTCCAGCGGTGCCCTGGTGAAGTCGCGGAGAATGAATGCAGGCGAGCCGCACCTGGAACGGATCGCCATAAGGGGTCACCACGATCATGTTGCCATCAAGCACCTTCACGATGCGAACATCATCGGGTGGTGGCGGGGGAATGGCACGAACGATCGTCCCCGCCATCGGCAGGCACAGAACGAACAAGCCCAAACAGGCGCACTTCATCGTGGGATCCATCGCTCAAGAGAGGCCTCAGCCGCCCACCACCAAGGCATCGACCATCTCATAGCGCTCGAAGTTTTCCCCCAGACTGAGCACCGAAAGTTCGCCGCGCTTCTGAACCGTCAGCTGCTCGGGTTGATCCGAAGCAACCGCCTTGCCATTCACGAAAAGGAACTGACGCTTCTGCCCCTCGGGGTTCTTCACCACCACCGTGGCGCTGTTGTTGGCCCTGCGGATCACGGAGGCTTTACAGCTGGCAGCTTTACCGCTGCTCCCAGAGAGGCAGGGCACCTCCGCCGAGGCGTGATAAGGAGTGCCGGGAATCAGGGCATCGCGGGATGCGGGAATAGGGGCAAGGGCAGCGCCGTCGATCCCCATACGCAGGCTGTAGCTGCTCGATTCTTGACGCCGCGCCGCCGGACGCATCAGATACACCCTCACCCGGACGTCGCCATCGCTCGGCAGAAGACCACGGAAGCTGTTGCCGGCGCTGCTGCCGATGAACAGGGCGTTGTCAGTCCCGGCCGCCAGCACGTTGAAGTAGTTCTGCAGATTGGAACCCTTGAGCTCCACCGTCAGAGTCTGACCAGCGCCGGCCCGCAGGATGTAGTCGACGGTCTGGTCGCCCTTGAGCTGGCCTTTGACAAGGCTGGAATCGGCTCCGGCTCGAATCTCAACCCTTTGCCTCTCGATCGCAGTCTGGGCTACCCCACTCCCAGCCTGGAGGCTGATGGCCAGGAGGCCAGCGGCAACGGAGACGAGTGGAGCGCGCATCGGATCCCTTGGGGAAGTGAGCATTGAAAACCGTAGCTCGCTTTTTATCCGGAATGTTCTGAACGCATCATGCATCACTGAATGGTCATTTCTGCATACAAAGAGACTTGAAGTGATCGTTGCGGCCGAACAGTGCAGACCATGGGGAAGCCGAATTCCCTAAAAAACGCCGTCGCCGTGCCTGGGCCACTGCCAACCTCAAAAAAGTCTTGAGGTATGAGATAAGGCTGGGCTGCGCTGAAGGCCTGGCTAACTCATTCGCTGGGGAATTGGGAACCGATCAGCGCTCAGGCAATCAGCAACTGGTAGGCGTCGTTGATCCGCCGGAAGGATTCGGCGTCGCCCCCCATGTCGGGGTGGTGGCGCTTCACCAGCCGCCGATGGGCCGCCTTCACGGCCGCCAACGGGGCTCCCCAGGAGAGCTCCAGGATGTCCAGCGCCTCGACCCGCTGGCGATCCGGTGCAGAGTGGCGACCCTGCTGGGAGCTCCGGCCCTCACCAGCTCCAGCGCCAGGGGCTGCGCCGGAGCCCGACGAGCGCCGGGAACCACCCGAACCGGCGCTCCAGGCCCGGCCCGAATCAGCATCCCGGGATCCTGCCGATCCACCCTCCTGAGCTCCAGGGCGGGATTGATTCTTGGTGCCCCCCTCCCCGGTGTCATCGGGTCGAGGGTCGCCGGCCGCCGCGCCAGGCCCACCGCCCGCCGCACCCGCTCCCCAGCTCCGGCCGCCCGGGCGGCGCCCATCCTGCTGGCGCCACCAAGCCTGCTGCCGCTCCGTCTGCTCCCGCCGCGTCTGGGCCTCCTGCCGTACCTGCGCCTCCAACCGCGCGACCGCCACCAGCAGCTCCTCCACCACCGCCTGGGGATCGGCACTGAGACGATCGGCGGCCCGGGGGCCATGCAGGGCAAAGGCCGCCCGCACCGCCGCCTTCACCCGGCTGGCGGGGCCGGCCAGGGCCCAGCGGAGTTCAGCGCCGAGGCCGGGTGAGCGGCGATCGAGGGCATCCTCCAGTTCCAGGGCGGGATTGTGGGAACGGCTGCGGAGGTCGTCGAGGAGGGCCTGGAGGCCCAGTTCCAGGCTGCCACCGGCGGCCGGATCCCCTTCCAGGCGCGAACCCAAACGCAACTCCCGCCAGCGGGGATGGCTGCTGAGCGCCTCGGCCCACTGCCGCACCAGCTGGGGGGTGATCCCCGGCGCCGCCCCGGTGGTGACCTCTGGGCCGGAACGCCAGGAGCGCACCCGTTCGCCGCGGGGGGCCGCCTGCCGCCATCCCGGCTCCGGGGACGGCTGGGGTCTGGCGACCTCCTGGTCGTCGCGCCAGGCGCGCGCCCCCTGCCTGGGGTGGGAGCGCCTGGCGAATTCGGCTGCTGCCTGGGCTTGGGCCTGGGCCTCAGCTTCGGCTGAACGGCCCCTTTGCAACTGGGCCAGCTCCTCCCGCAGCAGCCGCACCTGGTGGCGCAGGGCCTCGTTTTCGAGCAGCACGGCATCGAGGTTGGTGGTCACAGCGCGACCACCGGGCCCATGCATCCAGCTCCTGCGCTCACGCCCCATGCCTTGCCATCGGCCCTACTTACGGCTGGCATCCTCGCCGCGGCCCAGGACTTTCGCGGCGCGGGATCACCGTCCGCCATGGTCGGAGAGCCGCCCGGGGCAACGGCCGAACGAGGCGGCCTCAGAACTGCGGCATTTCAGGGCAATGGAGATCGCCGTCACAGGGGATACCTAGGGTCAATTTGTGATGCAGATCTCCATGACCATGTCCAACAAAGCTGACGCCAACGCCAAAGAAGTGGAAGGCAAACTCGAATCGGCCACTGGTGAATTGACAGGCGATCTCGGCCACCAGATCCAGGGCAAGGCGAAGCAGGTTCAGGCTTCGGCCATGAACGCTGCCGAAAACCTCAAGGAAGGAGCCAAATCAGTGGCCAAAAAAATCGGCGATGCCGCCGACAACATCGCCAACGAAAAGAGCACCTGATCAGTGGTCGTCGTGTCTAGCGGGGCCCCGTGTTCAGCCGGTCGGGGATCCCCCCTGCCTTGCCCCTGCCAACGCCACCTGGAGCGCCCTTGAATACAGGAGATTGCATCGCTCTCCATCGCCGCTTCCCCCACCCCGCTGGTGCTGGTCCACGGCATGCTCGACAGCTCGCGGGTGTTCAACCGGCTGCGGCAGCACCTGGGCCAACCGAAACGCCGCCTGCTGGCGCCCGACCTACCCCTGCGTTGCGGGATCACGCCCATCGCCGAGTCCGCCGCCCTGTTGGGCGAGCAGATCGAAGCCGCCTTCGGTGCCGACCAAGCGATCGACCTCTGCGGCTTCTCGATGGGTGGGGTGATTGCCCGCACCTGGATCCAGCTGCGGGGGGGGCACCGGCGCACCCGACGGTTCACCAGCGTCGCCAGTCCGCACCAGGGCACCCTCACGGCCAATCCCTGGCCGAGCCGGCTGCTGGCCGGCATCGCCGATCTCAAGCAGGGCAGTGCCCTCTTGCAACAGCTCAATGGCGACCTCTCCAGCCTCGAGGCGATCGAGTGCTGCAGTTTTTATTCCGGCATCGATCTGGTGGTGGTTCCGGGCTGGCGCGCTGTGTTGCCGGTGGGGGAGCAACGGATGCTGCCGGTCTGGACCCATCCCCAAGTCCTGCGCGATCGCCTCTCCCTCGAACCGCTGGCCGAGGAGTTGAGGCGGCCCTGAGGCCATGGGCCTGGTGACGCTGGGCCTGCTGAACCTTTCGCTGCTGCTGCGCTGGGGGCTGGGCTGGGCGCTCTGCCTGCGGATGCCCGCCCTGGCGGCGGGGGTGATGCGGGGCCAGCCCTCGGTGGCGGTGTTGATTCCGGCCCGCGATGAGGAAGGCACCCTGCCCCACCTGCTGCGCGCCCTGGAGGGTCAGAGCTTTCGGCCCCTGGAGGTGATCGTGGTCGACGACCACTCCAGCGACCGCACCGCCGCGATCGCCACCCAGACCAGTCCCCAACTCGCCGTGCACCTGGTCCAGCCGCCACCCTTGCCCGAGGGCTGGTGCGGCAAGACCTGGGCGCTGCACAACGGCGTGGCCGCCAGCACGGCCGAGGTGCTGGTGTTTCTCGATGCCGATACCGAACCCGCCCCGGATTTTCTGGCCTCCCTGCTGGCCTGCCATCAGGAGCTGGGCGGGCTGGTTTCCGTGCAGCCCTACCACCGCACCGAACGGGCCTACGAGCAGCTTTCGGTGCTGTTCAACTTGGTGGGGTTGATGGCGGTGCCCCTGGGCCCCCGCGGCGGGGTGGCCTTCGGGCCGGCGTTGGTCACCAGCCGCGCCGACTATCGGCGCAGCGGCGGCCATGAGGCGGTGGCAGGAAAGGTGGTGGAGGATTGGTTCCTCGCCCACTGCTATGAGCGGGCCGGGCTGCCGGTGAGCGCCTTCATCGGCGCTGGGCAGCTGGCCTATCGGATGTATCCCGGCGGCCTGGGGGACATGGTGGTGGGCTTTGCCAAGAACTTCGCCACCGCCGCCGGTGAAGTGCGCTGGTGGCGCCTGGTGGCGTTGCTGCTCTGGCTGTCGGGCCTGTTCTGGGCGGCCTGGTGCCTGCCGGCCTCCTTGCTGGGCTGGCCGATGCTGGGGGACCGCAGCCTGGCGACCAACCTGCTGCTGTATGGCGGCTTCGCGGCGCAGCTGCTGCTGATCACCCGGCGGGTGGGCAGCTACGGCTGGATCAACCTGATCTTTCCGGTGCCGGTGTTGTTTTTCCTCGGGGTGTTTGTGCTGGCCATCGCCAACCTGGAGCGGGGCGCGGTGCGGTGGAAGGGGCGCACGTTCTCGACCAGGCCATGAGCGGGGTTCCCCTGCTCTCGCCCCCCCTCACCAGTGCCCTGGGCTGGCTGGGCTGGAGCCTGCTGGTGGGCGGCCTGGCCAATCGGCTGCCCCTGGCCCAGCTAGCCGAGGATTCGTGGCTGACCCGCCCGCGCCCCTGGGGGGAGCGGGCCGAGGCCTACGAACGGGGCCTGGGAATCCGCCGCTGGAAGCCGTGGCTGCCCGATGCCGGCGGCGTTCTGCCCGGCGGCATGGCCAAGGCTGCCCTGGCCCGCCGGGATCCGGCCTGCCTGGAGCGGCTGCTGGCGGAAACCCGCCGGGCCGAGCTGGTGCATCTGGCCCTGTGGCCGTTCTGGCTGCTCACGGCCCTGTGGCTGCCGCCCCAGGGGGTGCTGATCAACCTGGTGTTCGCCACCCTGTTCAACCTGCCCTGCCTGTGGGTGCAGCGCTACAACCGCCTGCGCCTGCGCAAGATCCTGGGGGAGGAGCAACCCGCAGCCCGCCCCCTTCGGCCCCTTGCAGAACCCAGCACCAGGGCCCCCGGCTGAAGCAGCCGCGGCCAGCCCCGCCCCTGCCCTTTAAGGGCCCAGCTCCATCCCCCCAATCTCCACCTCCACCCCCAGGCCCGGATCTTCGGCATGGCGGGCCACCACCAGCCGGTGCAGACCCGCCTCGAGCCGGAAGGCATCGGCGCCCTCATCGAAATAGGCCAGGCGTTGCAGCGGAATCGCCAGCTCCAGCCGTTGGGCCTGGCCGGGCTCCAGCTGGAGCCGGCCAAACCCCACCAAGCTGCGCGCCGGCCGCTCCACCGCCTGAGCGGGCGGCTCCAGGTACACCTGCACCACCTCCGCGGCCGCCATCGGCCCGCTGTTGGTGACCATGAGCGAAACCCGCAGGATCCCCGCTTCACCGAGAAGCTCGGCCTGGAGCCCCCCATGGGCAAAGGTGCTGTAGGAGAGGCCGAAGCCGAAGGGGAAGGCGGCGGCATGGCCCTGGCGGTGCAGCCGCCGGTAGCCGTGCCAGAGGTCGTAGACCACCGACTCCGCCCGGGGCTCGAACACCGGCAGGTGCTCGGCGCTGGTGGGCACCGCAAAGGGCATCCGGCCCGAGGGCGACACCCTCCCCAACAGCACATCGGCCAAGGCCTCCCCACCCTGCTGGCCGGGGTACCAGAACAGCAGGATGGCGTTCACGCTGTGCCGCCAGCGCTCACAGAGGATCGCGCCACCCCCCATCAGCACCACCACGGTGCGGGGGTTGGCGGCGGCCACTGCCAGGATCAGGGCCTCCTGGGCTGGGTCTAGGGCCAACTCGGTGCGGTCGCCGGCGGCGAAATCACCGCCGGTGCGGGCCGAAGCCAGGCGGGTGATCGAGGCCACCACCTCGGCCACCGGCCGCCAGAAGGGCCGCAGCCGCTGGCTGCCCAACCAGCGCTTCAGGGGGTCCGGGGCCGGCATCTCCCGCAGGATCGGCGCCAGGTCGCCGGGGTGGATGTGCTCCCCCTCCTGGCGCCAGTCGAGGCCCACCACCACCACGGCGGCATCGCAGGCTGCCGCCAGCCGGGCCGCGGCCGCCGGATCGTGGCCCTCGCTGTGGCGCACCTGGAGCTGGGGGGCCGCGGCGCGGATCCCCTCGAGGGGGGTGACCACCACCCCCGGCTCGGGGCGGGTATCGGAGGAGCCCCGATCGCCGAGATTCGCCGCAGCGGCCAGCGCACCGATCACCGCCAGCGAACCCCGATCCGGCAGCGGCAGCACCGCGTCGGCATTTTTGAGCAACACGATCGCTTTGGTGGCCGCCTCGCGGGCCAGGCTGCGGTGGGCGGCGCAGCCCCTCAGGGAGGCCGGGTAATCGCCGGCTGGCACCGCCAACTGGGCCCGCAGCAGGCGCAGCACGGCGTCATCAACGCGCTCCAGCGGCAGGTTGCCCGCCGCCAGGGCTTCCGGCAGGCAACCCTCGAAGATCATCGGGAAGGGCATCTCCAGATCAAGCCCGGCCCGCAGGGCCGCGAGGCCATCGCGCAGCCCGAAGATGAAATCGCTCACCACAAAGCCGCCAAAGCCCCAGCGGGTTTTGAGGATGGTGGTGAGCAGCTCGTGGTTCTGGGCGCACCAGAAGCCATTCACGCGGTTGTAGGCGGTCATCACCGAGCCGGCTCCGGCGGCCACGCAGTCGCGGAAGTGGGGCAGGTAGAGCTCATGGAGCACCCTGCGGCTCACCCGGATATCCACCAGGAAGCGGGAACTATCGATTGAGTTGAGGGCGAAATGCTTGATGCAGGCGATCGTGTGGCGCTGCAGGCCGCGACTGCAGGCGGCGCCCATGGCCCCGAGCAGCACGGGATCCTCGCCGTAGGTCTCCTGGGCCCGGCCCCAGCCGGGGTGGCGCAGCAGGTTCACGCACACCGCCGCCACCCAGTTGGCACCAAAGGAACGGGCCTCCCGGGCGATGGCCTCGCCGATCCGCTCCTCCAGGTCGGTGTCCCAGCTGGCGCCCCGGGCGATCGGCACCGGAAAGGTGGTGGCGCCCCCCTCCAGCACCACCCCGCGCGGACCATCCACGAACTGCAGCCCCCCCAGGCCGTGGCTGGGAAGCACCCCGGCCGGCCAGGGGTGGCGGTGGGAGGCATCGGCAACGGCAATGTCGACCATGCCGGCCCAGAAGGGGGTGGCGCCAGCAAGATGCGCGAGCTTCTCGACCGGACTCATCCGAGCCAGCAGCAGACGGGCTCGCGTTTCAAGCGAACCGGTGGGGGCAGGGGCAAGCACGGCGTCGCAACAACGGGGCTGGCTGGGGGGCTAGCGGGGCGGCTGATATGCCCACCACCCATCAATCCGTGCTACGCGGAAAAAGCGTGCCTGGAGGAGCTGCCTCCCAAAGTTTGGGTCAAGGATGTTGTGGACAACCAAGGCATGGGCCGTGATCCAGGCTTTCCTGAGTGCTCCCGGCGCTGGCGGCTGAAGATCGGGAGAGGATGGCAGGCCAGGAGTATGTGGCGTCGGCCAGAGTTCCTTGATGGCCTGGTTCATCAAAACCGAAACCTTCCGCGGTTCTTCCGCCGAGGCGGCTCCCCACCTGGCCGCCCATCGGGCCTGGGTGGCCGAACTGCGGAGCCGGGGTGTCCGCATCAGCAGCGGCTACCTGGTGGATGGCGAGGGTCGGCCCGGAGGCGGTGGCCTGCTGCTGCTGGAGGCCACCGACCACGCCAGCGCCGAGGAGCTGATCCGCGAGGATCCGATGGTGCGCAGCGGCTGCGTGAACTGGACCCTGCACGGCTGGATCAGTGCTGTAGGGGATCTGGATCTGGCCTGAGGCGGAGCCGCCGACGGCAGACACCAGCCGGTAAATTTGTTTGATCAGGAGTGGGCGATTTGGCTTGATTGAGCAGGATTGCCTGGAGGCTCTCGATGCCCTGCAATGGCTGAGAACGGGGGAAGAGGTCTGCAAGCGATTTGAACTCACCCAATCCTCGGTGAGCCGAAAATGCCACAAAGCCCTGGCGGTTTTCGAGATCGAACTGCAGCGCATTCAGGGTGAATGGTGCACGATCGGCGACCCGTCTCTGCTGCTGTTGGAACGCAGGGTTCACCAGCACGCCCGCTTCCAGGGCCTGCGCCGCCTGCGGTTAGAGGCCACCTACTGGTCGGGCCCCCTGCTCTGCACCCCCACCCCCGAGCGCTGGCTGGTCGGCCTGGCCAACATTGTGGGGGTGGCCCGCAATGTCCAGCTGGTGCGTGAGCGGATCGTGGATGCCTGCCTGACCGGTCTGCCGGATCTACCCGCTCCGGACGATCCTGATGTCACCGCGATCGTGCTGTCCTCCATGCCGGTGTTCTTCGTGGCCCGGGCCGACCATCCCCTCGTGGGCCAGCACGATCTGTGCTTCCAGGACATTGCCGGTTACCCCACCCTGGGGGTGAGCGGCGGCGCCTATCCCTTGGTGGAGAAGGCCCTGGGGGCAATAGGCCTGGGAAATGATCCGATGCGCATGCAGCGCTACCGGCGGGACCTGTGGGAGGGCCGGGCGGAAACGGAGCTCACCATCGGCTATGGAACCCCCCTAAGCCTGGAGATCTGCGGCGGCGACCTAGTGCGGCTTCCCCTGGAGCTGCCGTTCAGCTCCGGGGAGGCCATCGTGGTGCGGCGGGAGTTCGCCACCCACCCGGAACTCCTGGCCCTGCGCGAGGAGCTTCTGGCACGGCTGGCTCATCTGGCCACACGCCACCCCGAGCTGCGCCTAGTGGAGCCCCTCTGAGCCCGCCTGAGCAGCGGGCACCCCCGGACGGTTCAGGCGCGCAGGTGGCGGGCCAGGCTGGCTGGGGAGAAATGGAAACCCTCGGCCTGGGCGATGGCCACCACGGCACTGGAATCATCGGCCGCGTCCACCCGGAGCTTGAGGCTGGGATCTGCCTCAACCTTCACGAAAAAGGCGGTGAGTTGTGCTTTGGACATGCTGCATTGTTGTTCTTACAACCAAACCCTAGGGTTCTTTTACGAACCTGGTGCAAAAACCCGGTTTTTGGCTTGAGCTTCGCCAATGCTGGAACTGGCTACGCCAGCACCGAGGGAACCGGGTCAGGGGCGAAGTCGGATCGGGGCCGAAATGCCCACACCGGAGAGTCATTCAGTGGCTTATCCGATCACAAAATCCAGCATCACCAGCCGGGCATTCCAGATCTCAGCAAAGGGCACAAATCCAAAGCGAAGCTGCTGACTGTCCATGGCGACATGAAGATTCAAGGAATGCATATCCAGCCCGCAAATTAGGCCAGCATGAATGCCAAAGCATCCTGAACGGGACCCATGACTGGGCAAGAAAGCCAATAGAAATTAGGATCAGATCGGGATCAGCCGTGATGCAGCAAAGCCCTCAATCCGATCTGCTGAAGAATTCCCTGACCGGTCACCAACTCCAGCACCACGCCGATCACGAAGCCCAGCATCGCCAGGCGACCATTGAGCAATTCGGCCCGGTGATGGAATCCCCAGCCCTGGTCCTTGCCCACGATCCGCATGTGGGGCTCGAGGGGTTTCGGATCATCCAGACCCCCTTCATCGGAACACCAGCCCTGGCCTTCCGATTCGGAAAAGCTGCGACGGGCCAGCCTGTTGAGGACTGTGCGGGCCGAGCGCCAGGCCTGGCTGGCCTTCCGCGGCAGATCCGCCCGCCCGCCACGGCCAGAACCCGGCCCCGGGCCAAGGAGCAAGCCGGTTTCAGGCCAGCAACTGCCGCAGACCGGGCTCAAGCAGGGCAAAAGCCCGGCCGCGGTGCCCGATCCGGCCCTTGGTGGCCTTGTCCATCTCGGCGAAGGTCTGCCCCAGCTCCGGCACCAGGAACACCGGGTCGTAGCCGAAGCCGCCCGCACCGCGCGGCGCCTCCAGGATCACGCCCGGGCAGTGGCCCTCGACCTCGAGACGGATCGCGCCGCTCGGATCAGCCAGCGCCAGGGCGGCGGTGAAGCGGGCGCTGCGGTCGGCGATGACTGGAGCGGCGGTGGTGAGCGGATCATCGCCGGGTGGAAACGGATCACGCGCCCGGCCTCCAGCCACAGCAGCCTCGCCCAAGTCCGCCCTGACCGCCTGCAGCTCGCGCAGCAGCCGGGCAATGCGCTCCGGATCGCTGGCGGCATAGCGGGCCGAATGGACCCCCGGCTCCCCCCCCAGGGCGGCCACCGCCAGGCCGGAATCGTCGGCCAGGGCCCAGCAGCCGCTGGCCAGGGCCACGGCGGAGGCCTTAAGGCGGGCGTTCTCGGCAAAGGTGGCGCCCGTTTCCTCTACCTCCAGGCCCTCCGGCTGGGCCCGGATCTCCAGGGGCAGCCCCGCCAGGAGGGCGGCAAATTCGCGGATCTTGCCGGCGTTGCCGCTGGCGATCACCAGGGGTGTGGGGGACAGCGCCATCAGATGCCCTCCGCCAGGTCCCGTGCCCAGCCGAGCACCTGGGCCACCCGCTCCGCCGTGGGCGCCTCGCAGTAGAGCCGCAGCAACGGTTCGGTGCCGGAGAAGCGCAGCATCAGCCAGTGGCTGGGCCCGAGCCGCAGCTTCACCCCGTCGGTGGTGATCACCTCCAGCACCGGCACCCCGGCCACCTCGATGGGGGGAGCCTCCGCCAGCCGGGCCTCCAGCCGGGATCGCGCCGCCATGTCGGGCAGGCGCAGGTCGAGGCGGTCGTAGGCGGCGGCGCCGCCGCAACGGGTCTGGAGGGCATCGATGCGCTGACCCAGGGGAACGCCGCCCTCCACCAGCGCCTCGATCAGCAGCAACGCCGCAAAGGGGGCATCCCGCTCCGGCAGATGCATGCCAAAGCCCACCCCACCCGATTCCTCGCCGCCCACCAACACCTCACCTGTGAGCATCTCGGCGGCGATGTACTTGAAGCCCACCGGCATCTCGATCACCTCGCGGCCGAGGTTTTCGGCCACCAGGGCCATGAGGTCGGAGCCGCTCACGGTCTTGATCACCGTGCCCGGCAGGGCCCGGGCACGGGCCAGGTGATCAATGAACAACGGCATCAGCAACTGCGTGCTGCAGAAGCGGCCGTGCTCATCCACCGCGGCGATGCGGTCGCCATCGCCATCGAACACAATCCCCATCGCCGGCTGCCCAGCGGCCGTGCTGGAGCGCACCGCGGCGATCAGCTCCTCCAGATAGGGCGCCAGGGGTTCGGGCGGATGGCCGCCGAAGAGGGGATCCCGCTCGGCGCGAATCTCCCGGATCACGCCGCTCTCCACGGCCCCCTGGCCCAGAAGGGCCGGCAGCACCCCGGCCGCCGAACCATGCATCGGATCCACGATCACCCGCAGCCCCAGCCGCTCCAAGCCCGCCGCCAGGGCGCCGGTGTCCACCTTCGCCTTGAGGCCCGCCACGTAGGTGCCAAGGGCATCGAAGCGCTCCGTTTCCCCCGGGATCGGCACCGTGATGCCACCAGCGGCCAGGCGCCGTTCCACCCGGGCGGTGAAATCCCCCTCAACCGAGCCACCAAAGGGGCCCTTGATCTTCAAGCCCAGCCACTCGGGCGGGTTGTGGCTAGCGGTGATCACCAGGGCCCCTAGGGCGCCGCGCTCCACCACCGCCCAGCTGGAGGCCGGCGTGGGGGTAGGGCTGTCGGAGAGCACGGGCTCCAGATCAGCGCCGCGCACGGCCGCCGCAATCGCCGCCGCCAGCTCCGGCGCCAGGAAGCGGCGGTCGTAGCCGAGCACCACCTCGCGGCTAGTGAGCCCCTCCGGTGCCGAGGCCTCCAGCTCCCGCGCCGCCGCGGCCGCCACCGGCAGCAGCCGCTCCACGGTGATGTCCACCCCGAGGATGCCGCGCCAGCCATCGGTGCCGAAGGCAATCGGACTGGCCTCCAGGGGCAGGGGGGCAGAGGCCATGGGGCACGGACAGGAATCGCTCGGGCCGGTCGTAGCAGCTGGAATGGGTCCAGTGGGAGGCGCAGGTGCCGGCCTGTGGGCCGCCCCTCTTCACCGCGTGAGCCCTCAGGAGACTCTGGATATCCGACGTTTCGGCAACCAAGTCAGCTGAGAACCATTGCCCTATCAGGGCTCCATTCATGTTGGGTTCAATGGTCCTGGGCTTCCCTAACCGGCTGCTGAACAAGCTCCAGCCCACCCTGACCTGGCGGGGGTGGCCTTGCCCGCTCCACGAGCCGTCAGCCAGCTGGGGCTCGATGCGGCAGCCGCCCTGCTCCGGACGGGCGCCACCATCCCGGAGCAGGTGATCGGCATGGGGGAAAGCCGGCCACGTTGTTCAGCAGCCTCCTCAAGTGCGGCTTGCGCCTGCCCCTTGGATCTGCTCGTCGGATCAGCGCCCTCAACCGTGGGCCTGGACTGCGGGCCTGGACTTTGCCCCTCGGCCCTGGGCCTGCAACGCAACCCCGCCACCCCTGCCCACCGCCCCACCCCCCGCCCCACCCCCCGAAGCGGGCCAGCCGCAGCGGCCCGCCTAGCCTGGGCCAATGCAGCAGCCTTCCGGCGTCTCCCCCCACCCCCGAGACTCCGGCACGGCGGCGACCGCCCGGCTGGCTGGCGACTCCTCAGCCTGGCTGCCGCTAGAGGGGTCGCCCGCGGGAGGAGGGGCGGTCCCACCCCTCACCGATCGCCTGCTGCGGAGCTGGCTGCGCTGCCACCGCCGGGCCTGGCTCGATCGCCACGGCCCTCCCGAGGAGCGGCGCTGGAGCGCCCACCGCGCCCTCACCCTGCAGGACCAGCTGCACAGTTTTCAGAGCCTGCTGCCCACCCGGCCGGGCCATGGCGAAGCGGCCTGCCGCGCCGGATCCGAAGGGGTGGTGGGGCTGCGGTTGCGCGGGGCCGGACCGGGGGGGATGCGCCTGGAAGCCCATCCGCCCCTGCTGCTTCGCATCGATAGCCCCAGCCGCTGGGGGGCCCATGCCTACCAGCCGGTGCTGGTGCGCCAGGGCCGGCACCTCACCCGGGAGCACCGGCTGGTGCTGGCCCTCTGGGGCCGGCTGCTGGCCGCCGAGCAGGGGGCGCCAGTGCCCCAGGCCCTGGTGCTGGCCGGCGCGGGCAACCAGTTGCAGCAGGAGGTTCTCAAGCTGGGCAGCGGGTTGCAGCAGCAGCTGGAGGAGGTGCTGCCCCGCCTTGCCCAGGAATTGGAGGTGGGCCGCCAGCCGCCGCCGCTGGTGAACGACCGCAAGAAATGCACCCTCTGCTGCTGGCGAAGCCTCTGCGACCGGGAGGCCAGCGCCGAGGGCCACCTCAGCGAGGTGAGCGGCATCGGCGGCAAGCGGCGTGACCTCCTGGTGAGCCTCGGGGTGACGAGCCTGGAGCAGCTGGCGGACGCCGACCCGCAGGCCCTGGCCAGCGCCCTGGAGGACCACGGCGAGCAGCACCGGGATGTGGCCGCCGAGCTGGTGGCTCAAGCCCGGGTGCAGGCCAGCGGCGAACCCCGCCGCCGCGCTCCGGGGGATCCCCTGCCCGAGCTAGCCGCCGCCCCGGGGGTGCTCCTTTACGACATCGAATCCGACCCCGACGCCCGGGACGATTTTCTGCACGGCCTGCTGCGGCTGGAGCGCCGGGAGAACGGCTGGCCCGATGCCTCAGGCGCGGCTCAAGCCCCCTACCACCCCCTGCTGGCCCTCCAGGAGCATGGCGAGGAGCGGCTGTGGCAGCGCCTGAGCGGCCTGCTGGAGCACTACCCCGACTGGCCCCTGCTCCACTACGGCGAAACCGAGGCGATCAGTCTGCTGCGCCTGGCGGAACGGCAAGGAGCCACGGAGGCCGAGCGGGCCCGTCTAAGGCGTCGGCTGATCGACGTGCACCAGCGGCTCAAACGCCACTGGCTGCTGCCGGTGAACAGCTATGGCCTCAAGGCGGTGGCCACCTGGCTGGGCTTCAGCTGGAGCCAGCGGGGCGTGGACGGGGCCCGTTGCCTGCTGTGGTGGCGCCAGTGGCGGCAGGACCGCCACCGCGCCGGCGTGCCGCCCCGGCGGGCGGCCCAGCCCCTGGAGCGGATCTTCCGCTACAACCGCGACGACAGCCTGGCCACCTGGGCGGTGGCGCGCTGGCTGCTGGAGGCACCGGAGCCGGGGTTGACCGGGCTGGCGGACGCCCCGACGCCGCGACCCTGATCCCCCGAGCGCGATGCTCCCGGCAGCCGCACGGCCCAGCCCAGGCGCCCCGTTCGGCCCCACCTAACGTTGGCTCAGCCGCCCCCAGCTCCCACCGGTGGCGCCACAAAGATCTCCGGCCGTGACAGCCGCAGCTGCAGCCCCCCGGCTCCTGGCGCCTCCGCCCCACCAGCTATGTCAGCGGCATCCGCCGCGCACAGGAGCTGCTCCTGCTCCAGGGCGGCGCGCCGCACCAGGGCCAGGCCGATCCAGCCTTCCCCCCCCGGCAGGGCCATCGCGCTGGTGACCAGGCCGGCTCGCTGGCCCTCGGCGTCCCGCAGGGTGCTGCCCGGCCCCGGGGACCCAGCCCCGGACCCAGGGGAGGCCGGCGTGAACCAGCGCCGCAGCTGCTGCTTCACGCCGTCGTAGGTGGCGAGGCGGGCAAGAGTCTCCTGGCCCACGTAGCAGCCCTTGCTGAGGCTCACCCGATCGGCCAGGCCGAGCTCGAAGGGATTGGTCTCCTCGTTGATCTCCGCGCCGGCGGCCGGCAGCCCCAGGGCGATGCGGCGCATCTGGCGCTCCGGTTCCGAAAGCGCCGCCAGGGCGGCCAGATCGGCCGGCACCGGAGCGCCCGCCGGCACCACCGTCACCAGCCCCAGGCGCCAGCCCTCTCCGGCCGGCAGGGGCTCCCAGCTGGCCGGCGGAGCGGCGGCATCCGGCCGATCCGGCCCTACCGGCTCCAGCCAGAGGGCCTCCTGGAGGGGGCCGAGCTTCACGGCATCGGCGGGGAAGAGCACCCGATCCAGGGCGGTGCTCACCGCCGCAGCATCGCCGGCGGTGATCAGCAGCCAGGCGCCGCCGCCATCCACGAGCACCTCCGCCAGGGCCCGCAGCCGCCCCGTGGGACTGATGCAGCAGGTGCGGCGCCAGGCGCCGGCTGGAGCCAGCACCAGATCCTGGCTGCTCTGGCCGTGCAGAAAGCGCAGGGTATCTGGGCCCTCCAGGCGCAGCAGGCTCACGGGTTGCTCCAGCCGGCGCGGCCCGGCGGGCAGGGCATCCGACCAGCTCCAGGGGTGGGGCAGCGGGGGGGAGGGGGACAAGGTCATCAGCGGGGGGGATTCAGTGGCGAGTGAGCTGCGGCGTGCGATCAGGAGACCACGGCTGGACGGGCGGCGGCAACACGGGCCACCTCCTCCAGCAGATAAAGGCTGCGCAGCTCCAGGCCAGCCGCTGCCATTGCTTCGGCACCGCCCTCCTGGCGATCCACGATCGCCACCACCCGGTCCACCCGGTAGCCCGCCTCCCGCAGCTGGATCACGGCCTTGAGGGCCGAACCGCCGGTGGTCACCACATCCTCCAGCACGGTGATGCGGTCACCCGGCTGCGGCAGCGGGCCCTCCAGCCAGGCCCCGGTGCCATGGCCCTTGGCCTCCTTGCGCACGATCAGGGCATCGAGGCAACGCCCGGCCAGGGCGGCCTGCAGGGCCACGGCACTCACCAGGGGATCGGCACCGAGGGTGAGGCCGGCCACCGCCACCGCCTCGGGCTCCACCAGAGCCAACAGGTCACTCCCCAGCAGCGCCAGGCCCACCCCACTGAGGCTCACCGGCTTGCAGTTCACGTAGTGATCGCTCTGGCGCCCGGAGGCCAGGGTGAAGCTGCCGTGGCGGTAGGCACGCTGCGCCAGCAGCTGGAGCAGATGCTCCCGCCGGGCGGAGGGGCTTTCGGGAAGGGAAGACATGCCGGGAGATGAACGGAGGAAAGCGAGCCACTCCATGGTGCCCACGGTCAGTGGAGCTAGCCTTGGCATCAATCCTCGAATCCTTCAGTCCCGCCGCGGAGCCACGCCATGCCCGACACCGGAGTTCTCCAGTCCGCCGCCAGCGACGGCTCCAACGCCCATCCCGCCGCGGCCGGTGCACCGGTTCTCCGCCTGCTTCTGGCCGGCGCCGGACTGCTCGCGGCCCTAGCCCTCGCCACGCCGGCCCTGGCGGGTCCGGTGGTCTGCACCACCACCCTGGAAGCACCGGTGGCCAATGCCGCCCCAGTGGAGATGACCCGCTGCGGCCGCGTGCAAACCGTGCCGGAACTGGTGACCCGGCGCTTCTACAGCTACACAGCCCCCTTCGAGCGCGGCGTGAGCCTCACCAACCAGGTCACCGATTTCTTTGGGATCGCCATGGGCGGCGGCGACGGCAGCCGGGTGATGGGCCTGGGCTTCCCCGACCAGACCATCGTGTGGGACGGCCTGGCCCTGCAGAACACCACGGCGGTGCTGATGGAAACGCAGAGCTCGCCGATGCCGCTCCGCACCGGTGATATCAGCCCCTGCTTCACCTCCAGCCTGACGGACACCTCCTGCAGCGGCGCCCGGCTCGCCCCCAAGCTCACCTCCTACGGCTACGGCATTCCCGGGGGCGATGCCTATGGCCGGGCCTCCTTCAACGGCGCCGCCGCCACCGAGGCGGGCAGCACGGTGCGGGGCCTGTGGTGAGCGGCTGCAGAGCTGCGGGGCCTAGTCGCCGCAGCGATCCGGTGGAATGATGATGATCCCCCGGAGCCAGTGCGCTGCCGGGTGAGGGGGTCTAGCAATCTGGTGAATGCAGCGGGCTCATAATCCGCCTGAGGCGAGTTCGATCCTCGCGACCCCCATTGTTGGCAAACCCTGGCGCTGGCCGTAGCCGAGGAAGTCCAGAACGCACTTCGGCCACCCATTGTTTCATGTTATAAATGCAGCAAATCCGCGCAACTACCGCCGCCCCACGCTGTTTTTTGCATGTTGATCAAGATTTCGCAAAGCCTAATCAAGGGGATCAGAAGATTTTCTCTCACCGGCCTCGCGCTGCCGGCAATGCTTCTGCTCTGCCAAGGCCGGGCTGAAGCCATCCTGAATTACTACATCTTTGAGGATGGCGGCAATCCAAAGAATCTGAAGACTGTCACCACGGGCTCCCTCAGGCTGAGCAGCCTAGATTCATCAGCTGGATCTAACTGCAACAAAAGAACCACCAACAACAGTCCCGGTGGAACCCTGATCCCCGGATCTGCCATTATATGCTCGGGGGTTGAAACAAGCTCCACAGAGCCTTACAAAAAATACGTAATTTCTGATTCTACTTCATTCACCGATGGCAGCGGCTCCTTTCTTGCGGCCAACAGCACCACGGGAACCAGAAACTGGCTCTTTGGCTCCGATACTCCCACTCCTTCCTTCTACATCATAGATCCCTACATCGACGGCCCCTCGATTGATTCCAGCGCCAATTTTAATGGCACTTCGCTTAGCAATGTTGGCCTCAATGGCATAACCGGCTCAAACGGCAGCTGGACCTTCTTTAACGACACCAACCCCACCAACGTGATCAACGTGATCGTGGGCGCCCCCCCAGTTCAACTGGGCCGGCCCCCCTGCCGCTGCTCGGCACCGCCGCTGCCTTCGGCTGGAGCCGCCGCCTGCGCCGCCGCATGGGCTCGGCCAGCAACCGCTGAGCCCCGACCTTCCCTTCCGCTCCAGGCCTTGCCCCTGGCAGGGCTTTTTTTCGCGTCAGTTGCCTGATCCGGCCTCCCCCATGGTTCCCCTCCCCGATCCCCGCCAAGCCCCACTCCCCCTGCTGCTGGCCGGCCGCAATCTCTCGGTGGTGTGCCTGGTGCTCTTCGTGCTGTTCGGCACGATCGTGCTGGGCAATGTCTTTCCCCTGGACATCGCCTCGCCGCTCTGGCAGTTGCGGGTGAGCCTGGCGCTGATCAATGCAGCCCCCATCCCCCTGGTCGCCCTGGCCCTCCTCCACCTCGCCGCCGAACTCGACCCGGACGATCCGGTGCTGCAGCGGCGCCACCGCATCTGCGCCCGGCTGGCCGTGACCGCCGTGGTGGGTCTGCTGCTGTTGCTGCCCCTGCAGACCTCGGCCGGCCTGCGCCAATCCCAACAAAGGGGCAACGCCCAGACCGCCCGCTTCCAACAGGCCGAGCGCAAACTCGCCGCCCTGCGCCAGGCCGTGGCCAACGCCCCTGACAACGGTCAGCTCAACCGGCAACTCCAGGAGCTGCGCGGTCCGGTGCTCAGTCCGGCCGATTTGGATCAACCCCTCGCCCGTCTCCGAAGCCAGGTGGGCACGGCCCTCGATGAGGTGGAAGCCCAGATCGCCCGCGAGCGCATCGCTGCTCCAGCCCCTGGTGGGCTCGGCTTCCTGCCTGAGCTGCTCCGCAATAGCGTGGCCTCTCTAGCCGGAGCGATCGGCTTTGCCGCCCTCGCCTTCCGACCCGGCCAATCGGTGTCGCTGCTCGATGAGTGGCGCGATCTCTGGTTCAGCACCCGTCAGGGGCGCGCCCAGCGCCGCCAAAGGCGCCCCCGGATGCAGAAGGAAGTGGAGTACTTCGACAACCTCAGCCGCAACCAGCCCGAGCTCGAAGCCCCTAAGAGCGACTGAGGTTGTTCCCAGGCACGGTGGACCCGGGATCAACGGGGATCAATCCTCGTCGTCGCTGCTGCCGGCGGGCACCAGCCGGATCTGCTTGCGGCCGAGCTTGATTTCGAATTCATCTCCCGGCTTGAGATCCAGCAGAGCCGTGTAGGCCTTGCCCACCAGCAGGTTGCCGTTGCCCTGCACCGTGGCCACATAGCTCAGCTTGCGACCCGCCTTGCCGGCGGCCATCTTGCCACCGCCTTCGCCGAGACTCACGCCCTTGGCTTCGAGCAGGGCCTCATAGAAGGCGGTGAAGTTGAGCCGTTCGGCGCCATCCTTCTTGGTGCTCACGTAGCCGCAGCCACGCACCAGATCACTCTTGCTGGACTCGCCGATCTCCTTGACCTTGGCGAGCAGTTCGGAACCAGTCAGCATTGTTTGGATAGAACGGACCCTGCGAAGATAACGGATCAACAGCGACAGCGCACCCCCCGACTCGGCGGCAATAAGCATGCCGCCCCCAGCCATCAGGCCCTTGATTCAGCCACCGCCACCGCTGAAGATCCGCGAGCTGTACTGCTGCTTGGCCCCGGATGATCGTTGGACCACGACCACGGCTGGCCAGCGGATTGGGCCCAGCGCGGCTAGCGCCCAGCGGTGTCGATCCTGGCGGGGCGGCCATACTGCCTGTTCAGCCCCTCATTTCTTCCACCATGCGGTACCTGGCGCTGGCAATCCTGCTGGCCCTGATGGCCTTCTTCGCCGCCGCCGAATTCGCCGTGATCCGACTGCGGCCCAGCCGGGTGCAGCAGCTCCACGACGATGGGGTGCCGGGAGCCCGATCCGTGGCCCGGCTGCAGCAGCGGCTGCGGGGCGTGCTCGTGGCCACCCAGCTGGGGGCGGTGCTCGCCCTGCTGGCGGTGGGCTGGACCGGCCGCGGCCTGGCGGGCCAACTGGCCGCCACCGTGGCGGGGCGGCTGGGGCAGGCCTGGCTGGACTCCTTGGTGTTCCTGGTGCTGGTGCTGCTGTCCACCGTGCTGGGTGGCCTGTTGCCCAAGGCCTGGGTGCTGCACCGGCCGGAGGCCTCGGCCCTGCAGCTGGCTCCGCTGCTGGAATCACTCACCCGCACTCTCTCCCCCCTGCTGCTGCTGATAGAGCGGCTCACCGCGGTGGTGCTGGGGCTTGTGGGGTTGCCGCGCAACTGGGACGAGCTGGTGCCGGTGCTCTCCGCCGGCGAACTGGAGACCCTGATCGAGAGCGGCGGGGTCACCGGCCTGATGCCCGATGAGCGGAGCATCCTTGAAGGCGTGTTTTCCCTGCGGGACACCCTGGTGCGGGAGGTGATGGTGCCTCGCTCCGGCATGGTGACCCTCGATCTGGAGGTGCGCTTCGCCGAGATGATGGAAATCGTGCATGCCAGCCAGCACGCCCGCTTCCCCGTGATCGGCGCCTCCCTCGATGATGTGCGGGGCATGCTCGACCTGCGCCGCCTGGCCGAACCGATCGCCCGCGGTGAGCTGAAGCCGGACACCCCCCTGGCGCCCTACATGGTGCCGGTGGCCCAGGTGCAGGAGAGCACCTCCCTGGCCGACCTCCTGCCCCTGATCCGCAGCGGCCAGCCCCTGCTGGTGGTGGTGGATGAACACGGTGGCACCGAAGGCCTGGTGACCGTGGCCGATCTCACCAGTGAAATCGTGGGCGACGACGAGGATCCCCTTGAGGCCGCCCATGATCTGATGCCCCTGGTGGAGGGGGGTTGGTCGGCGGCGGGGGATCTAGAGATCTTCGAGCTCAACCGCCAGCTCGCCCTGCAGCTGCCCGAGGCCGAGGGGCACCACACGCTGGCCGGCTTCCTGCTGGAGCGGTTCCAGCACATCCCGATGCCCGGCGAAACCCTGGGCTGGAAGGGCAGCCGCTTCACCGTGCTCACCATGGATGGCCCCCGCATCGAGCGGGTCCAGATCCTGGCCAGTAACGGAGAGGGGGCCTGATCACCGATAATCGGCCAACTCGCGCTCCCCTGCCATGAACCCTGTGCGTGTCGGGGTCATCGGCATCGGCAACATGGGCTGGCACCACGCCCGCGTGCTCAGCCTGCTGCGGGATGCGGAGCTGGTGGGGGTGGCGGATCCGGATGCCGGGCGGGGCGCCCTGGCCGTGGAGCAGTTCGGCTGCCGCTGGTTCCCCGACTACAACGAGTTGCTGGGGGAGGTGGAGGCGGTGTGCATCGCCGTGCCCACCCTGCTGCACCACCGGGTCGGCATGGCCGCCCTGCAGGCTGGCGTGCACGTGCTGATCGAGAAGCCGATCGCCGCCACCCAGGAGGAGGCCACCGCCCTGATCCAGGCCGCCGAAACCGCCGGTCGGCTGTTGCAGGTGGGCCACATCGAGCGCTTCAACCCGGCCTTCCGCGAACTGCTCAAGGTGGTGGCCGGCGAAGAGATCGTGGTGCTCGAAGCCCGGCGCCACAGCCCCAACCCCGACCGGGCCAACGATGTTTCGGTGGTGCTGGATCTGATGATCCACGACATCGACCTGGTGCTGGAGCTGGCCGGCTCCCCGGTGGTGCGGCTTGCGGCCGCCGGCGGCCGCAGCTCCGATGGTCCGATCGATTACGTGAACGCCACCCTGGCCTTCGCCAATGGCGTGGTGGCCAGCCTCACCGCCAGCAAGATGGCCCACCGCAAGGTACGGCGGCTCTACACCCACTGCCGCAGCAGCCTGATGGAAACCGATTTCCTCAAGCACAACCTCCGTATCCACCGCCGCTCCACCGGCTCGGTGAGCGCCGACCACGGCGAACTGGTGTATCGCAACGACGGCTTCATCGAGGAGGTGAGCACCACCTCCATCGAACCCCTCTACGCCGAACTGGAGCACTTCCTCCAATGTGTCCGGGGCGTGGAAACCCCAGCGGTGGATGGCCTGCAGGCCTCCCGGGCCCTGCTGCTGGCCGATCTGATCGAGCAATGCGTGGAGCAGCCCAACCTCTGCATGGCGCTGGACGCGCCGATCTGAACGCAGGCCTCACACGTCCACCGGCTCGGTGAGCTGCTGCAGGGCCCGCAGCTGCCAGCGGCGACAGGCCGCCGGAGAGGAGCGGTAGAACTGATTCCAGGCCTCGGCCTTGTGGAGGCCGTATTCCGTGGTGGGCACCCCTGGATGGCGCTCCTGCCAGCCCACCCGCACGGCGTGGCCAATCACCACATCAAGGGCCAGGTCGTCGTCGAACTGCACTTGGGGGTTGGCCGCCACGAAGGCCATCAAGGTGAGCAGGCACTCGGTGCAGAGCTGGCGGTATTCCGGGGCCTCGATCTTGCCGAGCAGCTGCTCCACCAGGGAGGCGAAGTTGCGTTCCCCGGGGGTCTTCTCGCTCACCAGCGGCGCGCTCTCCAGCCGGTTGCGCCGCTCGAGCTTGTCGCCGATCACCACGCCGCGGCAATGGTGCAACAGATCCCAGATGCCGGGATAGAAATCGCGGGGCACCCGGCCCAAGGCCCCGAGCCGCATGCGGTGCTGCAGCCAGCACTCCCCGCCGGGCAGCTCATCCAGGGGATCGGGAACCTCCCAGCGCACACGACCACGCAGATGGAGCTGCTCCTTGCGCTGCAAGGCTGCCCTGGCGTGATCCACATCAGCCAGCACGGCGCGCAGGCGGCGGCGGATCCCATGGGGTGGCTGGCTGCAGAGGGCCTCGAAGGCGTCGCTAGGGCTGAGGTTCTCCTCGGCCGCCAATTCACCGGTGAGCAGCAGCAGTAACTGGCCGAGCTGGAGGGTGAGGGTGCCGCTGAGGAGATCCGGTTCCAGCCGGACCAGGCCATCCACCGCCAGCAGCAGCTCCTGCTGGAGCATCCACTCGCGGCCATCCTCACCGCTGAAGCGACGGATCATGGCAGCGATCCGCTTGCTGCCCTGGGGCTGGCTGATCAACGACTCGTTCGTGTAGTTGCGGCCCACCACCACCTGCTTCTGGCGCACCAGCAGGTCGGTGAGGGCATCCTCGAGCTGGGGGTGCACCAGGCCCATGGCGCCGGCCACCCGCCGCACCACGTTCCAGTCGGCCTCCTCCAGGCCGCGGCGGTACACCTCC
Organism: Cyanobium sp.; assembly: GCA_040399305.1. Taxonomy (GTDB): domain Bacteria; phylum Cyanobacteriota; class Cyanobacteriia; order PCC-6307; family Cyanobiaceae; genus Cyanobium. The sequence continues at coordinate 26,728 of JBBASH010000029.1, forward strand.
TCCAGCAGGGCCATCGCCAGCACTGGCGCCTGGCCCTCAGGACCCTGCAGGCGGGCGTTGGGACCGAGGCGCCGCGCCAGCAACTCCAGCACCTCCGCTTGTTCCTGCAAGGAGGTGCTCCGCCACAGGCGCGCCACCAGGTCGGCCTCGGAGTTTTCATCGAGTTCCTGCTCCTGGCGGGCGGTGAGCGGTGCCCGACTGGTGCTGGGGGGGAGGAGGGTCTGGATCCGCGGCCTCAGGTCACAGGCAGCCATCGCCTGGGGCGGCAGCTCCACCCAGCTCGCCTGGCTCACGAGCTCCTCGTGGCTGGCGAGCTGCACCGGCACCCCCTCCAGGGCGCCGCTGGCCAGCTGATGGCCCAGGGCCAGGAAGGCCTCCGGATCGCGCCGGAACGGTCCAGCCGGCACCGGCACCAGAAGCACCGGCAGGCCGGGCCCGCGCCAGTGGCGCCGCAGCAGCCGCACCTCGCTGGCCACCGCATCGGCCAGCTGGCGCGGATCATCGGCCAGATAGAAGGTGTTGTCCTCCAGAACGGCTGGCAGGAAGGCGATCCGCTCGCCGCCATGGCGGTAGAGGCGGGCCGTGGCCATGGTTTCCATCCGCACCGGCGGATGGCCGGAGAGACCGAGGCGCGGGTTGGCCCCCACGAACGCCATCCGCACCGCCAGCTCCCGGGAGCTGGCCAGCCGCAGCGGCGGATCATCGTCGGGAAGGGAGGCGAGCAACTCCAGGGGCACCCCGACGGGGTTGGCCTCGCCGCCCCCGGCCAGCGCTTGCAAGGGATCCTCCGCTGGAAGGCCCGCCTCCCGCAGGGCCAGAGCCACGCCGGAATCGGCGGGGGCCAGGGCCACCAGCACCTCGGAGATCCCCAGGGGGGTGCCCAGGCGGCGGCCGGAGGGATCGAGGTCCTCCGGGGTGATCAAGCCTTCCAGCAGCAGATCCCCGAGCCAGGTGAGGCTCTGGGTCCAGAGCAGGGGCACGTTCTCGTTGGGGATCCGCGCCTGGCTGCCCGGATGGCGCCGTTCGGCCTCCAGGGCCTCGGCGGGCACCAGGTAGAGCTCCGGCAGCAGGGGCACCCCCTCCACCAGCACGCTCACATCGGCAAGCCGTTGCCGCCAGTGGCGGGCCTCCTCCCAGCGCTCCTCGCAGCAGGCGGTGACCAACTCATAGGCCAGGAACAGGGGCCATTCGCACTCGATGTGCTCGAACTCGGCCAGCTCCTCCCGCTCGTAGTGCAGCCGGGTCACGTCCTCGTTCACGCACTGGTGGCCATCGCGGCGGAAGCGCTTGTAGCCGTAGCGGCCCCCCAGTTCGCGGCGGATCTTGTCGCGGGTGCGGGCCACCAGCTTCGGATCCTCCACCGCCCAGGCGGGATAGCCGATCACCGCCAGGCAGGCGCTGTCGGCCTCCTTGCTGGCCGATTCCCGCGGCAGCAGGCTGCGCAGGGCGCGGCGCAGGCGCACGATCGCATCGTGGGGGATGGTGAGGCAGCAGCTGCCATCGCCATGGGGGCCGTAGAGATCGAGTCCCTCAAGGGCCTCCAGGGCAGCCTTCACCAGGCCGATCGAACTGGCGTTGCGCTCCGGCAGGCCGTGGTTGCCCTTGTCGCCCCGCTCCCAGATGCCGTAGTCGGCCACGCGGTAGGCGCGGGCCACGTAGTACACGAGGTTCTGGATGAAATCACGCTCGTGGCTGGTCTGCACGATCACCAGCCCGGAGCGGGTGAGCTGGGCCAGCTGCAAGAGGAAGAGGGCGGTGGCGTCAAGTTGGAGGTGACCCCAGCCGTCGTCGGGCACCACGGGGTCGCCGCTGGCGGTGTCGAACTTGGCGTGAATCGCGTCGAGGCGGTGCAGGCTGGTCTTGAAGCGCTCCACCTTGGCGGCCTGGCGCAACATGGCCGAGAGCAGCCCGCGCATCAGCTGCAGCACCCGCTGTTCCAGCTCGAAGGCCCGGCGGCAGGGGCCCCGCAGGCGGCGGTAGGCCAGGGCCAGCCCCCAGACGCACTGCACGGAGTACACGCAGTCGCGCACCCAGGCATCGCCGTAGTTGCCATGCACGGTGTTGGCGGTGCTGGCCGGCAGCAGGCCGGTCAGCGGGTGTTGCCGCTGCAGCACCACGGCATCGATCTGACGGTCGAGATCCTGGAGACGGCGCCAGGCGGCTGTGGAGCTCATGGGCTCGGGGGGCGGGCCGGAGAACGGCGCGGGAGGGGAACCAGGATCAGAGAAAGGGATAGGGGAACCGGAGCGGTTGGTGGCTGGTTGGCTGCCCATCATCTTGGCGCGATCCCAGGCCATAGATTCTCTTTCGCCGCCCCACCCACCCATGGCAGCAACCGTGACGGCCCCGGTCCGCGCCCGCGTGCTAGGGGTTTCTGTGGATGTCTGCGGCGATGTCTTCGAGGCTGCCCTCGCCCTCCACGGGGGTGCGGCCGCCCACCATCTCAGCGCCCTTGCATCCCCCGCAGCGCCGACCGGCGGCCAGGTGGTGACCCTCAACGCTGAGATGACCATGGCGGCCCGGGCCAATCCCGAGCTGGGCGCCGTGATCGAGGCGGCCGAGCTGGTGATCCCCGATGGGGCCGGCGTGGTGTGGGCCCTGGGTCGCCAGGGATTCCGGGTTCGCCGGGCGCCGGGCATCGAGCTGGCCCGCAAGTTGCTGGAGCACGCCGCCAGCCACCACTGGCGGGTGGCCTTGGTGGGCGCCAACCCCGAGGTGATGGACACCCTTGTGGGCCGGCTGCGGCGCGAGCTACCTGGCCTGGATCTGGTGATCGCCAGCCACGGCTATCTCCAGGCCGGCGAATGGCCCGAGCTGGAGCGGCGGCTGCTGGAGACCCGCCCCGACCTAGTGCTGGCGGCCCTGGGGGTGCCCCGTCAGGAAACCTGGATCCGCGGCCTGGCCGGCCGCCGCAGCGGCCTCTGGATGGGGGTGGGCGGCAGCTTCGATGTCTGGGCGGGCACAAAAAAACGCGCCCCGAAATGGATGCGCGCTTTGCAGATCGAATGGCTCTATCGGCTGGTGCAGGAACCGACCCGCTGGCGGCGCATGCTGGCCCTGCCGGAGTTTGCGGGGGCGGTGCTGCGGGAGAAGGGGTGAGGAGCCGGCGCCCACGCGGCGAGCCTGCTGAATCGAGCCAATCTCAGGCCCAATTCCCACTCATCTCCTAATTTGGAGAAAGCTAGGAGTTCGTTGAGAGTTGCCAACCCGCCCACCCCGCAGGCCTCCGCCGATGGAGGACTTGCTCGCCAAGGGCGGCGGGCTTCAGAAGGCCATGCCTGTGCTGATGCAACTGGCATTCAGGCCACGGCTGCAGCCATGCTTTTGGCGGCATACCCCAGCACGCGGCGACCGAATGCGGGTATCACGAAACACCCAGGCGCCGCTCAGCCGTAAGGAGCCTTGCTCCACGGACGCACAGCCCGCCCAAGCGAGATGGGCTGGGTTCACGGCAGTTCCAGCCAGCCCCGCAGGGCCAGATCGAGTTCGATGACGGCTTGGGGCTCCAGTTGCCCCACCACGTCTCCCACCGCCTCGATGGGCACGGTGAACAGCTTGTCGACCATCAGCTGCGAAGGCTTGCGGAGCCCATTGCGGGGCGAAGGGGCGACCGGGATCCGCACCAGGGGAGCCTCCATCAGGGTGCTGGTGAGGGGGCAGAGGGTGACACTGGGATGGGCCTGCAGCCAGCGATCCGCCTGCACCACCACCGCCGGCCTTGGCTTGCCTGAGTAGGCGCCGGGGCTGGCCACGGTCACCACCGTTCCGCGGCACAGCGCTGCCCTCGGCTCCTGGGCAGCAACGGTCATGCAGTCCAGTCGCTCCAGTCGGGCAGCTGCTCGCTCCAGTTCGGCGGCTCCAGCCGGGCCAGGTGCTCCGATTGGCGGCGCGCCTCATCACTGTCGCCATGGCGCAGTAGGTACTGGCGGATGGCCTCGCGGATGCAGGCACTGCGGGTCATGCCCTGCTGCCGGGCCAGCAGATCCAGCTGCCGCTCCTGCTCCAACTCCATCCGCACGCCGATCACCATCGAAACAGCCGTAAAACGTCTTGTACAACAGCCTAGGGTCTCGGGCAGGATCAAGGCGTTCAGGGGCTGTACCGGGTCGTGATTGCCCGCTGATGCAACGGAGCATCAGAGTCCGGTTCCATCCGGATCCCAGGGATTGGCCACGGCCACAGGCAGATCCGCCACATCCTTGAGATTGCGGGTGATCAGCACCAGGTTGTGCTCCAGTGCCGTGGCCGCCAGCAAGCTGTCGATCGCTGGCAGAGGCCTTCCCATCGCCTCCATCAGATGCCCCCAGCGGTGGGCTACGGCCTCATCGATCGGCAGCACACGGCCAGCAAAGAAGGTCGGCAACTCCTGCTCCAGCCAGAGGCGCAGCGTCCGTTTTCGCTCCCCCTGCTGCAGCTTCTCCACGCCCCGTCGGATCTCGCCCAGAGTCAGCACGCTCAGGTAGAGCTGGCCAGCCGGCCTTTGCTCAAACCAGTGCACCACCCGCGGCTCCGGTTCGCGGCGCCGCAGTTCTGAAATCACATTGGTGTCGATCAGATAGCCGTCTGCCATCGCCGGCTGTGTTGCTCTCAAAGCTCGATGTCGCGCGTGAGATCGCCGCTGCGTTGCTGATCGAGTTCCAGTTCGTCGGCGCCGACCAGCGGTGAGTGACGGATGAATGCCACCAGCGATTCCCCTTCGTGCCGATGGCGGTGGTAGTCCTCAGCCGAAAGCACAACCGCCACCGGCTCACCGTGGGAGGTGAGCTGCTGGGGCTGCTGCTGAGCCCGTTTCACCAGCTCGGAGAGACGGGCCTTGGCTTCGTGGATCGGCCAGCTCTGCATCCTTTCCGCACCGCTGTGACCATTCTAGTCATAACGGCATGAAACTCGCCTCCACGATCACAGCGCCCCGGGTGCGATGCCGAGGTGCCGCCTCATGCCAGCTGGCAGGGTGATCTGGTCGCGCCTTGACACGCTCCGCCGTCATTTGGGGTGCGTGGATGCGGCTTGGCGGCGGCGGGCCCGGCAGCATGGGATCAACAGCCAGACGAACCGTGCTCATTTACCGGTAGTGATACCGGCAGGCAAGGATGACCAGCACCTTGCCCTCCAGTCGGTAGACGAGCCGGTGCTCCTGGTCGATCCGGCGCGACCAGCAGCCAGCGAGATTCTCACGCAAAGGTTCCGGCTTGCCGATGCCCCCAAAGGGATCACGCAGAGCCGCCTGGATCAGTTGGTTGATCCGCCGGAGCTGCTGGCGGTCTTGGCCCTGCCAAAGGAGGTAGTCATCCCAGGCGGCTGGTGTCCAGGCCAGCCGCTCAGCTTCCGGCACCAGCCTGGCCCGGATCGATGAGGGCATGCTCAAGCCATTCGCCGCGCTCAGCCTGCTCCAGCGAGCGCTGCAGATGGGCAGCATTCGCGGGCGAACGAAGCAGATGCACGGTTTCCATGAGGCTGTTGTAAGTGGCGAGCGACATCAGCACTGCACCCTGGGCATGGCGACGAGTGATCAGGGTCACATCGGCGTCAGCCTCGACGCGATCGAGGACGGCCTTGAAACTCTCGCGGGCTTCCGAAAAACTCACCACCTGCATCAGCGTCGTCCAACTCGACGTACAACAGCTTAGGGCCGCGACGGTGGCACTGGAGGCGCGGCAGATCTCCACGGCCCGCTGCTCGGGGATCAGCAGCCAGCCAAAGCGTGCTCATGAATCCAGCAGGTTTTCGAGGCTCTCTCCACCAGGAAGTCGGACGATCCCGAAGGCGCGGCGATCGAGGGTTGCTATTCGCCGCAGCCCCTGCTCCTGGGCAACCCAGAGCAGCGAAGCGTCAGCCAGATCCAGCGGCAAATCGCCGTATTGCCGCATCCAGCCCGCCATCAACGCCAGGGCAGATCCACTCAGCTCCGCAACATTCAGGCCACCGAGTGACACCCAGGAGAGAAAGCGTGGTGCGATGTCGGCCGGGATCAGATGGCAAACCTCGGTGAGAACCGGCCAAGTGGATACGAAAGCACCGTTGTGCTGTTGAAAAAAGGCCGCACAGAGGCCATGGTCCTGGTCACTGCGGTCGAACCAGGCGACCAATGGGCCAGTATCGAGGAGGGTGGCACCCCGATAGCTGGAGCTGCTCATGGTTGAGGTCTGCTCAGCCGCTGCTGGCTCTGCTGCCTGCTCAGCTTCTGACGAAGCAGCGCTGAATGATCCCGCCCACGGCTGGTGGTGTCGCTTTCTTGGGCCGCACTGGAAAAGCTGCCGATCAGTCCAAGGCCTTCCGCCAGGGCCGCCGGGCTGGTGGAGTGCTGTTGCAACAAGTCAAGGCCAGCCTTGACCACCTCGGTCTGGGTGAGGCCAAGGGTCTGGCAGAGGCTGTCTAGCCTGGCCTCGCTGCCGTCATCGAGGCGAACGGAAATGGTACGCATCGCTCCCTCTAGGCCGTAATACGCTCCTATTACAAGCTGATCCTTGCTCTTAACACCACCGCCTGGGCGGCGATTTCGTGTTGGATCAGGGGAGCTGCGGTGAAGACAGCCGCGATGCGCTCCAGTCGGGCAGCTGATCGCTTCAGGTCGTCGGCCCAAGCCGGGCTGCCGCTATCCGAGTCAGACTGTGTTGATGGACAACGATCAGAACACCGACGATCTGGTGGCGCAGGCCCTGGCTGGGATCCGCTCCGTGCTGGAACCCCAGCATGTGGTGCTGTACTCCTGCGGAGAAGCCTGCGGCTACGGCTCCAGGGCCAGTCGCACCCATGGGATATCTCTTCTGTGACATCAACCGTGCCCCCAGGAGCGCATCCAGATCCTGGCGGAGGCTGATCACCCCGAGGAGCGAGTGCTCGGGAGAAAGATCAACCAGCAGATCAATTGGCAGATCAAGGTTGCTGTACAGATGCTCAAGGCCGGTGGCCATGGAGCCATCAACTCAAGGATCAGCTCAACTGAACTTCAACAACTGAAGTAGCTGGTCGCTCTTGCGATCGCTCCGGATCCTAAGCGGGCAGCGATCTCTGCATAGAAACCAGCCTCAGCCCCGCCTTCTGTATCTGGATGCTAGAAGGTGTCAGCTTGGAGGCCTTCGGATAGCATTTCAACAAGAAGTGCGATTGCCTCTGCAATCTTGGCGGGTTCTATATGCCCAGCAAGCCCCACAATAATAGCCTCATTAGCAGTAAACAGCTTGCCGACGCGTATGAAACTGACTCTCTGAAGACCGCCGGACAGGAAGTCCGATTCTTTCAGCGATAAGGCGTGTGCATCATCGTATTGCTTGCTGGTGATTTGACGAAGAAGAAAATCACCCAATCCAACTCGAGCGAGTATAAGAGCTGGCCTGCGCTTCGACTTGGAAAGATCTGAATAGGGGAATGGAATGATGACCACATCACCTACTGAAGGTGTGCCCATGCTTCATCTTCCTCAGGATTGATCCAATCAGCCAAGAGCGATGGCTCGCTTAATGCAATTCCGCTTACGGCTGTATCCAACTCAGTTTGCGGTATCGCGACAAGAACTCGGAGCCCCCTCTCTAGGTTCACAGGTGTGTTCAGACGGATTCGTCCATCAGGCTCAACGACTGCCTCATAGAGCTGTTCCATCGCCTTCCACCTGTCTTTAGTTCATATTTTAGCTCAATTACCAATCCGCCCAGATGTCCTTTGGTTCCGGCGGCTCCAGCTCCATCCGCACGCCGATCATCGGCGGGGCAGCGCCGGGGCTGTTGGAGGCGGCGCCCTTCAGCTAGAGGCGCGCAGATGGCGGCTCCAGCCGGGCCAGGTGCTCCGATTGGCGGCGCGCCTCAACGTGGTGAACCAGCTGTATGAGCGGTTCCTCGGTGATCTGCGCGGCTTGGTCAAAGCGCTGGAGGATCTGCTGCTGACGTTGCGGCGACGCAACCAGACGGAACTGCAGGAGCAGTTGGGCGAAACCGCCTGGGATCGGCTGCTGACCTGGGCGCAGGTGGATGCGGCTTCGGTTCAGACCCAGGCTGAGCTGGTGGAGCTGTGGCAGGTGCGGCAACCCACGGTTTCGCAGACCCTGCAGCCCTTGATGGAGGCCGGTGCCGTTGAGGCTTTGCATCGCCCCGGGGCCGGGAGGCCAATTCGACACCTGACGACCGGCACGGCGCGGTTGGCGCCACAGGAACTGGGCAAGCGGCATCAGCCGGTCTTGGCCGCCAAGCCAGGGTTGTTATCGAGTGCTCGATTGATAGCAAGTTTTACGGATCACGCCCAAAGATGGCGAGTTGCACGCGGTGGAACCCGGTGCATTGGGAGCCACCCTTGAAGACATAAAAAAACCTCCCCGTGGCGGGGAGGTATTGACTAAGTCTTTGCTGGTCAGGCAACTTGCTTGATTTGCTTGCGCAGGCGGCGGGAAAAGCCGAGAGCAGCACCGGCACCAAGCAGAGGGAGAGGAGCGGGAGTACCGGTTGAAGGATTTGTAGCTGTACTAAGAAAGTTACTAGCAGAGGTCTGGGCGAATGAACCAGTGCTATCCTCAGCATACTGCAACACTGCAAATAGCTTGGTTCCCACATTCAAGCCGGATGGAATAGTATAGCTAATTGTTGCGTTAGACCAGTTAAAAGCCGTTGTGACGTTTGAACTAAGAGCAGTCCAAGCACCATCAAATGTTCCGTTGCCGTTAAAATTTACCTTGCCGAGGTTGAGGTTTGACGCCCCAGGAATCAGATTAAGGATCAAGTCGCCGGCCTCGAAAGGCCCAGTAGCTGTGAGATTTTGAACTACAAGCTGAAAACGTGCGTGAGTGTAGGCAGATACAGGCGCTCCGGGAGATCCTGTATAACTTCCAACATTAGTAGGAGTAGAAATAGTCGACGGATCAAACGTGGTGCAAGGATTATTGCCGCCAATGCAAGCAGCCTTTGCCGGAGCAGAACCAAATGCGATGGCCGAGGAAGCAGCTGCTGCTACGACCAAGCCGGCGATGGAAAGTTTTTTCGTCATCGGGGGGGGGGGGGGGGTTCAGTGGTATCGAGAGGACTGAGCCGCAGCCACAAACGATGGCTTAATCACTTTACCCCAAAGAGGCGGCTTTGGCATAGCAGCCTTGCGGCAGGGAGGGGTTGTCAGGGGATCAAGACCCTGTGAAGGCCTGGTTCAGACCTCCTCATCGCCCTGCTGGTACTCCTCGGCCAGCTTCGCAAACTCTTCGCTGGCGCTGCTGGAGGGTCTCGGAGGCCCCACCAGCTTCTGGAGCAAGGTGGAGCGGTAGGGCTTGGAGCGGCCGACCGCCGCAAAGGCCAGGGCGCTGAGCAGGGACACCACGCCATCCTTCACCAGAGCGATCAGGCTGTCGCGGCGGATGGTGCCGATCACCTCCTTGAGCTGCTCCTTCTGCTGGCGCACCTGGGGCTCGATCTCGCTGATCAGCCGCTCCCGCACCTTCGGCACCGGCTCCTCGAAGCGGCCGCTGATGTTGGGCGGGGCGCCTGGAATCCTGCGGATCGCTTCCAGCAACTGATCAGCATTGGTGGCTGCATACACAGCACGCAAGGCGTTTTCGCCCGGCGCTAGCCGGGCCTTCTGCGCCTCGATCGCCGAATCGATCAGCTTCAGGCCCGCCCAGCTCTGCAGCGGGATCAGCAGCAGAAAACCGAGCGCCGCCCAGATTGCCAGCCCCCGCACCCGGGTGATCAGCGGAGGCTCCTTGCCACTGCGATCCAGGAAGCCGCCGATCAGGAACAAGGCCACGGCTTCCAGCGGGAAGCTCACGCCTCCGCGCAGGCTGCCGCACACCCGGTTGATCCAGGCCGGATCGAGCAGCTTCACCGGCAGTGCCGCCGCCACCACGGTCACCGCATAGGTGCCGAGCAACGCATAGCCGATCCACTTGAGTGCTTCGCCAAGGTCCTGTGAGCGCCGATTGCTTTGGGTGCGGTCCTGGTCACCGGATCGGATCATCGGGAGCTTAGGGATCAACAAAGGAGTCAAGATTACCGGCTGAGCGGCATACGGCAATCACTCGGGTGGCGTTTGATGATCAAAGAACCGCTGCCGATGATCATCCTTAATGGTAGCTGCCCGGAGCTTCAACAGCTCGGTGGGAGGTTCGCAACAGCCGCAGAGATCTCCCACAATCAAGGCAAGAAGTTGCCCTTGATTGTATGGGTAATCAGGTGAAAAACCAAGCAATCAACGACTAACGCTCTTAACCCATCAAGCGATGCCTGGATTTGGTGGAAAGAAGTTCAGCGGAACCCCACCGAAGCCTGCCACACGAAGGCCAGCAGCAGGAAGAAGAGGGGGATGATCGGCAGGATGTCCACCAACGGGCCGAAGGCTTGGTAGGCCTCGGGCAGCTGGGCCAGCGGGGTGCTGTGGGAAGCAAGACCGGCCAGCAGGAGGTGCGCCATGGGGAATTGGGGCCCTTGGAGCGGCCCAGTGCGGTGGATGGAAATTACCACGGGTGGGCAGCCGGGGAGGGCGATCTGCCGGGAGCGACATCCTCTGCAAAACAACCGGCGGTGCTGGGCCGGGCCCTGGCCGTTGGTGGAGCGATGCAGGGTGGGGTTGCACGGGGGTGCTGCGGCACCGGGTGTGCGCGGAGGGGGCAGGCGGGGCTCGGCGGCTGTGGGCCGGCTGATCGGAGGGCAGGAGGCCTTGTGGGTGGCGGGATGCCAGCGGCTGCGAGTAGCTCCGCCAGGGTGCGGGCTGCCTTTGGAAGGTTCCAAGCACAGGCGGATGGGCCGCCAGGCCTGCCGCGCAATCGCTAACGGGCTTGCAGCCCCTGGCGCTGATCTCGGGAACGGTACGGCCGCTGAAGCGGGAGGGGCTTGGCTCGGGTGCGGCCCTCAGGCGGCGTGCTGGCTCAGCCAGGTGTTGAGGTCTTCTGGTCCCTGGAAGTCGAGCAGGGCAATGGAGAGGGTCTCAATCGCGCTAGGCGAGAGCGCCTGGATGCGGGCCTGTTGGATGGGGGTCAGGGCGCCGCAGCGGAGCTGGAGCTGGCGGAGGGTTAGGGCGGAGGCTTCGGTCTGGCGGCCTTTTTGCTGGCCCTCCAGAAGGCCTTCCTGGCGGCCTTCCTGACGGCCCTCTTGCCGTCCCAGGCCAAAGATTTCGCGATAGGCGACGCTGCTGGTGAAGTCGTCGACGGTGATCCCACCCATGGCGCAGATCTCGGGAACAGTGCGGCCGTTGATGCGGGAGGGGCCAGGCTCGGGGGTGGCCCTCAGCAGGCGTAGTGGCTCAGCCAGGCAGTGAGGTCGTCAGGCCCCTTGAAATCGAGCAGGGCATCCACCAGGGATTCCAGCGCGCTGAGGGGCATGACCTGAATTCGGGCCTGTTGGCTGGGGGTCAGAGCGCCGCAGCGGCGTTGGAGCAGGCGAAGGGCGAGGGCGGCGGCTTCGACCTGGCGACCTTTTTGCTGGCCGTCCTGATGACCCAGCCCAAAAATCTCGCGGTAGGCCACGCTGCTCGTGAAGTCGTCGACGGTGATCCCACCCATGGCGCAGATCTCGGGAACGGTGCGGCCGCTAAAGCGTGAGGGGCTCAGCTGGCGTGGCGGGTCAGCCAGGTGTTGAGATCTTCTGGACCCTGGAAGTCGAGGAGGGCGTCGAGAAGAGCTTCGAGCGCGCTGAGCGGGAGGGCCTGAATTCGGGACTGTTGGGCAGGGCTGAGGGTGCCGCAACGGCGCTGGAGCTGGCGGAGGGTGATGACCGAGGCTTCGGTCTGGCGGCCCAGCCCGAAGATCTCGCGGTAGGCGACGCTGCTTGTGAAGTCGTCGACGGTGATTCCACCCATGGCGCAGATCTCGGGAACGGTGCGGCCGTTGAAGCGTGATAGCAGGATAGCGGCGATCACTTCATCGATCTCTGCGGCCAATCCAGGGCCCGAAGCCTCGGGGTTGGTCGACGCCACGTCGCCACCCCTTATTGGTAGACAAACCGTCTGGATTGAGAACGCAGAGGGGAAATGATGGACTGCCCACTTGACTTTTCTGCTGGCCGAACTGAGGGCGACTCACAGGTCACCTGGCTCAAGACCCGTATGTTTTGCGGTCTTGTGAGATCCCGCTTGCCGCTTCACCCTCCAGCCAATGGACTGCAGAGCAGCCAGGACTCGCTTGGCCTTGAGGGAAGGCCATTGGCTCATACCAAAACTGGAAGAGAGAAGCTGATACTGACTGGCTCTGACTCGCCGTTTTCAAGCTGATCGGCAATCACGCGAAGTGCCAGCACTTCAGCTTTGGCCATCGCATCCAAAGCTGATTCGCCATACGAAAGCACACCCGGCAACTCAGGCACCTCAGCGATCCAGCGCCCATCAACTTCTTGTTCGCACTCCAAAGTGAAGTTCATCCGGTTCACGCCTCAACCATCACCCTAGAAAGAATAATCGCTGGCTCTGGATCCGCACTGATGCTCCGGCGATGCCACGCTCAGCCCGTTGGCGCCGATGGCAACTTCCATGTGTGCGCCGCCGGAGAGTCCTGCTCCCAGGGAGCGAAATCCTCTGCAAAACAACCCTCGGCGATCGCCTGGCCCATCGCCGTGGTGAAGCGCAGCAGGGTGGTGAGGTTGTGGAGGCTGAGCAGGGTGCGGCCGAGCATCTCCTCGCAGCGGATCAGGTGGTGCAGGTAGGCGCGGCTGTGGAGGCGGCAGGCCAGGCAGGAGCAGGTGGGATCGAGGGGGGTGTGGTCGTGACGGAAGCGGGCGTTGCGCAGGTTCCAGCGCTCACCGCCCACCAGCGCCGCTCCATGGCGGCCTAGGCGGGTGGGCAGCACGCAGTCGAACAGATCAAAGCCCTCAGCCACGGCGATCGCCATCTCCCGCAGGCTGCGCACCCCCATCAGGTAGTGGGGTGTGGCCTCCGGCAGCA
>JBBASH010000030.1:0-39310 GCA_040399305.1 Cyanobium sp.
ACCCTGGCGTTGGAGCCAGCGGCACACCGCGCTGCCGATGTCGCCGGTGGCCCCGACCACGGCCACCCTGGCGCGGCCCAATTCGATGCCCAGCCTCGGCGCGTTGTGCACGACCTGCTGGGCGATCACCCAGGCGGTGTGGGTGTTACCAGTGGTGAACCTCTCCCATTCCAGCCTGGTATTGCGGATCTGCTGCTCCTTGAGCAGGTTGAGATTCTCGAAAATGATCGACGTGAAGCCGCCCAGGGCCGTAATAGCGATGTCGTTCTTCTGGGCGAGCTCCATGGCGCTCAGCACCTTGCGCTTGGCCGTCTTGAAGCGGCTCAGCATCTCCGGCACGAACACCGAATCGATATAGGCGCCCTCGATCACTTGGCCGGTGGGGCTGGCCACGGTGACCGTTTCAACCAATTGCGGCGGGGCGACACACCACATCTCGAAATCGCCCTCGGCGTACTCCGGATAACCGAGGCTGGCAGCCTTGGATCGAGCCGCATCAAGGCTGGTGGAGTGACCGATCAGGCCAAACATGTCGATCGAAACCCTTGGGGATGGGAACCGCCGGACCAGGCAGAAGGCCCATCCTGCCACGGGTGAAGGCCCCTCACCCCAGCAGAGCTGCCGTGGCCATCCGGGCGATCTCCCGGGAGGTGAAACCGATCTCGGTGAGCACCTCCTGATAGGAGGTCATGAAGTCGGCCATCAGGTCCTCCTTGTCCATATGGAGCACGCCGGCGTCGTCGGCCACCTGCTCGAGCATCCGCCGCACATGGGGAAGGTTGGCCCGGTTGGCCTCATCAAGCTCCTGGCGGGACGTCTCGAGGTTGGCCTTGAGCCACTCCTGGCCGTAATTGAGGTGGGTGTATTCGTCCTGCACCACGCCCTCGGTGATCTTGCGGGCGAAGGGGTCGGCCACCGGGATGTAGATGTGATAAGCCGCGATCGCAAAGGCTTCGATCAGGATCGATTGAATCAACAGGCAGGTGACCAGTTTTTCCTCGGCGAGAGCCTGCTGGAAATTGTCACGGAGCGGGGTGAAAAAGACGCGGGCGAACGGCATGTCGGCCGTAACGCCAAGATTGGCAGCACAGGCGGTGAAGCCCTTTTTGTGCTTCATCTCCATCCGGGCCAGCCGGGCCAATTCGTCGGCCTGATCGGGCAGCAGAGTGGCCAGGGAAAGGTAGTTGTCGTGAGCTTCCTGTTCGCCCTCGATCACGATGGCATTGATGCGGCTGTAGGCGTCCTTGTAGCCCTCGCTGGTGAAATCGGGCAGGGCGGCTTCGGTCGATGCGTCGCCACCGCTGCCCAGCCCGATCGAGGCCGCGGGATTCGGGGACAGATCCGACAGGGAAACCGCCATGGAGGGCCTTTGTGCACTTAGTTGGCGACTGTAATCAACCTTGCCCGGATCCCGGCGGCCAGTCGCTGTTCAGCAAGGATAGAAACCGGCGCCGCCATCCCTCCACCAACGCCTCGAACAGCGCCTGCCCGAGCTCGGCGGAGGCGCCGGCGGGGTCACCGATCACGCCGCAGCTGCTGAGCTCGCCGGTCAGCCAGGCACAGGGGGCCTGGCCCTCCAAGCTCCAACCCTCCGGTGGCTCCTGAACGGGTCCGTCTGCCTGACGCGTGGGCCCAACCAGGTCCTCCGCCAGGTGAAGCATGAGGCTGGTCTCGGCCAGGCCCGCATGCAGACCCCGCTGACGCTCGGGTTCGGGAATCCGCTGGGCGACCCCTTCGGGCCCTCGCCACAGAAAGCAGGGAAGCACCGCCAGGGCCGGCTGGGCCGCGTGAAGCTGGCGGGCCGCCACCTCCAGCAGGGCGATCTGGCCGCCATGGCCATTGAGGAGCACCAGCCGCTGGAAGCCGGCCGCCGCCAAGTCGCTGCCCACCGCGACCACCAGGCCCAGGAGCAGCTCCGGCGGCAGGCTGAGGGTGCCGGCAAAGCCGCGGTGCTCGTGGGAGAAGCCGAGGCTCTGGGTGGGCAGCTGCCAAATGGGCAGATCGTCGGGAAGCATCTCCAGCACGGCCGTGCAGACCCGTTCAGCGAAGAGGGCATCGGTGCCAAGGGGCAGATGGGGACCGTGTTGCTCGATCGCCCCCAAGGGCCACACCACCGTGCTGCCGGACCTGGCGGCCCCCTGCGCCACCTCGGGCCAGCTGAGCTGGCTGAGCAGGCGCCGCCGCCGCCCCTGGCTCTGGGCATTCGGATCAGGTGAGGTCATGGCGGGGCTCGGACGGTGACCTGCCACGGAACGGGAACGCGGAGCTCCCGGCCGAGGGTTCAGGGGGGATCCCTACAGTGTGGGATCGCAGAACGCTGAGGTTCATGGCCGGATCCGGCACCCCCCCGCCGCGTCAACCCCGGACCCCCGTCCAACGGCCCGGCGGGCAGGCGGTCACACCACCCCGCAAGCCGCCCCAGGTGGTGTTGATCCGCAAAGAGGAGACAGCGCCGCCCGAGTCAGCTCCCACCGAGTTGGCCGTGCCCGCCGCCGCCCCCGGCTCGGCTGGGCCGCAGGCGCCCAGCCGGCCGGCGCCCCCGACGCCTGCCGCGGCCGCACAAACGGCCCCGCGCCGCTCCGATGACGAACTCTTCGATCTCGGGGCCCTCGAGGGCATGACGATGGCCGACCTGCTGGGGCCGGAACCCGGCCGGGGCCGCCCGGGCGGCGCACGCAAGCCGGCGCCGGCCGCCGCGCAGGCCGCGGTGAGTCGCACCGTGGACGATTTCGATTTCGATGAGGAAGCCTTCCTCGCCGCCCTCGACGAGAACGAGATCGTTGGCACCACCGGTGAGGTGGTGAGCGGCACCGTCGTGGGCGTGGAGAGCGATGGGGTGTATGTGGATATCGGCGGCAAAGCGCCGGGCTTTATGCCCAAACAGGAAGCTGGCCTGGGGGTGATCACGAACCTCAAGGAACGCTTCCCGAGGGGACTGCGGGTGGAAGTGCTTGTGACCCGCGAGCAGAACGCCGATGGCGTGGTGACCATCAGCGCCCGGGCCCTAGCCCTGCGCCAGAGCTGGGAGAAGGTGCGCCAGCTCGAGAAGGACGGCAAGGTGGCGCAGGTCCAGATCACCGGCTTCAACCGTGGCGGTGTGACCTGTGACCTTGAAGGTCTGCGGGGCTTCATCCCGCGCTCCCAGCTCCAGGATGGGGAGAACCACGAAGCCTTGGTGGGCAAGACCCTTGGAGTGAGCTTCCTGGAGGTCAACCCAGAAACCCGCAAGCTGGTGCTCTCCGAACGCAAGGCGGCAACGGCGGCCCGCTTCGGGGAACTAGAGGTGGGCCAACTCGTGGAGGGTCAGGTTGCCGCGATCAAGCCCTATGGCTTCTTCGTGGACCTGGGCGGCGTCAGTGGCCTGCTCCACCACAGCTCGATCACCGGCGGCGTCCTGAGGGATTTGCGCGAGGCCTTCGAACCCGGTGAGCGGCTCAAGGCCCTGATCACCCAACTGGATCCGGGCCGGGGGCGCATCGCCCTCAACACGGCCCTGCTGGAGGGACAACCCGGAGAGCTGTTGATCGCCAAGGCCACCGTGATGGCCGAAGCCACCGATCGGGCCAACCGGGCCCGCTCGCTGCTGCGCCAGAAGGAACAGGAGGCGGGATGAAACGAGAGGGCAACAACTCTGGGATGAACGCCGTGCCGAAAACCTCAGCAGCATGAACGCCGAACAGCCGGACGCCCCCGGTCCCGGATCAGCCGGCCCCGGAGCGGCCAGCGTGGCTGACGCCCCAGGCGGGCATCCCGACTGGGAGCTCGATTTCTATTCCAGGCCGGTGCTCGAGGCCGATGGTCGCAAGCGGTGGGAGCTGCTGATCTGCTCCACCCCGCCCCCTGCCGCCAACGGCACGACCGCTGCCCCTTTCCGCTGGGTGAGGGTCTGTCCGGCCACCAGTGTCAATTCCCTCTGGCTGCGGGAGGCGATCGAAGCGGCCCTGGCCGAAGCTCGGAGCCAGGGCTTCGGTCGGCCGCGACGCCTGCGCTGCTGGAGGGGATCGATGCGCACGATGGTGCAACGGGCTGCCGAGGCGCTCCAGCTGGAACTGGTGCCAAGCCGCCGCTGCTACGCCCTAGTGGAATGGCTACGGCAACGGGAGGCGGAGGTCTATCCCGCCGAGCCCGGTGCCCTGGTGGGCCCCCTGGCACCGGTACCGGCTGCGATCCGGGGCGTGCCGGTGCCTCTGCCCGAGGTCGCCCGCGGCGATCGCTGGGCATGGGCCACCCTCCCCGCAGGAGCCCTGGCGGATGCAGCGGAATGGGGCGCTGGATTCGCCGGCCTGATCCAGCTGCCCTCCGATCTGGAGCCCGGAGCTGCGGTTCCCGGCATCCGCCTATTCAGCCGCCACCGGGCCCTGGCGATCTCGGGGTGGTTGGCGGGTCTGGAGCCCGTGCGCCTAGAGGTGGAGGGAAACCAGTTGGTGTTGGAGGCCGGCCTCGAGGATCGCTGGCTACTCACCACCCTGCCCGGGGAGGAAGCCCGGGTGGCCGCGGAGGCCTTCGAAACGGCCCGGGTCCGGGCGAGTGGACTGCAGTTTCTGGCGGTGCAGTCCGAGGAACAGGAGCAACGGCTGGAGGGCTTCTGGCTGCTGCGGGATCTTCCCGATGCCTGAAGAGCCGCGCTTCGAATTCCATGGCTGAGGCCCTCGACCCACCCTTCGATCGCCCCGACCGGGGCTTCAACGACCTGCCGGGCTGGACCTGGGTGGGGACCTACGGCGGGTACTACCTCCAGGCCGATCGGCTAGCGGAGTTCGAGCATGGCTTCTTCACCCGGCAGTGGCAGGGCCGAGGGCCCCAGGAGCTGGCCGGCGCCCTCAGTGCCGGCATCACCGTGCACCGGCCCCGCCAGATCCATAGCGCCCTCGTGCTTCCAGCCAGCGAGGCCCGGGAGGATCCCTGGCCCGAGGCCGATGGACTCGTGAGCGATGGGGCCGGCCAGAGCCTGTGGGTTTGTGGAGCGGACTGCACGCCGGTGTTGATCGCCGATCCGGCGACGGGCCGGGTCGGGGCCTGCCATGCGGGCTGGCGGGGGGTGGCCGGCCGGATCCTGCCCGGGGCCCTCACCCTGATGGAAAAGGCCGGATCCCGGCGAGGCGATCTGCTGGTGGCCCTGGGACCGGCGGTGAGCGGAACCTCCTATCAGGTGGAACGCCCGGTGAGCCTGGAGGTCGCGCAATCGCTCCGGCCGGATCAAAGCAATGCCGATGATGCCGATGTCGCCTTAGAGGAGCTTCGCGCCTGCGGGGCGCTGCTGAAGGATCCCGACCCCACCCGCGACCGGTTGGACATCCGGGCGGCCGCGCAGGCCCAGCTGATCCACGCGGGGGTGGATCCGGCTCGCATCGAGGTCTGCCCGCTCTGTACCGTTGAAGAATCCCTTCTATTCCATTCCTGGAGACGCGACAGGATCAAGGCGGTTCAGTGGAGTGGAATCGTTGCCCAGGGTTGAAGACAAAACCTGAGCACACCCGGCGCGAAGACAGAAGTTCAGCTGAACGCGTTCCGGACACCAGCGTGCCGGAAGCCGAGCTGCACCAATGCAGCCGTGATCAAGGGTCAGGATCAAACCTCCCTTTCCCTCAGGAGCAGACCACGCGCTTGCTCCTGAGGGAATTTAGGAAGGCTTGGAGTTTCATTAATCCGAACAATTCGGTCACCCGAGGACTTGCCGGATCGGCCCTTTATGCGTGATTATGCAGGTGTTGCATTTTTGAGACCATGCTCACCGGAGCCGAACTCCTCGCCAAGGTCAAGGAGCTGGGTGATGTCAGCAAGTCCGAGCTTGTGCGGGCTTGTGGTTACGTCTCCACCAAGAAGGACGGCACCGAACGCCTCAACTTCACGGCCTTCTACGAATCACTGCTGAACGCCAAGGGCGTTGACTTTGGCGCCGCGCCGAAAGCAGGCAAAGCTGGCCGCAAGCTGAGCTTCAACACCAAGGTGCAGTTCAACGGCAACCTGATGGTGGGCAAGGCCTACACCGCCATGTTGGACCTCAAGCCCGGCGATGAGTTTGAAATCAAGCTCGGTCGCAAACAGATTCGTCTGGTGCCCTTGGGCGCTGAAGACGAAGACGTGTGAGGGCGATCGCTTCGGCAACCCGGATCCCATCGATCGCAGCCGAGAGGATGCCGCCGGCATGGCCGCCTCCCTCGCCCGCGGGGTAGAGCCCGGGTGTATTCGGGCTCTCCAGGGTCGTGCTGTCCCGCACGATCTTCACGGGCGATGAGGTGCGGGTTTCCACGCCCGTGAGGAGGGCGCCGCCGGAGCTGAATCCGGGGATGCGGCGCTCAAACGCCGGCAGCGCCTCCCGGATCGTTTCCAGCACCCAACCGGGAAGGCAGGTGTCAAGGCTGCCCAGCCGCACGCCAGGCTGAAACGACGCCGGCACCCCTGTCGCTCCTCGGTCCTGGCTCGGACGACCCGCCAGGAAATCATCCACCCACTGGGCGGGAGCCCGCCCATCCGCTCCACCAGCCTGAAACGCCTGGCGCTCCCAGT
Source organism: Cyanobium sp. (assembly GCA_040399305.1). Classification (GTDB taxonomy): domain Bacteria; phylum Cyanobacteriota; class Cyanobacteriia; order PCC-6307; family Cyanobiaceae; genus Cyanobium. The sequence continues at coordinate 6,508 of JBBASH010000030.1, forward strand.
GGCGTTGGAAGGCCACGCCGGCCAAGGGATCTCCAGCGCCGCTGCCCCAGGGCTCCAGATCCTCCCGTTCCACGTTCACCACCAAGGCACTGTTGGCATTCCGCTCATTGCGGGAATGCTGGCTCATGCCATTGGTCACCACCCCGCCGAGCTCCGAGGTGGCCCCCACCACCAAGCCCCCGGGACACATGCAGAAACTCCAGGTACTACGGGGGGTGGCCCCGGGGGTCTTGGCGCCGTGGTGAACGAGTTTGTACTCCGCGGCCCCCAGCTGGGGATGGCCGGCGGAAGGACCCCAGCGGGCCTGATCGATCAGGGGCTGGGGATGTTCGACCCGGAGCCCCACGGCGAAGGGCTTGCATTCCATCGCCACGCCGAGGCCATGCAGCATGGCGAAGGTGTCACGGGCGCTGTGGCCCACCGCCAGGGCCACCTGATCGGCAGCAACCCGGTGACCATCCGCCAGGATCAGCCCCTGAACGGCCCGGGTGGTGGGATGGAGCTCCAGGCTCTCCACCCGAGCCCCGAAGCGCACCTGACCGCCCAGAGCCTCGATCCGGCGGCGCAGTCCGCGCACCACCGTGGCGAGCTTGAAGGTGCCGATATGGGGCCGCTGCAGGGTGAGGATCTCGGGATGGGCGCCGGCGGCCACCAGTTCCTCGAGAACCTTGCGGATGAGTGTCTGCGACTCACTCACCTGGCTGTAGAGCTTGCCATCGGAGAAGGTGCCGGCCCCTCCTTCACCGAACTGGACATTCGACTCCGGATCGAGGGAGCGTTGGCCCCGCCAGTAGCCGAAGGTGTCAGCCGTGCGCTCCTTCACCGGCTTGCCCCGCTCCAGCAGGAGGGGCCGCAGACCCATCTCGGCCAGCAGGAGAGCGGCGAAGTAGCCGCAGGGGCCGGCCCCCACCACCACAGGACGGGGGCCGCCCGGAGGCTCCTCCAGCCGGGCCACGAGGCGATAACGATCGTCCGGAACGGGACGCAGGTGGGGGTCCCCCTGGAAGCGGCGCAGCAGACGCCGCTGCGAGGCCGGATCCAGAGCCAGTTCCAGATCCACGCTGTAGACCAGCGCAATGGCGTTGCGGCGCCGGGCATCGACGCTGCGCCTCACCAGGCGATGGGAGAGCAGCACCTCCCTGGGCACCCCGAGCCGGCGGCAGATCGCCGCCGCCAGATCGTCTTCCCCATGGTCGAGGGGCAGCTTGAGTTCGCTGAGACGCAGCACGCAGGCCATGGTCCGGGTCGTCTGATGTTTAGGGCAGCACGCAGAGACACAGCCTTCACGAGAGGTGCCAAGGTGGGTCCTAAGCACATCTCTGGCAACCTCCGATGGGCCTCACCCACTGTCCACTTTGCATGGGTCTGGCCGTTCTCTGCGTCATTCGCAGCGGCGCCCACGCTGTTCTCCTCTGGCGGCTGGCTTGAAGCCGGAGCCGCCGCGCGTGATCGAGCCCAAGCCCATGCCTGCCCCCCAGGCCCCCGATCCCCAGGCTTCTTCGGCCCGTCTCCCCGACCAGGGCGCAGATAGCGAGTCCCGGCAGGCCCGGCTGCAGCGTGAAATCCTGCGGGCCGGAGCGCAGGCCCAACAGGTGGCCTACGCCGAGCTCCGTGATCAGGTGCGCATGGAACTGGGGGCCCCTAGCGAGCCGAGCCGCGGCACGGGTGACTGCCTGGCCCTGGTCCTGGTGCCCCTTGGGCTGATCCTGACGCTGGTCCATCCCGCCCCCGCCATCGCCGTGTGGGCGATGGCAGGTTGCCTGTATTTGGCGGGATCGAACCAGCTGAAAAGCGACCGTGGGGCGATCCGGGCCGCGGATGCCGAAACGGAACGCCGCTGGCGCCGCCAGCAGCGACGAGTCACCGGCGACGAGGAGGAATGGGCGCTCAAAGCGGCGCTGCCGCCTCCAGGGCCGCCACGGCCAGGCGGGTCCGAACCACGGCGTCCGGGTTGAGGCTGATCGAATCGATGCCCTCCTCCACCAAGAAGCGGGCGAAGTCGGGATGGTCGCTCGGGGCCTGACCACAGAGCCCAATCTTGCGGCCACAGCGCTTCGCCGTGCGGATCGCCAGGGCGATCATCGCCTTCACGCTGGCGTGGCGTTCATCGAAGAGGTCGGCCACCAGGGCCGAATCACGATCGAGGCCGAGGGTGAGCTGGGTGAGGTCATTGGAGCCGATCGAGAAGCCATCGAAGCGCTCGGCGAACGCCTCAGCCACGATCACATTGCTGGGCAGTTCGCACATCACATACACCTCGAGGCCGTTCTCACCGCGCACCAGACCCTGCTCCGCCATCAGGGCCAGCACCTTGTCCCCCTCCTCGGGGGTGCGGCAGAAGGGCACCATCACGATCGTGTTGGTGAGCCCAATCACCTCACGCACCCGCTTAAGGGCCTGGCATTCCAGGGCGAAAGCGGGGGCAAAGGCTGCGGAGGTGTAGCGGGAGGCGCCGCGCCAGCCGAGCATCGGATTTTCCTCGATGGGCTCAAAGGCCGCTCCGCCCAGGAGGCGGGCATATTCGTTGCTCTTGAAATCGGAGAAGCGCAGAATCACCGGCCTGGGATGGAACGCCGCCGCGATGCGGGCCATGCCCTGGGCCAGCTTGTCGATGTAGTACTCGGCCGGATCGTTGTAGCCCCTGATTAAAGCGGCGATCTGCGCCCGCTCCTGCTGCGAACTGACCTTCTCCGGGTGGAGCAGGGCCAGCGGATGGACGCGGATGTGGTTGGCGATGATGAACTCGAGCCGCGCCAGCCCGACGCCGTCGCAGGGGATGGCGGCCAGGTTGAAGGCCTCCTCCGGGTTGCCCACGTTCATCAGGATGCGGGTGGTGGTGGCAGGCAAATTGGTGAGGGGCTGCTCCTCAAGGCGGAAGGGCAGCAGACCGGGGTAGACATGACCCACCTCCCCCTCACAGCAGGCGAGCGTCACGGCGGTGCCTTCCTGGAGACGGCGGGTGCCATCACCACTGCCCACGATCGCGGTGATCCCCATCTCGCGGGCGATGATCGCCGCATGGCAAGTGCGGCCGCCCTGGTCGGTCACCACGCCGCTGGCCCTGCGGAGAATCGGCTCCCAGTCTGGATCGGTGCGCTCGGTGACCAGCACATCGCCCTGCTGAAACTGCTCCATGGCGGCGGGGTCGTGGATCAGCCGCACTACGCCGCTGCTCACGGAGGCGCCGATCGCCTGGCCGCTCACGATCGGGCTCACCTGGTGGGGCTCCAGGTGCCAGCTGCGCAGCACCGCGCCACTGCGGCGGGATTCCACCGTCTCCGGGCGGGCCTGCAGGATGTAGAGATCACCTCCGGGGCCATCCTTGGCCCACTCGATGTCCATGGGCGTGGGGGTGCCCCGGAGCCTGGAGTAATGGGCCTCGATCGTCATGGCCCAGCCGGCCAGGGTGAGCACCTCCTCGTCGGTGAGGGCGAAACACTGGCAATCGGCAGGATCCACCGCCTCGATGCGCACCGGCCGTCCCGCTTCCGGCGGATCGGCACGCACCATGCGGATCGCCTTGCCGCCCAGCCGGCGGCTGAGAATCGGGCGGAACCCCTGGGCCAGGGTGGGCTTGAAGATCAGCCATTCATCGGGATTCACCGATCCCTGCACGACCGTCTCGCCCAGCCCGTAGGCAGCGGTGAGAAGCACCGCATCGCGAAATCCGGTCTCGGTGTCGATGCTGAACATCACCCCGGAGCAGGCCCGATCCGCCGCCACCATGCGCTGCACCCCGATCGAGAGGGCCACATCAAGATGGTCGAAGCCGTTGAGCTGGCGGTAGGAGAGGGCCCGGTCGGTGAACAGGGAGGCGTAGCAGTGGCGGCAGGCCTCCAGCAGGGCCGTTTCCCCCTCGATATGCAGAAAGGTTTCCTGCTGACCGGCAAAACTGGCATCTGGCAGATCCTCAGCGGTGGCGCTGGAGCGCACGGCCACGGCGGGAGCCCCCAGGGCGCGGTAGGCGATGCGGATCTCCTGCTCGAGCTTCACGGGCAAGGGGGCTGCCAGTAAGAGAGCCCGGGCCGCCTGGCCCGCGGCCTGGAGGGCGGCCAGATCGTCCGTGTCGAGGCCTTCCAGGATGGTGCGCAGGGGCGGCTCCAGGCCATTGCTGGCCAGAAACAGCCGGTAGGCGGCGGCGGTGGTGGCGAACCCTTCCGGCACGCGCACCCCCGAGGCAGCCAGGGTGCGGATCATCTCGCCGAGGGAGGCGTTCTTGCCGCCCACACTGGCGATCGCCTCCAGCCCCACGGCGGCCAGCGGCAGCACCAGGTGCTCAGCCGCGGCAGGAGCGGGGCGCACGGATCCGGAATCGGCGATGGCCATGGGCGAGCTCGAAGCTGCTGCAACCATGGCCGTGGAATGGACGACTGGACGACGGTTGCGGCCCCGATCCTGCTGGGGGAACACCCCCGGGAAGGGCGCTGCCGGGCTCAGGCGCCAGCGCCGGGGCGCCTGGAGGATGACCCCTCTCCCGTGGCTGGAGGAGGATCGGCCTTTGGTCCCTCCGGCAGCACCAGGGCGAGCAGGCCTGCCGCCACCAGCACCCCGCCCAGGGCCAGGGCCAATGGACGGTTGGCGGCGGCGGGGCCATCGATCCAGGCGGCGGTGGCGAGAAAGGCACCACCCAGCAAGAGGCTGGGCACGAACACGATTCCCCGGGCGGTGCGGTTGAGGCCCATGGGATTCAGCCGCAGATGTACCGCAAACACCATAACGGCCAGATCGGTTGGCGTTTGGCGCCCTTTGGGCGCCGCTTATCGCCAAGCGAAACATCGCTTTACTCTGACGCCGCCCGACAAAAAAAGCCAGCGTAACAGCTGATGCCGTCAACGCTGGCTGATGGAGAACAGGAACTCGTTCCGGTTGCCGTGGGCTACTGAGCGGCAGCTTTGACGCGACCGCGAAGTTTTCTGCTGAAGACGAAGGCAGCGGACAGTCCAAGGGCGGGCAGGGGTCCGGGAACAGAGGCTGGGGCCCCCTCACGCGCTTTCATCGTCAGACCCGTAGCCCCGGAGGCGAAGTCCAGGAACGTGGGGAAGGCCGTTGAGTCGGCGGCATCAACCAGAGGGGAAATGTCGCGGAGGCTGAAGGCCGTAACGCCAGACAGGCCATAGTCTGCCAAGAAGAAATACTCTTTTATTCCATCAGCCAAAAGATCACTTGCGATCAGACTGCCGCCCACATAGAGGTCGATTGTTGTACCAAATCCAGGGGGAAGAATAAAGCTCAGGAAATCGCCCGAGCCCAGGGAGTAGTCAAATCCATCAACAAAAGGAGGATCGAACCAGCGACGCGGGCTGGGAGCCGGGAACTCGCACACACCGGGGGCGGGCACGAAGGGCAACACCGGAACATCCGGGGTTGCACCCGGCTCCACACCCCCCACGCCCCCGAAGGCGAAGAGGAAGGTGGGACTGTTGTCATTCGGTGTGTAAGGTCCATAATCTATCGATTGCCTCGATTGCCCGAATGACCAGACATCGGGGTCGAGAATCGCAATAGCGCTCTGGGCTTCAGACAAGTTGGCACCAGCACCATAGAAGATATTGAACGTACGAGATTGCCCCGGATCTAAATCACCGAAGGCAAAATCAAATACGGAACCATGGTCGGTTGGGCCCTTCTGAAAGAAATTGCTATTGATCGTACCGTAGGGATCTCTTTCCCCTGCATAGGAACGAGGATCAGAAGACGCAAAACCATTATTACTGGCAAAGCGAACATTACCACCCGCAGACTCTAGACTTTCCTCCACACCAATATGACTAACGTATTCGTTAAATCCGGTTGGAGGAACGTCCCAATCCATCACCCGGCGATAAACAACATCATAAACCTTTTCGGCTCCTGTGTTTGTAATCGAGACATTCCCCTGGAAGGCATTGGGTGCCAGTGAAGGCCCGTAGGCCTGGAGCACGCGGATCGGCAGATCGACAAGGTCGATCTGCGATGTGGCGGTGGTGGTAGTTGAGCCGAAAAGACCCCCTGTCAATACACCGCTTCCCGAAGCTTCATTAGCCCACCCCGCGAATCGCCCTCCACCCAGACTTGAGGCGGCCACACCCCAACCCTCGCAAAGACAACCTGGCGATGTGGCATCTCGCCAGGTGCCATCAGCAAATAGGCGGGCCAGACCCGTTGCTCCACTAAAAGCATTGGTGGTAGCAAAGATTTGACTAAAGATATTCAGATGCCCTGCATCATTGACTCCTAATGCAAGGGTTCTCAGCGCCGGATCAGCATTGTTGAAAATCACAGCATTTGCATGGGCCGACTGCGTAAAAGGCGAGATAAGCATCGCCGCAGTCCCACCCCCCCCCTAGCAACGAACTTTTCATGAAACGGAATTTTGAACGCTTGTCGGCTAGCATGATTATTGAAGTAATTCGATAATAATCATCTCAAAAAGCATACGACCGTCAAATAAGCATAGCTTATAGCAAGCAGACTTGGCCGGTCGGCCCAGCGAACGAGGTCAGCAATGGTCTTTGAGTGATACAAATCACAGGTATCACTTTTTGTAATCTAACGGATAGTTCATGCGGAAGTTCCTGATCGTGACCGTGGCCCGGAATCTGGCAGGAGCTGAACCAATCCACCCGAGGCCATCAAGACCCCAGCGATCAGCAGAGCCAAGGAACGGTTCGCGGCGGCGGGACCGTCAACCCAGGCCGCCGTGGCCCAAAGCCCCCCCCAGCAACAGACTGGGCACAAGCACGGATTCCCCGGGCAGTGCGGTTCAGACCCATTGCTCAACCGCAGGGCAACGGGCTGGCAAGACCGGCCGCCACCAAACCCTCCGCCAGGTCACCGGTGTCGCGATCAAGACCGCTCACCCGCGCCACCAGCACCCCCTCCTCGCTCTCCGCCAGGGGCCGGAGGTTCACCCGTGTGCGGCGCGGCAGCCTTAACCGCAGCCAGGCCTGGGCTGCGGCCTCGGAACCGGGGGTGACGGCCATGCAGCCGAGCTGAACCAGGGAGCTGCGGTTGCGATCGCCGATCAGCAGACGATCGGGTCCGCTCACCTGCAGCACTTCGGCTGCACTGGCAGGCGCCACCACGCCAAAAAAGAACGCCGGCAACAGGAGCAGGGCCGCCAGGGCGGTCGCCAGGAGTGAAGTGATCAGAGTTTGGCGCCGCAGCTCGGACAGAAGAGGTGGGCACTGGCGGTGGTTTCACCGCAGGCACCGCACTGGCGAATCGTGTCGATCGCTAGCTCCGGATGGCTGGGCAATCCCACCATCTGCGCGTTACTGGCCCCGGGGGGCACCATCGGATAGCAATTCTCGTTGCGCCGCACCGTCACATCCACGAACACCGGACCGGGATGGGCGAGGGCCTCAGCGAGCAGGCGATGCAGATCGGCACGGTCACGGATGGCCACCCCCTTCACCCCAAACGCCTCGGCCAGGGCGGGGAAGTCGGGCATGCCACCGGTCATCTCGGAGGCGGAATAGCGCTCCTCGTAGAAACTTTCCTGCCACTGACGCACCATCCCCTGCCAGCCGTTGTTGAGCACCACGACCTTCACCGGCAGGTTGTACTGGCTAAGGGTGCCCAGTTCCTGGATATTCATCAGGATGCTGGCATCGCCGGCCACACAAATCACCTGAGCGTCGGGGAAGGCGGTCTGCACCCCCATCGCCGCGGGCATGCCAAAGCCCATCGTGCCGAGGCCAGCGCTGCTGATCCAGTGGCGCGGCTTGGTGGGAAGAAACTGGGCGGCCCACATCTGGTGCTGGCCGACGTCGGTGGTGATGTAGGCATTGGGAGCCAGCTCCCGCAGGGCAAGCACCACCTCCTGGGGGGCGATCTCACCGGTGGGCGCCGGCACCACTAGGGGGTAGTGCCGCTTCCAGGTGTCGATCCGCTGGAGCCAGGATTCGGTGCGGCCATGGGACTGCTCACCCACCGAGGCGGCAAGCATCTGGCGGAGGGCCTGGTTCACATCCGCCACCACCGGCACCTCGGGGATGCGGTTCTTGCCCACCTCGGCGGCGTCGATGTCGATGTGGATCACCCGGGCCCTAGGCGCGAAGCTGTCGAGGCGGCCGGTGACCCGGTCATCGAAGCGAGCACCGGCGGCGATCAGCAGATCGCATTCGGTGACGGCGAAGTTGGCGTAGGCGGTGCCATGCATGCCGAGCATCCCCACCGAGAGGGGATGGCGCTCGTCGAAGGCGCCCTTGCCCATCAGCGTGGTGGTGACCGGCAGGCGGAAGCGCTCGGCCAGCTCAAGAATGGCCTGATGGGCGCCGGAACTGATCGCTCCACCGCCCACGTAGAGGAGGGGGCGCTGGGCCTGGCGGATCAGCTCAAGGGCAGCGGCGATCGCGGAGGGATCGGGGGGCTGGGCGCTCCTGAAGCCGGCGGGGACCGCCGTACCCGGTTCCACGGGGACGTAGTCGAACAGCTCAGCGCCCACATCCTTGGGCACATCGATCAACACCGGGCCGGGCCGGCCGCTGGCCGCGATCAGGAAGGCCTCGGCCACGATCCGGCCGATGTCGGCAGGATCCCTCACCACCCAGGAATGTTTCACGATCGGCAGGGTGATGCCGAAGATGTCGGTTTCCTGGAAGGCATCGGTGCCGATCGCCGCCCGGGGGACCTGGCCGGTGATCACCACCATCGGCACCGAATCCATCTGGGCCGTAGCGATGCCGGTGACGAGATTGGTGGCCCCGGGACCGGAGGTGCCAAAACACACTCCCACCTTGCCGGTGGCCCTGGCGTAGGCATCGGCGGCATGGGTGCCGCCCTGTTCATGGCGCACCAGGATGTGCTTGAGCCAGCCGCGGCTCTCTGCCTTGTGCAGCTCGTCATAGATCGGCAGGATCGCTCCGCCCGGGTAGCCGAAGATGTGGCTCACTCCATGCCGATGCAACGCATCCATCAGGGCGTAACCGCCGCTCACCCGCAGGCCCCGGCCGGTATCGGAAGCCGGCAACGGACCTGAGCCGAGGTCGACGGAGGCGGACGGAGCGGTCGTTGCCGCGGGGTTAAGGGGCGTGAGGGTCACGGCGGCAGGAGGCGAGGTAGGGCGGAGCGGAGGCTGATGTCCTAGCGGAACAAGCCAACACTAGGTCGGCGACCCAAGGAAGTCCGGGCATCGGTACGGCTGGCGGCCATAGCCCGGAGCACCCGGGCCGGATCGAGCCAGGTGCCCCGGTAACGAAGCCCCCAGTGGAGATGGGGGCCGGTGGTCGATCCGGTCAGGCCCACATGGCCGATGGCCTGGCCGGAGCGAAGTCGTTGGCCCTCCACCAATTGCACTGGACCACTGCTGTAACGGGGTCCGTCAACGACGCCGCCCAAGTGGCAATAGACATGCTCATAGTCCCCAGAGCGGATCACCAGGCCGTTACCGCAGCCCCCGTCTTGAATCACCTCCACCAGCCGGCCGCTCCACCAGTTGCGCACCGGAGCCCCGAGCGGGGCGGCGATGTCGATGCCGTCGTGGGAGCGCAGCGAGCCCGAGAGGGGATGAACCCGCATTCCGAAGGAGCTGGTGTAACCCGCAAAACCCACCACGGGAAACATCCCCTGGATCCAACCCCGCTCCCCCGACCCCCGGGCGGTGCCGGGGAAGGCGAGGGCGGACCCGAGGCCTAGGAGCAGCGGAGCGAAGAAAACGCCACGAAAGGGCGGGAGGCGACGCCGGCCCCGCTCACCCCGCCGGGGCCGGTCCTCAGAGCAGGCCAAGGGCATGCAGGGGACCGTGACCACTGATCAGCTCCAACAAAAAAGCGGAGAATCCCACCATCGCCAACCTTCCATTCCAGACCTCGGAACTGTTGTTCCAGCCCCAAGCCCATTTGTCCTGGGGATAGAGCTTCACCTTGGTGGGCAACTCGGCAGCCTGGTCGAGGTTCACCTCGGGGCCTGCCATCGCCTCCTGCACAAGGTCGGCGAGGCCGGCGATGAAGGTGGGATCGATGTCGAGGGCCGGCACCCGCAGGAAGTTGCTCACCCCGGCCTCGGTAGCGATCTCGCGGTATTCGATGTCGATCTCCTCGAGGGTCTCGATGTGTTCGCTCACGAAGCTGATCGGCACCACCACCAGATCCTTCACCCCCGCCTCCCCTAACTCATGGAGGGCATCCTCGGTGTAAGGCTTGAGCCATTCCACCGGGCCCACGCGGCTCTGATAAGCGAGCGTGTGGGGATTGGTGTGGCCCAGCTCCCTCTCCAGGCGCTGCATGATCAGGAGGGTGCAGGCCTCGATCTCCTTTTGATAGGGATCACCGGCTTCCTCCACGTAACTCTTGGGCACGCCGTGGGCACTGAAGAACACGTGGGCCCCGGCCGGATCGCCAGCGGAGCGGATCTGGCGGGAGATCAGGCCGGCCATGGCCTCGATGTAGCCATGGTGGTCATACCAGCTACGGATGCAGCGGATCGGCAGCCGGCTGAAGGCCGGGTCGGCCTGGCGCAGCCGCTGCAGCTCCCGGAAGCTCGAGCCGCTGGTGCTGATCGAGAACTGGGGGTAAAGCGGCAGCACCACCACCTCTTCCACGCCGTCGGCCTTGATATCGGCCACGGCCGATTCGGTGAAGGGATGCCAATAGCGCATCGCCACGTAGGTGGTGGCGTCCACACCCCGCTGGCGCAGGGTGCTCTGCAGCTCACGGGCTTGCTGCTCGGTGATCCGCCGCAGCGGGGAGCCGCCACCGATCGAGCGGTAGGCCGCCTGGGACTTGCCGCTGCGCAGGGTGCTGATCAACCAAGCCAGGGGCTTCTGGAAGGCCGGGATCGGCAACCGGATGATCTCCGGGTCGGCGAACAGGTTGTAAAGAAAGGGCCCCACGTCCTGGATCCGTTCCGGCCCGCCGAGGTTGAGCAGCACCACCCCGACCCTGGCCATGTCCCGTTCGCCCGGCAGAAAGGCAGAGCGTAACGCCGGACCCTGATGGGCGACGTTCAGGGCTGGCAACCCGGGTGTGGGCTCGATAGGGTCCGCGGCAGAGGTTCGCGGTCCCCCTGAGCGACACCGCCCATGCCCTGGACGAGGCCCTCCGGGGCCAAAACGCCCTGCTGGCCTCCCGGGGCAGCCGCTGGACGCTGCTGATCCGTGGCGGGCGTCTCTGGCTGCGGGGCCCCCTGCCCCGCAAGAATGGCCAACCTGGATTGCTGCGCCAGCGCCTCAGCCTCGGCCTGCCGGCCGATGAACAGGGATTGGCCCGGGCCCTCAAGAAACTGGTGGAGCTGGAACACCAGCTGGAGGAGCACCGCTTCCGCTGGCAAGACTGGCGGCGCCCACTGCCCCGCGACCCCGACGGGGACGTTCCGGCCCAAGGGTCCGGGGAACCCCGCGGCATGACCGGATCCGTCCCCCGCCGGCCGCTCCCCGGCGCCAACGCCATCGCGGAAGCCACACCCGATCCAACCCTGAAACAGCGCCTCAGCGACTTCGAGCAGGCCTTCTTCGCCGATCCCAAGCGCCGTCGCCGCTCCGGCAGTCGCACCACCTGGAGCGCCGCCTATCTCCCCTACCTCCGCCGCCTGGCCGCCCAAGCCGGCAGCGGCCATCCGCAACCCTTTGGAGCCGCGCTGCTGGAGGAGGTGGTGGAGAGCTATGGCCTGGGCAGCCGCAGCCGCCAGCAGTGCGCCATCGCCCTGGCGGCCCTGGCCCGACACCAGGGTCTCGATCTCCCCGCCGACTGGTCGGAAAGGGCGGCGGGCTACGGACTCCATGCCGCCCGCTTCCGCCAGCTCCCGAGCGATGCCGAGATCCTCACCCTGGTGGATCGCATCCCCAACGAGGGCTGGCGGCTGGCCTACGGCCTGATGGCCACCTACGGCCTGCGAAATCATGAGGTGTTCTTTTGCGACCTCTCCGCCCTCGCGCCGGGCGGCGATCGGGTGATCCGGGTGCTGCCCACCAGCAAGACCGGTGAACACCAGGTGTGGCCGTTCCAACCCGCCTGGGTGGAGCACTTCGGGCTGGAGCGGCTGGGCCGGGATCGCCACGCCCTGCCGCCAGTGCTCACCGACCTGGTCCGCACCACCCTTCAGCAGGTGGGGCGCCGGGTGGCGGAGCAGTTCCGCCGCTACGAGCTCCCGATCACCCCCTACGACCTGCGTCACGCCTGGGCCGTGCGCACCATCCACGTGGGCCTCCCCGACACGGTGGCCGCGCGGATGATGGGGCACTCGGTGGGCATCCACACCCGCACCTATCACCACTGGATCACCCGCCGTGACCAGCAACAGGCGGTGGACGCCGCCCTGCAGCGGCTGCGGGCAGCCTGATCAACCCGGGGGCGGCGGCAGGGTTCCGGCGCCACGGCCCGCGGCCGACCGGGGCCCGCCAGAATCGCCGGGCTCCCGCCTCCGGACCCCCCGCGTGCCGCCTCTCCAGCCCCACCAGCCCGGCGACGAACCGCCCGCCCCCCTGGAGAGCCCTCTCGACCGGGCCGCCGCCGAGCTCGGACCCGGTGGGGATCTGGCTCCCGAGAAGGAGGCGGAGGCCTACCGGCGCCGCATGGCCCGACGCCAGGAGGTGCAACGCCAGCGGGTAGGGGAACGCAACCTGGAGAAGGGCCTGGTGCTGGTGTTCACCGGCGATGGCAAAGGCAAGACCACTGCGGCCCTGGGCCTGGTGCTGCGCACCCTCGGCCACGGCGAGCAGGTGGCGGTGGTGCAGTTCATCAAGGGGGGCTGGCAGCCCGGCGAGGCCAAGGCCCTCGCCCTGTTCGGAGATGACCTGCATTGGCATGCCCTGGGGGAGGGATTCACCTGGGAGACCCAGGACCGGGATCGGGATCGCGAGCTGGTGCAGCGGGCCTGGGAGCATTCCTGCGCCTATCTCGCCGATGGCCAGCGCAAGCTCGTTGTGCTTGATGAAGTCAATGTGGCCCTGAAGCTGGGCTATCTGGAGCTCGATCAGGTGTTGGAAGGGTTGCGGCTTCGCCCACCCCACACCCATGTGGCCCTGACGGGCCGTGGGGCGCCGCCAGGCCTGCTGGAGCATGCCGACCTGGTCACCGAGATGCGGCTGGTGCGCCACCCCTTCCGGGAGCAGGGCGTGAAGGCCCAGGCGGGAATCGAGTTCTGAACGGGCACTCCGGCACTCTGGAATCGCCAATGTCGGTGCATCAGCTCAGCAGCCGGCTCAGCCGACAGGATGCTGGTCCGGCAGGTCCGCCCGCAGGCGGATTAGGGAGCCCACAAGCACCGAAAGGCCGCTCACCAAAACGGCCCGGTGCACCACCGGTTCACGCCACAGGGCCGGATCGGCGCAGGCGCTCTGCAGGGCCGAGAGGGTGAGGCGGGCCATGAGCTCGCTGGCGCAGACGGCAGCGCCGTCACCCGGGCATTCCGGAAGCAAATCAGGCATGGCGGCGCAGCGTTGATTCAGCCAAGCGCGGCCGGGCCTGGCTGGCAAGACGGCCATGCAGCCGGGGCGAGCGGAAGGGGAATGGAGCGACCGGGCAGGGCGAGGCTGGAGGTGCGTTGGTGAAGGGGTTGCTACTGTTCACAGGATCGAAGGGCTCGATGGCTTACCGGCGCGTTCTTCTCAAGCTCAGTGGCGAAGCCCTCATGGGGGCTCAGGGTTACGGCATCGATCCGGCCATCGTGCAGTCGGTCGCCAGTGATGTAGCCGCCGTGGTGGCCTACGGAACCCAGCTGGCGATCGTGGTGGGTGGGGGCAACATCTTTCGGGGGCTGAAGGGCTCCGCCGCCGGCATGGATCGCGCCACCGCCGACTACGTGGGCATGTTGGCCACCGTGATGAATGCCATCACCCTGCAGGATGGCCTCGAGCGGGCTGGGGTCCCCACCCGGGTCCAGAGCGCCATCTCGATGCAGGAGGTGGCCGAGCCTTACATCCGCCGCAAGGCCATCCGCCACATGGAAAAAGGGCGGGTGGTGATCTTTGCGGCCGGTACGGGCAATCCCTTCTTCACCACCGACACCACCGCCGCCCTGCGGGCCGCCGAGATTGGCGCCGATGTGGTGTTCAAGGCCACCAAGGTGGATGGGGTCTACGACCGCGATCCGGCTCTCCATCCGGATGCGGTGCGCTACGAGAGCCTCACCTTCCTTGATGTGCTGAGTGGCGAGCTAGAGGTGATGGATGGCACCGCCATCGCCCTCTGCAAGGACAACGCCATCCCAATCGTGGTGTTCGATCTCTTCGGCACGGGCAACATCGGGCGGGCGGTGGCCGGTGAGGCGATCGGCACCCGCATCGTGCCGGCCCACTGAGCCCCGGCGCCTTCGCCTCGTCCGCTTTCCCCCCCAGCCCCCGTCTGAGCAACCAACGCCATGGACCTTGAAGCCAGCATGCGCAAATCGGTGGAATCCACCCAGCGCACCTTCAACACCATCCGCACCGGCCGGGCCAACCCCTCCCTGCTCGACAAGATCGTGGTCGAGTACTACGGCGCCGAAACCGCGCTGAAAGCGCTGGCCACGATCAGCACTCCCGATTCCCAGACCATCCAGATTCAACCCTTTGATGCCAGCTCCATCCATCTGATCGAGAAGGCGATCGGCATGAGTGATCTGGGCCTGACCCCCAACAACGACGGCAAGGCGATCCGGATCAACATCCCACCGCTCACGGAAGATCGTCGTAAAGAGTTCTGCAAACTAGCGGCCAAATATGCCGAGGAGGGCAAAGTGGCGCTCCGCAACATCCGCCGGGATGGAATCGATAAAATCAAGAAACTGGAAAAGGAAGGCGACTATTCAGAAGACCAGAGTCGCGACGCCCAGGAGAAGGTGCAGAAACTCACCGACCGCTTCATTAGCGAGCTCGAGAAACACCTGGCCGATAAGGAAACCGACATCCTCAAGGTTTGAGCGGCATCCCCTCCGCCGACGCCATCGTGGTGGGGGCCGGACCGGCCGGAGCGGCCGCGGCGTTTCACCTGGCCAGCTCCGGCCGGCGCGTGATCCTGCTGGAGCAGCAGGAGAGTCCCGGCCAGGCCAATCCCTGTGGTGGCGGCATGGCCGCCTCGGTGCAGCGCTGGTTCCCCTTCGACCTCTCCCCGGCCGTGGACCAGGTGATCCGCCGGGTACGTTTCACCTGGGCACTAGAGGATCCGGTAGCTGCCGAGCTTCCCGGTGATGCTCCCTTCTGGATCGTGCGCCGCCGGGTGCTGGATGCGTTCCTCAGCCGCCAGGCCCAGGAGGCGGGGGCCGAACTGCGCTGTGCCAGCACGGCGGAGGCGATCGGCCGGGAGGATGGGCTCTGGCAGGTGCGGCTGACGGGGGGGGAGACCCTCAGGGCCCCGGGCCTGGTGGTGGCGGATGGATCCGGCTCCCGCCACGCCGGGGCCCTGGGCCTCGGCCCTGCCCGCCCCCGCTTCGCCAGCACGGTGTCGGTGGAGGTGGATGGACCGATTAGCGAAGCCGACACGGCCCGCTTTGACTTCGGCCTGGTGCACCACGGCTTCTGCTGGGCCTTCCCGCGCCAGGGGGGCACCAGCATCGGGGTCGGTACCTTCATCGGCCAGCAGAGCGCCGACGCCAACGCCGTGCTCGCCGCCCTGCTGCCCAGCCTCGGACTGCCGCCCGACGCGGGTACGCGCCGCTCCGGGCGGCTCCGGGTGTGGGATGGCCACCACCCACTCCACCGCGACGGGGTGGTGGTGGCGGGGGATGCCGCCTCCCTCTGCGATCCCTTCCTGGCCGAAGGGCTGCGCCCCTCCCTGATGAGCGGCAGCCGCGCCGGCCAGGCGCTGTCAAACTGGCTGGGGGGCGATGACCAGGCCCTGGCGGGCTACAGCGCCGCCATGCGCCACGACTGGGGTGACTCGATGGCCTGGGGGAAACGGATCGCCCAGGTGTTCTACCGGGTGCCGAAGGTGGGCTACCAACTCGGCATCAAACGCCCCACGGCACCCCAGCGAATTGCCCAGATCCTCTCGGGGGAGATGGGCTACGGCGATATCGCCCAGCGGGTGATCCGGCGGCTGCTTTTCCAGAGGGGCTGACCCGGATCGAAGGCCGGCATGAAACCGCTGAGGGCCACTACACTATGGGTTCAATTCCGGGTGCAGTCCTTGAGATCGCGCAGACGCTGATCAATCGAGCCGAGCAACTCGATGGCGAACATCGGGGATTCCTGAACGGCGAAGAGAAACTTCTCGCGATTCATCACCAGCAGCCGGCACGGGGTCACCGCCCGGGCATTGCCGTACCGGCGGTGATCATGGGTGACCAGGGCACCGGCGCCGAATACATCGCCGGCCTGAATGGTCTCATGGCCGTTTTCGCCGTTCCAGCTGAGCTCCACAGTGCCTTCGAGGAGCCCGAACATGCAGTCTCCAGGCTCACCGGAGCGGAAGATCGGATCACCAGGTTCAACGTTGATCACCTCGCCGGTGCTGGCGAGGGCGCGCATGGTGTCGAGGGCGTGCACAGTAGGGGAGCTCCAACGCCGATGAGTCTGCCGCAGGCGGAGGCCGCGGAGGTTAACGGGAGAGGGCCAAAGGCGCCCCCAGTCCGCCGCGGACATCCGCCGGCACCAAGCGCCCATCCTTATCGGTGTCGAGGGCGTCGAACACCGCATCGCTGCCCAGCCACTCCTCGCGGGTGATGCAGCCATCGCCGTCGAGGTCGTTGAGCAGGAAGATCTCATGCACGGCATGGGTGAAGGCCGCGCCTCCCTCCAATTCCGCCAGCCGGTGGGCCAACTGGGCCTCCAGGGTCTCGATGGCCTTGCTGAAACCACGGATGCCTTCATCGAGCTTTTCGGTGGCCATCGGATCGGCCGCCATCCGCTCGATGAAGCTGGCTTGATCGATGCTGATGCGCGCTTCGGTGCTCCCCGGTGTGGTGGCGTCCAGCTTGCGTAGCAACTCACCTTCGGTGCTGCGCAGCTGGTCCATCAGGGCCGGCGCAATGGTGAGGAGGTCGCAACCAGCCAGTTCGATGATCTCCTCGATGTTGCGGAAGCTGGCTCCCATGACCTCGGTGCGATAGCCATAGGTCTTGAAGTAATCGAAGATCTGGGTCACGGAGATCACGCCGGGATCTTCATGGCCGGGATAACTCTCTCGGCCCGTGCTCTTCTTATACCAATCGAGGATGCGGCCCACGAAGGGGGAAATCAGCGTGACACCGGCCTCGGCACAGGCCACGGCCTGGGCGAAACCGAACAACAGGGTGAGATTGCAATGAATGCCATCCTTCTCGAGACGCTCGGCGGCGCGGATCCCCTCCCAGGTGGAGGCGATCTTGATCAGGACGCGCTCACGCCCGATACCGGCCTGTTCATAAAGACCGATCAATTTGTGAGCCTTTGCCACCGTGGCCTCGGTGTCATAACTCAGGCGTGCGTCCACCTCGGTGGACACGCGGCCGGGCACGATCTTGAGGATCTCCTTGCCAAAGGTCACGCTGATCTCATCGAGAGCCTCACTCACCACCGCATCGGCACCGGACTCGCGACCAATTGCCTCCCGGGATTCCCGCAGGGAACGATCGATCAGATCCTGATAGGCAGGGATCTGGGCGGCCGCCAGGATTAAGGATGGATTAGTGGTGGCATCCCGGGGGGTGAACTGCCGGATGGCCTCAAGGTCACCGGTGTCGGCAACCACCACGGTCATGGCGGCCAGTTGGTCGAGCAAGTTGGCCATCGAATCGGCAGCCCCGTTGAAGGCGGAATGCTGGCAACCTAGCCAGCACGGGAGCTCCTGGGAAAGGGATCAGCGGGCGGGTGCGGGTTTCGCCATGGCCGCGACCGGTGCGCTCGGCGCGATCTGCTCGAGAACTAGCAGGGCCTCCACAATCTGGCGCGCCACCGGCACCGCCACCGTGGCGCCATAGGCATTGCCGCCCTGGGGTTCATCCACCACCACCAGCACCACGTAGCGGGGGTTCTCCACCGGCAGCACAGCCACGAAACTGCAGATGCGGGCCCCAGGGATGTACACGCCATTGAGGGCCTTCTGGGCCGTGCCGGTCTTGCCGCCAATCCGGTAGCCGGGGATCTGGAGGCCCTTGCCGCTGCCCTTCTGCACCACCGTCTCCATCCAGTTGATCACCGTGCGGGTCACCTTCGGATCGAGGAGCTGCACGCCGGTGGGGGTGCCGTTGTTGGCCAGGGCATCACCGGATCGCAGGCCACGGGTGATGTGGGGACTCACCAGACGTCCACCGTTGGCGAGCATGCCGTGCAGCTGGATCAGCTTGAGGGGGGTGAGCGAGAAACCCTGGCCGAAGGCGGCGGTGGCCGGCTCAATCGCACCGCCGGTGAAGTCGGAGCGGCTCTTCAGCTGACCCGCCACGGCCCCTGGCAGGTCGGTGTCGGGCACCTCATCGATGCCAAGGGTGTGCAGCCACTCCCAGTAACGCTTGCGGTTGAGGTGCGCCATGGCCTGCACCATGCCCACATTGCTCGACACCTGCAGCACGGTGGGGAAATCGATCTGCCCGTGGCCGCTGTGGTCGGCATTGAAGATCGGCCAACCGCCGATCGTGAGCTGGCCCCCGTCGTAGACGCTGCCTTGGGCATCGATCGCTTTCTCCTGCAGGGCCAGGGCGAGGTTGATCGGCTTGAAGGTCGAGCCCGGTTCGTAGAGGTCCTGCACCGACCATTCCCGGAACAGACCGGGATCGAATTTCCAGTAGCCGTTGGGGTCGTAGGTGGGGGAGGAGGCCAGGGCCAGCAGTTCACCGTTACTGGCATCCATCACCAGGGCTGCGCCCCGCTTGGCCCCCCACTGCTTGACCTGGCGCGCCAAGGCCTGCTGCGCCACCTGCTGGAGGCGGGCATCGAGGGTGAGCTGAAGGCGGAGATCATCGCCGTAGAGGGAACCGGCCGCCAGCCCATCGGGCAAGGGCGTGCCATCGGCGCCACGCCTCAGGCTGAAGCGGGATTCCTGACGCTGCAGATCGCGGTCGCGACTGAGCTCCAGACCCGCCTGCGGTTTGCGCTCGAGATTGAGGAAGCCCACCACGTTGGCGAACAGACCAGCCTGGGGATACACCCGCTGGGGATAGGCCTCGAGATCGAGGCCGCTGATGCCGAGCTTGCGGACCTGGGCGGCGGTTTCCGGATCGAGATTGGTGGCCAGCTTCACACCGGTGGATCGCGTGCCCATCAGCTCGAGCAGGGCACTGCTGGGCCTGGCGAGCACCACGGCCAGACGCTGGGCCACATCGGCCGGGGTGCGTACGAGCTGGGGGGGATCCCCAGGAACATTGAAATAGCGGGGATGGGCCCAGAGGGTGAAGCGCTCCTCATCGATGGCCACCAGCCGTCCCATCCGGTCGACCACGGTGCGCCGTTCGCCGATCGGATCGATGGACTGGGTCTGGATCGAACGGGCGCGGGCCAGCAGGCGGTTTCCATCCACCAGTTGCAGCCAGGCGAGCCGTCCGCCCAGCCCGGTGAGGGCTGCCATGAGCAGCAGGAACACGGCCAGCAGCCGCTGGGGGGAACAGGGTTGAATCGCCACAACCCGATGGCCGCCGGGGCGGGGCCCGCGATCGTGACGACGGCGCAGGTCGGTGACGGGTCCCCCGGGGGGGTGGCGACGGGTGGAGGCCCTTGCCATCAGTAGCCGGCCGGAATGGGCTGGCGCGGCAGGGTGGCCAGGAGCGAGAGACCCCGGGACGAAGCGGTGACGGGTGGAGGAACGAGATGGAGCAGCTGCTGGCTGCTGGTGGGCACCAGCTGACCGGGGCGACGGACTGCGGAGAGATGGTGCTGCTCGAGCAGGGCGGCCGATTCCTGCATCTTCTGCTCCAGGGTGCGGGAGGCCTGCAGTTGGGAGTAATTCCCCGCCCACACGCTCTGCCAATGGAAGCTGAGGGCGCTCAGGCCAACCACCGAAACACCGAGACCGGTGAGCACCCCCGTGGAGATGCGATGCAGCCCGGCCAGCAGGGGGGACTGGCGCTCAACCCGCCGGGCGGAGAGAGAACCCTGGAGCACCTGCAGGGACCCCGAGCGGCGAGAGCGACGGCCGGCCCGATCGGCAGGGGAAGGGTGGCGGAGACCGGCCCGGTCCGTTGATGGGTCGGTGGAGAGGAGGGCGACCAAGAACCGATGGAGACGCTGCGCAAGTGAACCACCCAACGACCCCGCCGGCAAGCCGGTGCAGCGTCTCGTCAGCTCCCCAGCAAAAGCAGGTTTGCAAAGGTGAGACCGTTCCAGAGGGCATGCAGCAGCACACAGGCCGCCAGGCGCCCCGATCGGAGGCGCAGCACCCCCAGACCGATGCCCAGCAGGAACAGGGGGATCCATTCCGCCAGGCTGAGGTGGGCAGCCGCGAACAGGGCCGCGCTGAGCAGCACCGCTCCGGTGGACCCGAGCCAGGTACCGAGCACCGGCAGCAGCACCCCCCGGAAGAGGATCTCTTCAAAGAGGGGCGCCACCACCACGGCGGTGACGGCAAAGCAGGCCAGGGCCCAGGGGTCGGAGCCCTGGAGCACCAGCTCGAGCATCGGATTGCTACCGCCTGGATCACTCCAAAGGGTCTCCACGACCCAGCCCCCTAGGGCCACCAGCGGCAGGACGAGCAGCAGCATCTGCAAGGCCTGACGGAGGGCCGTGGCCGGGGGGCGCCAGCCCCACTGAAGCCAGCCGCCGGCCGGAACCCCGCTGGCGCCGCTGAGCAGACGCCACAGCAGCAGCATGGGCACCACCGTGAGGGACAAGTAGAGGAGGAGCACCTCAAGACCCTGGGCCAGGGCGGCCGATGCGGTCACGTTGAGCAGGGTGGATTGGAGGGCCTGCTGAAGCAGCTGAGGCAGCAGAACCTCACCGATCAACACGAAGCCGCCGGCGATCAGGAGCGTGGTGTCCACCAGGCCCAGGGGCGGCCCCACGAGGGGTGGGGGCGAGGCCAGCCGGCCGCGGGCCAGCAGCCAGAACTCCCGGCCCAAAAGCAGCACCCCCGCCATCAGAAGGAGCGCGGGCAGCAGTGTGACCCCTAGAAGCTTCAGGAGCAGCAGCTGGCGCCCGCGGAAGGCGGGGCACTGGCGCAGCGGACCACCGAGCTGCTCGCAGCTGAGCTGGCGCACCAGCAGGGGAGCCCGCCAGGGCTCGACAACCGATATCTGGTTCGCTGGCGGCAGGCTGTCCCCCCGCAGCAGGGATTCCAGGAGCGAGCGACGGGGTGCCTCCACCATGGGAAGCAGCTCCCGCAACCGGGCCTCGGCACGGGCCGGATCCGAAGGGCGTTCCAGCAGGGCCAGCTGCAACCTCTGCAGCGCGGGAGCCGGGGAATCCCCTCCATCCACCTGACGGGCGAGCTGCTCCACCAGCCGGGAGCGGGGAGCATCCCCTGCCACCAGGGTGGTGAGCCTCGATGGAGCCACATCGGCCACCAAGGTGGCCAGTTCCAGCTGGTGAAGATCGAGATCCCCGCCCACCGAAGGGCGCGTGAGGCTGCTCGACAGGCCCTCAAACCAAAGCAAGGCGCTCAGCGACAGGCAGAGCAGGGCGAGCAGCACCTTCCAGCTGGGCGCTGGCGCCGCAGCCGGGGTGGAAGGGGGCAGGCCCGGGCGGGGTTGGTTCAACCGCAGCCTCATGGCGGAAGGTGGGGCGATTCTCCCCTGTCCCCTGCCGGCACGGACAATCCCTAGTCCGGGCCGGGTGCGGCACGCCCGGACCAGGGATGCAGCCACCACGGGCAGTGAGCCCAACGAAACCACTCCCATACGATGGGATCCCCGCGGCCCCAGACCCGTGTCCCTCAGGATCCTGCTCGTTCGCCATGGCCTGAGCAGCTTCAACAAGGAACGGCGGATCCAGGGCCGCGACGACCTCTCCACGCTGTCCGAGGAAGGCATCCAGCAGGCCCGCCGCACCGGCGATGCCCTGGCCGAGGTGCCCCTCAAAGCGATCTACAGCTCCCCCCTGCAGCGCGCCCGCGAGACGGCCGCCCTGCTGCTGGAGGCCCATGGTTCCCCCCAGGACCCGCTCCACGTGGAGGAACTCCTGGAAATCGACCTGGCTCCCTGGAGCGGCCTGCGGCGAGAAGATCTGCTGGTGCACGCTCCTGAACAGGAGCGCCGTTGGCGGGAGGCTCCGGAAACGATGGAGCTCGAGCACACCGACGGGAGGCGCTACTACCCCTTACTGGAGCTGATGGACCAGGCCGGGCGCTTCGCCAATCACCTCCTGGCCGAGCATCAGGACAGTCTCGAAGCTGCCGGCACTGAAACGGTGCTGGTGGTGGCCCACAACGCCATTCTCCGTTGCCTGATGCTGCAGCTGCTCGGGCTGCCGGTGGAGCGCTTCCGCCGGCTCCGCCTCGACAATGCCGCCCTCTCGGTGCTCAACATCAGCCGCACCGCCGATGGGGAGCTGGATGTTCAGATCGAGTCCCACAACGGCACGGCCCATCTCGAGGAGGCCCTGCCGCCGAAGGGAACCGGCCCCCGCCTGCTGCTGGTCCGCCACGGCGAGACCGACTGGAACCGCCAGGGCCGCTTCCAGGGGCAGATCGACATCCCCCTCAACGCCAACGGCCTGGCCCAGGCGGAAGCGGCCCGGATCTTTCTCGCGGATGTGCCGATCCAGCGGGCCTACACGAGCACGATGGCCCGCCCCCGCCAGACGGCCGAGGTGATCCTGCGCTCCCACCCCGGTGTGCCCCTCACCAGCAGCCGCGGTCTGATGGAGATCGGCCATGGCCTCTGGGAGGGCTGCCTTGAACGGGAGATCGCCGAAGGTTGGCCCCTGCTCCTGCGCGACTGGAAACGGGCCCCGGAAACGGTGCAGATGCCCGAGGGGGAAACGATCCAGCAGGTGTGGGACCGTTCACTGGCCACCTGGAACCACATCGTGGCGGGCCTCGATCCCGCTGAAACGGCCCTGGTGGTGGCCCACGATGCGGTCAACAAGACCATCCTGTGCGCCTTGCTCGGCCTCACGCCGGCCGACATCTGGGCGGTGAAACAGGGAAATGGGGGCGTAACAGTGATCGATTACCCCAACGGGGCGGCCGGCACCCCGGTGGTGGCCTGCCTCAATCTCACCGGCCACCTTGGTGGAGTTCTCGACCGCACCGCGGCCGGCGCCCTCTGAACCTCCCCGATGCCCGCCCCCCTTCTGCTGCGGCAGGTGAACCTGCTGGAGGGCCCCGATCGTCCCGAACGACGGGCCGATGTGCTGCTGGAAGGCCCGCGCCTGGCCACGATCCTGGGCAACCCCGTGGCAGCAGAGCCGTTCAGCCCGGAGGCGATCGCGGGGTTGGCGAGCCCCGTGGAGCTCGAGGCCTCCCATCTCTGGCTGGGCCCTGCCCTCGTTGATCCCCACAGCGTTCTGGAGGATCCCTGGCTCGGAAGGGCCGAAACCCTCACCTCCCTGGCCGATGCGGCCCGCTCCGGGGGCTACGGCACCGTGGCCCTGCTTCCCTGGGCCCGACCCTGGCGCGACCGGCCGGAGAGCCTGAACCTGGCCTGGCCCGAACCCCTCAGGCTCCTGCTCTGGGGCTCCTTCAGCCAGGGGGGGGAGGACCGGGACCTGGCCCCCCATGCCGACCAACTCGCCGCCGGGGCTTGCGGATTGGCGGGATCCGCCACCCTGCCGCCCTTAGCCCTGCTGGAGCGGGGCCTGCGCCTAGGGGAGGCGGGGCTCCATCCGGTGCTGGTGGCCCCGCGTGATCTCTCCCTCACCCAGCAGGGTTTTGTGCGGGAACGGGTGGAAGCGCTAAGGGGCGGCTGGCCGGTGGACCCGGTGCTCAGCGAACTTCTTCCCCTCCAGAGCCTGCTGACCCTCGCTGATGCCCTGCCGGATGCCTCCCTGCGACTGATGAACCTCTCGACGGCCGAGGGGGTGGAGCTGCTGCGTCCCCGACGGGGACAGCCCCAGGCCAGCGTGGGCTGGTGGCACCTCCTGGCCGACAGCGGCAGCCTGGATCCCTCCGCCGAAGGCTGGCGGATGGTGCCCTCCCTCGGGGGTCCCGCTGACCGGGAGGCCCTGATCGCCGGCCTGGCGGATGGCACCCTCAGCGCCGTGGCGGTGCAGCACGAGGCCCTCGACGCGGAGGAGCGCCTGCTCCCCCTGGACCAGCGCCGGCCCGGGCTGGCCGGCCACGGACTGGTGCTGCCCCTGCTCTGGGATGCCCTGGTGGCCGGGGGAACCTGGAGTGCCCGCCAGTTGTGGCAGGTGTTGTGCTGGGGTCCCTGCGGCTTTCTGGATCTACCGCCCTCACGGCTGGAGGCCGGAAGCAGGGACTGGATCCTGTTCGACCCGAAAGCGCCGGGAGGCTTCGCCCCCAACCCGGATCCCTCCCTGGCGGCTAACCGCCCCGAACCATCGCGGGGGCCATTCCGGGGGCGTGTGGTGGCCTCGGGCCTCAGCGAGCCGAAGGACTGGCTGGTCCCAGTCCCCCCATCGTGCTGAAGGGATAGAAGCGGTAGAAGGCCCGGCCGATGACCTCGTTGCGGGGAAGGAAGGGACCCCCCGGCCAGAAGCGGGCATCCCAGCTATTGGCGCGGTTATCGCCGAGCACCACGATGTGATCCGGTGGAACAACCACGTTGAGGGTGCGGCAGGGACCAAGGCCGCGGGAATCCACCGGACAGGTGTTGCGGACGTAAGGCTCCACCAGGGGCTTGCCATCGATGCTCACCCGGCCGCGGGGATCCACCACCAACCGTTCACCGGGAAGTCCCACCACCCGCTTGATGTAGGCATCACAGGCCGGCTGCTCAAGCCCAGGGAGCGAACCGATCAGGGGAAGGTTCACGAGCAGACATTGCAGGGGCCCAGCGCCGCTGCCCTGGGAGAGCAGCACCGGGTCAAAGTGCTGGGGGGCGTGAAACACCACGATTTCGCCGCGCCGGGGCGGGCGGTTGCGGTAGGTGAGCTTCTCCACCAACAGCCGATCCTGGAGCTGCAGCCCCGGCAGCATCGAGCCCGAGGGGATGTAGCGGGCCTCCACCAGGTATTGACGGATCCCCAGGGCGATCGCCAGGGTGATCAGAACGCTTCGCCAGAACTCCCAGGCGCTCTCTTCAGAGCCCGGCGGACTGGGGTGGTCTCCAGAGGGGGAGGGGGAATCGCCAGGCCCGGAATTCGCCGTGGAGGGATCCGGTACGAAGGGATCCATGGGCGTCTTGGTTGGCGTCAAGGCACTCCTGCGGCGGCGATCGTTGTAGCCAGGCAGATTAGACGCACCTTGGGGGATCCCTTCGATGGCCCGACCCCGCTGGCACCGGATCCCCTCGCCCCAGGGCAGCCGTATCGGCCGACTCTGGGATCGATCGGTGGCGCTCTGGGCGACCCTGAATCTGGTGCTGGTGGGATTCGACCTCACCTACGTTCCACTCCGCACCTTCTGGCTGCAGCGGAACCTCTATCCGATCCCCTCGGTGCCGCTGGTGGTGCCGCTCACCGTGCTGCCGGACATCACCCCTTGGGTGGATCCGATCAAGGGGATCGAACCCCACCGCGAGACCAGCGCCTATCTGCGCCAGTTTCAGGCCCTGGATGCGGCCATGGCCCCGGGCCGGGGCCAGGGGCCGGCCGCCAGCATGCCGAACCCGGCGCAGCGGGCCCTGCTCCAGCGGCAGCTGGAGGCCACCCTCCAGATGATCGACACCAACCCCTTCCAGGCCTCCGGAGCCAGCGGCACCCTGGAGAAGATCAAGGGCCGTCTGCGCCAGCGGGCCAACCTCGACTCCGCCAGAGAGTCCGCCACCAAAATCCTGAGCCCCGACTGGATGGCCAGCCATCCCTGGAGCCAGGAACGGCGCTTCTGGAACGAGCAGGTTCTCCCCCTAGTGGCCACGAACTACTGGCGTTCCATCGATGAGAACGGTCGCCCCACCGACCACTTCTGGCGCATCGACCTGCTGCTGTTCCAAAGCGTCTTCGCCCTGGATATCCTGCTCCGAGCCGTGCGGCTGCGGCGTCGACTGCCCGGGCTGAGCTGGCGGGATGCCTTCCTGAGGCGCTGGATCGATCTGCCCCTGCTGCTCCCCTTCTGGCGCTGGCTGCGGCTGGCACCGGTGCTCGAACGTCTGCAGACCAGCGGCCTGATCAGCATCGAACCCCTCAGGGCGGTGGTGAGCCGGGGCGTGGTGGCGTTGCTGGCCGTGGAGTTGTTCGAAGTGCTTGCCCTCCAGCTCCTGGATGGCCTGCAGCAGCTGATCCGCTCCCCGCGGTGGCCGGCCAGGATCCGATCGCTGCGGTCCCACCAGACGGTGGTGAACCATGAGCAACGGGAGCTGGTGGAACTGATCAGGATCTGGGCACCCCTACTGCTGGTGCAGGTGGCGCCCCGACTGGCGCCGGAACTGGAGGGGGTGCTCGGTCACGCCCTGCAGCAGAGTCTTCAGAGCGCGATCGTTCCCCCCCCCCTACGCCAGCTCCAGCCGGTGCTGGAGGTGGAGAAGGGCTTCAGCCGCCAACTGGCTGGGGGAGTGGTGGACAGCCTGCTCGACCTGACCCGAAGCACCGGTACACGCCTAGGGCGACGGGATGATGAACAGTTAGTGCTGCTGCAGCGCTTCGTGGATCGCTTCTGGGAGGAGCTGGCCATGGCCCTGGAAAACGGCCCTGCCCTGGAGCGCTCCCAGGCTCTGCTCTGCGCCCTAATCGAAGAGGTGAAGCGCACCTACCTCCGCCAGATCAGTCGTGCCGGCGTGGGCGTGCTGATCGAGGAGCTCGATCAGATCATCGTGCAGGGGGAAAGGCCGCCGGAAACGATCACGCCGCCACCGAGGGCTTGAACAAGGTCTGCCACTCTTGGGGGCGGAAACCGGTGGCGATCATCCCCTGAGCCGTGATCAGGAAGGGACGTTTGATCAGCATGCCATCGGCCGCCAGGGCATCGAGGGCAGCCCCATCCTCCATGGCCGCGACCCGCGCGGCCCCCAGGGCCCGGTAACGCTGGCCACTGGTATTGAACAGGCGGGCCCTCGATCCAAGCTGGGCCAGAGCCTGCTCAAGCTCCTGCCTGGATGGGGGCGTGTGGGTGATATCAAGCACCTCAGCACTGATGCCCTGCTCCGTAAGCCAGGCAAGAGCCTTGCGGCAGGTTCCGCAGGGCCCGTAGGAGTAGACGCGAACGCTGCCGGCCAAGGGAGGGGTGGAATCGGTGATGGGTTCAGGCGGAGGGGCCTGGTCGGGCTCAGCCGCGACCCACCAGCGCCTTGAGGGCACCCACGAGGCTGTTGGAGCCCTTGCCCACCCCTTCGGAGGGACGGGTGCGGACCGTGACGTCCCCGTTCACGGTGGTGCGGCAGCTGAGGCGGTAGCTGGCGGGACGATCGGCGAGATAAACCTCCTCCACATCGCTGCGGGGGGAAAGATTGCGAGCCCCCTCGAGCACTTCCACCACACAGGTGCCGCACTGGCCGAGGCCACCGCAGTTGTTGAAGTTGTTCAGGCCCTTGTAGGGGTTGATACCGGCGTCAAGGGCCGCCTTGCGCAGGTTGGCGCCCTCGATGCAACCCACCTGCTGGCCTTCCTGGTCAAAACGGATGGTGGGCACGGTCTTCGAGGGATACGGCGTCGCCCAACTTAAGGCACGCCCAGCCCAGCCACCCACCGGATGGCCCAGCTCCGCAATCGCGTGTTGGCGATCGGGCCCCTGGGCCATCCCCCATGGCGTGGTCTCGCGGACGGGGTTCAGGTTGAGTGGATGCGCACCTGCCTACGATGACTTGGTCAGGCTGGAGGCCCGTGGCTGGGGAGGAGAGAGGTGTTGAGTCCGGTGTCCCTACGGGTGTGGAGACTGGCTATGAACAGATCGTCACCCGGCTGATTCCGGGTTACGCCAGCCTCGCCCGGCTAGGGGTCGCCCTGCTGGCGGCCTCACCCCTGGCTTCCGCCCAGGGCGCCTCCGTGCTGGTTGCGGGCTGCGGCAGTGGAGCCGAGTTGCTCGAGGCCCGCGCCCAACGTCCCGACTGGCATCTCACCGGCCTGGATCCCTCCGCCGCCATGCTGGAGCTGGCCCGCGGAAAGCTGGCGGGGCAAGCCGGCATCGACTGGCAGCAGACCAGCGTGGAAAGCCTCGAAGCCCAGGCCCGCTTCGATGGCGCCTTGGCGGTGCTGGTGCTGCAGGCCCTTCCCGACGATGGCAGCAAGCTGGCCTTTCTCACCGCCCTGGCCCGCAGTCTTCGGCCCGGCGGCCAGGTGGTCCTGGTGGATCTGATGCAGCCGGAACGCTCCCCGATCCAGCAGCAGTTGCGCGAAGCCCGTCTGGGCTTCCAGCGGGCCAGTGGCCTCGCCGATGACGCCACCTCTGAGGATCCGGGGGCACTGCCGATCCCAGGGGCGGATCCTGCCGCCAGGGTGGCCCCGGTGGCGGACCTCACCAGCGGCCTGCATCCGATCGGGCTCTCCAGGCTCACAGCCCTGGTGGAAGCCGCCGGTTTCGGTGATCCCGCCCCGGTGTACCAGGCGCTGGATGTGGAGGGTTTCCTGCTGCAACGCCGGGACTAAACCCCAGCGGCGGCCGCCGCCCGGCACCGCGCCAGCAACTCCGGCACTGCCCCGTGATCGAGCCAGCCGAGGATGGTGATGGTGCGTCCCTCCAGGCTCCGGTACGTGCGGAAAAACTCCTTCACGTCGGCCAGTTGGGTGGGAGCAATCTGTTCGATGCTCGTGATCCCATCCTTGCGGGAATCGGCAACGGGCACGCAAAGCAACTTGCCATCACGATGGCCGCTATCGATCAGGTCCAGACAACCGATCGGCCGGGCACGAATCAGACACCCCGCGAAGGTGGGTTCATCCATGATCACCATGCCATCAAGGGGGGCACCATCCTCGGCCAGGGTGCCAGGCACGAAGCCGTAGTCGAAGGGATAGCGCACCGAGGAGTGCAGCACCCGATCGAGAACCATCACACCGGTGGCGGGATCGAACTGGTATTTATTACGGCTTCCTGCCGGAATCTCCACCAACAGATTCACCAACCCTGGCGCTGGACAGGCCGGAAGGGTTGTGAGGTCCATGCCGCTGGCCGCTGTCCGTCACCCTAGGCAGGAGCAAGCCGCTCGGTTGATCCTGGCGGTCCAGAACCACGCTGGTCAGGGGAACTAGCAGCGTGAGCAGGGCGATGGCCGCCCCACCAAGCCAACCGAGTCCTTGGCCCAGCCCCTGGCCAAGCTCTTCGCTGGGGTCCGGCTGGCTCCCCGAAAAACGATCGGTGAGCGCCACCCGGTTCATGGCTGCGGCTGGCTCTTCGCCGCTGGAGAGGCTCAGGCGCAAGGGCTGCGCTGGGGCCGCTGGAGACAGCTTCCGGAAACGTCTGGAAGAGTCCCGACCGGGAGGATCCTCATCACCATCTCCGGAGGCATCCGAGGGTGTTGGTAACTCGGAGGGGACGGAGATCGGGGAATCGGGCAGGAGGACAAGGCGCGCGCGGCGCCGGCTAGAGACAGAATCCATGGTTTGGTGGCGCGCAGGGACTGCGGACCACTGGAGCGGCGGGGTATGCCGTGATAAGGAGAAATTCAGTCTGACACCCCAGAACCGATCATGCAGCCGGTCGGGACTGGTTGTGCAGTTGGCGGGGGGTGACGTGGGTGGTGGGCAGCCCATCGAGCGCATCCAACCGCTGGCGAATCCCCCGCAGCTCCTCAAGGATGGAACCGAGAAGATGCTGGGTGGCCGTGGACGGGGAGTTGAGCACCTCCACCGTCACCTCCTTGATCCGCAGCACATCGCGGGCAAAACGAGCCACCTCGTTGGGATGAAAGAGAAGCGGCTCCTTCTGATCGCTGCGGTATTCGGGGTTGAGCTTGCGGGGGTTAAAGGGTGGGTTGAGGTTGCGGGGGTCGGTGTTGGTGTAGCGATACACCGAGGCCCGTGACCGGTTGAGGCACTTCTGAACTTCCTCGATCATGATCAGGGAATCCTCAGGGGCCGCGCCGGCGTCTTCGGCGAAGGCTCCGGCCATGGCCGCGCTGAGCTCGCTAACCGAGGGTTGGCCATAACCCTGGCCAGCCGGCTGCCCGTGGGACCCCTGGGGGCCAGTTTGGGCAGCACCGGGCTGGGAAAACATGGGCTACTAAAGGCTTTGCCATCGTGGCTCGCGACCCTAGCAGAGGTTTTTACAGGGATTGGTTATCGGCGAAACCTTCGCGCCGGGCCCCTCATGGTGGGGTGGTAACCTCCGCCCGCCGGTTGGTGATTCCTGGGTCATGCGCGTCTCCTGCCTGATGCTGGTGACGTTGCGCGATGATCCGGCCGAAGCCGAAATTCCCTCCCACAAGCTGCTACTGAGGGCCGGTTACATCCGCAGACTGGGGTCAGGGATCTACGCCTACCTGCCCCTGCTTTGGCGTGTGTTGCAGAAAATCTCCGCGATCGTGCGGCAGGAGATGGATGCCACGGGCGCCCTGGAAACCCTGCTGCCGCAGTTGCAGCCGGCCGACCTCTGGCAACGCAGCGGCCGCTGGGCCGGCTACACGGCCGGCGAGGGCATCATGTTTCACCTGCAGGATCGACAAGGCAGGGAACTGGGCCTCGGCCCCACCCATGAAGAGGTGATCACGGCCCTAGCGGCGGACCTGTTGCGCTCCTACCGGCAATTGCCGGTGAATCTTTATCAGATTCAGACCAAGTTCCGCGATGAGATCCGCCCTCGCTTCGGGCTGATGCGGGGGCGCGAATTCATCATGAAGGACGCCTACTCCTTTCACGCCGACGAAGCCTCGCTGCGCCAGACCTATGCCGCCATGGACGGGGCCTATCGGCGCATCTTCCGCCGCTGCGGACTGAAAGCCGTGGCCGTAGAAGCCGACAGCGGTGCGATCGGCGGCTCCGCCAGCCAGGAGTTCATGGTCACTGCGGACGCGGGCGAGGACCTCATCCTCACCAGTGCCGACGGACGCTATGCCGCCAACCAGGAGCGGGCGGTTTCCCTGCCCCCCGAATCGGCGGACCTGCCGGGAGGGTTGCGGGCAGGGGGGGCCGGCGAGCTCCTGGCCACCCCAGGCCAGACCACGATCGAGCAGCTGGTGGGCGCCCATGGTTTCGAGGCCAGCCAACTCGTGAAGGTGCTGCTGCTGGTTGCCCGCTTCGAGGATGGTCTTCGCCAGCCCCTGCTGATCAGCCTGCGGGGTGATCAGCAGCTCAACGAGGTGAAGCTGGCCAACGCGGTCTCCGCCAAATTGGCCGGCGAGCATGGCGTTCTGCTGGGGATCGATCCGCTCAGCCCTGAGCTGGTGGCTGAGCTGAGGCGCAGCGAGAGCCTGGCCATCGATCTGGCCGCCATCCCCCTGGGATACCTAGGACCGGACCTGGGGGATGCCGTACTGGCCGCCACCGCTCAGGCGAGCGGCAGCCATGCAGTTACGGAAAAGCCGGGCTCCACTGCCTCCAGTTCGCCTTCCCCCAGCCTGGCGAGACACTTCCTGCGCCTCACCGACCCCACCGCCGCCGACCTGCCGGCCTTCGTGTGCGGCGCCAACCAGGTGAATCAGCATCGAATTGGTGCCGGCTGGGCCGGCCTGGGATTGCGCCCCGAGGTGGTGGATCTGCGGGCCGCCCAACCCGGTGATCGCTGCCTGCATAACCCCA
Organism: Cyanobium sp.; assembly: GCA_040399305.1. Taxonomy (GTDB): domain Bacteria; phylum Cyanobacteriota; class Cyanobacteriia; order PCC-6307; family Cyanobiaceae; genus Cyanobium. Next base: position 37,973 of record JBBASH010000030.1, read on the forward strand.
ACCAGACCCTGGCGGCGGCCCGCGGCATCGAAGTGGGCCACATCTTCCAGTTGGGCAGGAAGTATTCCGATGCCATGGAGGCGCGCTTCACCAACGACAAAGGCGTCGAGGAGAGCCTCTGGATGGGCTGCTACGGCATCGGGGTTTCGCGGCTGGCCCAGGCGGCGGTGGAGCAGAACCACGATGCCAACGGCATCCGCTGGCCTCTGGCGATCGCCCCCTTCGAGGTGATCGTGGTGAGCGCCAGCGCCCAGGATCCCCTGCAGGTGAGCCTCGCCGAGGAGATCTACGGACGCCTGCGCAGCGCCGGGGTCGATGCGCTTCTCGACGACCGCGATGAGCGCGCCGGCGTGAAGTTCAAGGATGCCGATCTGATCGGCATCCCTTGGCGCGTTGTGGTGGGTCGCGGCGCCGCCAATGGCCAGGTTGAACTGGTGTGCCGTGACGACGGCCAACGGCGCGATCTGGCCGTCGAAGCGGCCCTCGAGGCGCTGCTGGAGGTGATCCAGGCGGGTCGCTCCGGTCTGGATAGTGGCGTGGAGGCCTGACCTCCGGCCGATCAGCTGGGCCCCACGGGCTCGCCCGTAGGATCATCCGCATTCGCACACGCATCCATGGCCGCCCTCCTGCCCCGGATTAGCAGCTGGGCCCGGCGCTTGGTGGACGCCATGACGGCAACCGCCCTGCGCCCCCTCCTTGCCCTAGGGCTCTGCGTTTGCCTGAGCCTCAGCGCCTGCTCCGGCGACGCAGGCGGCCTCACCGGCAACTACGTGGACGACACGGTGAGCGTGGCCCAGACCCTGCTGACCACCATTGCCATTCCCCAGGATGATCCGGCCCATGCCCAGGCGGAAACCGACGCCCGGAGCCTGATCACCGACTACATGGCGCGCTACCGGCCTCGCCGTGACGTGAACGGCCTGGGGTCCTTCACCACCATGCAGACCGCCCTGAACTCCCTGGCGGGCCACTACGCGAATTACGCCAACCGTCCCCTGCCGGATGCGCTGCGCAGCCGCCTCGAGAAGGAACTCCAGCGGGCTTCCACCAGCGTGGTCCGCGGCGCCTGAGGCTTGGCGCGCCCCTGGGGGATCCAAGCAACGGATCCCCCAGTTTTTTGACGTAGGGGCCGTTGATCTGAGAACCTTTCTGGTTGTGCTTCCAAGCGGCTTCGGGCCGCTGTGTCCTTGGCCAACGTTGTCGTCATCGGTGCGCAGTGGGGCGACGAAGGGAAGGGCAAGATCACCGATCTGCTGAGTCGTTCCGCCGATGTGGTGGTGCGCTACCAGGGCGGCAACAACGCCGGTCACACGATCGTTGTGGACGAGAAGGTGCTCA
>JBBASH010000031.1:0-35193 GCA_040399305.1 Cyanobium sp.
TTGAACTCGTGACCTCTCCCTTACCAAGGGAGTGCTCTACCGCTGAGCTACAAGGGCATGTGGAAGGTGGGCCGGGTTGGATTTGAACCAACGTAGGCAGAGCCAGCGGATTTACAGTCCGCCCCCATTAACCACTCGGGCACCGACCCGAACCACACCCAAAGACCTTACCAGCCCACCATCCGGCGATCAGGCCCCCCTGGCCGTTCTCCAGGCGCAGGGCTGCTCGCGGGGCTTCTTACGATCCTTGCGACGCTTTTGGCCTGCGGGCCACTCGAGGTTGCCCCGATGCGCTTGCTGCTGCTCAACGGCCCCAATCTGAACCTGTTGGGGCTTCGGGAGCCCGGTCTCTACGGCGCCAGCACCCTCGCCGCCATCGAGGCGGATCTCCAGGAGCGGGCCACCGCCCTCGAGGTGGAGCTGGCCTGCTTCCAGAGCAACCATGAGGGGGCCTTGGTGGACCGCATCCAGGCCGCCCGCGGCGCTGAATCCGGCGAGGCCGTGGCGGGGATCCTGATCAATGCTGGGGCCTTCACCCACACCTCGGTGGCGATCCGCGATGCCCTGCTGGGGGTGTCCATCCCCTTTGTGGAGCTCCACCTGAGCAACGTGCACGCCCGCGAAGCCTTTCGCCACCACAGCTATCTGGCCGACAAGGCCATCGGGGTGGTGAGCGGCTTCGGCCCCGCCAGCTACCGCCTTGCCCTTGAGGGCCTGGTGGGCCATCTGCGGGCCCGAGGCGGGGTGGGTTGATGGTGGCCATCGGCTCCACGGCTGCGGGCCCGGTTGCCGGGGAACCGGGCCCGCAGCCCCCCGTGGCTGGCGTGGCGGCCCGGGTGCGCTGGCTGGCTGCCCCGAGCGGCGCCGCCTGGCTGGCGCAGGCCCTGGCCCATCCCGACCTGGTGCTGTTGGATCATGCCCATTGCGAGCGGAAAGCCGCCGGCGCGGCCCTGCAGCTGATGTTCCGCTACCCCGGTGATGGGGAGCTGGCGGCGGTGCTCAGCCCGCTGGCCCGGGAGGAGCTGGAGCACTTTGAGCGGGTTCAGGCCCTGCTGGCCCAACGCGGCATTCCCCTGCGGCCCCTGGCCGCTCCCCCCTATGGCGCGGCTCTCACCGCCCTGATTCGGCGATCAGAGCCCGACCGCATGCTCGACAGCTTCCTGGTGGCGGGCCTGATCGAGGCCCGCAGCCACGAACGCATGGCACTGCTGGCGGCCCACTGCCCGGATGCGGAGCTGCAGGAGCTCTATGGCGACCTGCTGACCAGCGAGGCACGTCATTTCGGCCTCTACTGGCTGCTGTGCGAACGCCGCTTCCCCCGTGACCGGGTGGAGGCCCGACTGGTTGAGCTGGCCGCGGCGGAAGCGCAGCTGCTGGCTGGCCTCCATCGGGAAGCCCGCATGCACAGTTGAGGGCCCTTCATCCCCGTCCCGGTGGGACCTCCGAGGCGGGCGTTGCTGTTGCTGCCTGCAGGGATTCCAGCTTTGATGATGGGCCAACCTATGCCCTTCGCGCACCATGGCAAGAAAGGATCAGATTCTTGAGCTGATTCGAACCTGCATGGAGCGCGATGCCGCCCTCAAGCAGGCCCAGGAGCAGTATTTCGCGGCGAAGGATGCCCTGTTCCTGATGGTGCGAGAGCACTACAGCGACCTGCTCGACATGGAGGGCGACGGGCCGGATCGTCCCACCCTGCTGGTGATGGATGAGGGCAGCCGCGCCTTTGAGGTCTGCCTCACCGGAACCGTCCACGGTGTGGAGATCAAGCCCCGCTCGATCTGCGCATGATTCCACCTCAGGGCGGGAGCTCAGTCGAGGAGTGGGTAGCGGTCGGCGATCCCATCGCCGGTGAACTGGGCCACCCAGCCCTCGGGATTGTCGAAGAAGCGGATCGCGGTGAAGCGGGGCGCTGCCCCCATGTCGAACCAGTGACGGGTCCCCGCCGGTACCCGCAGGAAATCGTTCTGCTCGCACAGCACCTGCAGGACCTCCTCGCCGATGTGCAGGCAGAACAGGCCGCGGCCCTCCACGAAGAAGCGCACCTCGTCCTCGCGATGGGTGTGCTCCGCCAGGAACTTGCGCCGCAGCGCCTCCCGATCCGGGTGCTCCGGGGTGAGCCGGATCGCATCCACTGTGGGGTAGTTGCCCGTTGCCTGCACCTGGCGGATCTCGCTGGCGTAGGCCGCCAGGATCGTGTCCGGGGTGGCATCGTGCGCCAGCTCCACGCGGGCGGGCCAGCGCTCGAAGCCGATGCCCCGCGCCGCCAGCTCCGCCCCGATCAGGGCGGGATCCTCCAGGTGCCTGGGTTCGGGGGGGGTGGCGCTGATGGTGGCATCGGTCGCCCCACCGGTGGAGTGGATCACCAGGCTGGTCATCGATGGGCAGGCCGCAGGCCCCAGGGGAAGGGCCCAGCCTAGAAAGGGCCGAAGCCCCGGCCCGCGTGACCTCTCCTCATCCGTTCCCCCCCGCGACCCCAGTTGGTGCCGGCCTCACCCTGGTGGGGGTCGGTCCAGGCGATCCGGACCTGCTCACGGTGGCGGCGGTGCGGGCCCTGGCCGCGGCGGTGGTGGTGGCCTATCCGGTGGCGCGTCCCGGTGATGGGGGCATGGCGGCCAGCATCGCGGCCCCCTGGATCGCCCCCCACCAGGAGCGCCTGCCCCTGCTCTTCCCGATGACGGCGGAGGCGGAGCCCCGCCGAGCGGCCTGGCGGGAGGCCGCCGATCGTCTGGCGGCCGCGGTGGCGGCCGGGCAGTCGGTGGTGCTGCTCTGCGAGGGGGATGTGTCGCTCTTTGCTACCAGCAGCTATGTGCTGCTGGCCCTGCGCCGCTTCCATCCCCTTTGCCCGGTGCGCCTGATCCCGGGCATCAGTGCCGTGGCCGCGGCGGCCGCCGCCGGCGCCTGGCCCCTGGCCCTGCAGCAGGAGGGCCTGCTGATCCGCCCCACCCCCGAGGAGCCGGCTCTCCTGGAGGCGCTGCTGGATCAGGCCGCGGCGGAGAGCGTGGTGGTGGCCCTGCTCAAGCTCGGCCAGCGCTGGGCCTGGGTGCGGCCCCTGCTGGAGCGGCGTGGGCTGCTGGGGGAGGCCCTCTTCGCCCGCCGCGTTGGCTGGCCCGACCAGGAGGTGGCGCCGGCGGCTGCGGTAGCCGCAGCGGAGATGCCCTATTTCTCCTTGCTGCTGATTCGCCAGGGATGGCCGGGGGTGTTGCCCTGAGGACGCTCCGGCTTGGCCTGCCCCCGCGAACCGGCCAGCCCGGGCCATGGCCGAATCAGCGCCGGCCTGGCCGAATCAGGGGGTGGACGCTAGAACCCGCCCGACCGGGGCCTCCGCCTCGGATCCGCAGCATGCATGTAGGCACCGATGGCAGCCCTCCGCCGGCCCCCACGGCCGAGGGGAGGGCTGGGCCTCCCTCCGGCTTTCTGCGGCCCCGCCCGCCATTCGCCCGATCGAGCCGCCGGGTCCCTGGTACCGCCATCTGGTCGTGTCCGGCAGTGAGCCGGCGCGTCCAACGGTGCGGCCCACGGTGCTGGGCCATGGCGCCCTCTGTGGCGCCCAGTTGGTCCTGGGGCTGCTGTTCTCGGGGGGGTGTTCGGGGCCGTGCGCAGCCATGCCGACGACTTCAAGATGTGCACGGTGGATGCGGGCCAGACGGTTGCCTTCACCGAGGGTCTCAGCCGCAGCATTGCCCAGCTGCCCACCCAGGGCGGCACCGATCCGGTTAGCGAGGGCCAGAAGCAGCGGCTTCAGTTTCAGCTGAATGAGCTGCACCGCGGTCAGATGATGGCCTGCCGGGTGGGCTCCTTCTTCTTCGCCGGTCGCATCGCGACCCTCTCGCTCAGCACCGCCGCTGGCATCCTGGCTTTGGCCTCGCTGGCGATGATCAGCAAGCAGGGCTGGGAGAAGACCCATCCGGTGCTGATCAACATCGGCATCACCACCGGGCTGGTGCTCTACAGCTCCTGGACCTTCAGCCAGCTGTTCGGCCAGACGGCCAACTACGAGATCTACCGCAGCAAGTATTCCCTCGCCTACGACACGCGCAACAGCGTGGCCAGCGCCGTGGCCAACGGCCAGATGACACTGGAGGGCGAACAGGCCAAGGTTTCAGTGGTGAGTCTGCGCAGCCGCAGCGGCATGGCGGAGCTGATTCTGTTCGTCGATGGGCGCATGCGGCAGGTCACCAATCCGGAGATCAGCGGTGAGACCGGCTTCGTGGAATCGGCGGCCGAACGGCTCGGCCGTCTCGGGGGCTATGGGTCGCCCTCTGCCCCTGCCGCCATGCCGCCGATGAGATCAACCAATGAAGCGCCTCTCCCTGTTGATCAGTCTGCTGCTATCGACCGGCGCAGTTGCCGCGCCGGCCAGTATGCCGGCGTTTAATCTCGCCCGCGCTGAATCGCAGGCAAAGGTCAGTGCGATGCGCCAAGAGCGTCTAAGGCAGGAGATTGATTGCGCGATAGAAATTTACTCCATCACTGATGATATTAACCGCCCTAATGAGTTTCAGGTCAGTGGAGCATTGCTCATGAGTTGGTCCCCAGATGCTCGTCCTGACTTTGATCCCAACCGCCTCAAGGTGCTCAATCGTGAACACTATGAACCCGTGAGCTTTGGTCAGCAGAGCGTGGTGACTCTCAGCAATGGCCGAAAGCTTTGGCAGGGAAGGTTTGAGCAGAGCGTAACAGTTGTCTCCACCAAGTATTAGTTTTTTCCTTTTGACACCCATGTGGTGCCGATGATTTTTCAGGTTTCGGCCCTGCTTGGCAAAGGCGGCGATCGTCTGCTGTCCAAGGGTGGGCTGAGAACGCGACTATTTGATGTGAATTATGTGCCAGCCCTGGGCAATCCGCAATCAACCCTGGAATTACGGGCCGTCGGCTATGGCACATCCCAGCGCGAGATGTTCTGGGACACTTTAATGAATCAAACAATTTATCGACCCGGCGGTCTCAAGCAGGGATCGGCGCAGGGCTATCAGGTCTTAAATCATTATACCTTCTATACCCGCCGGCGCCTGTTGTTGAGCGTGCTTTTGATGTTGCTGATTCCGATGGGAGTGATTGTGGTGAATACCTGGTTTGGCTTTTTCTGGCGGGAGTCAAGCCCGGCCACTCGCTTTGGCACGTCGGGGATCCTCTCGGCGATCAGTCTTTACTTCGCCTCCAGGGTCTTTCGCCCTTCGGTGAGCTACCTGGTGCTCACTGACATCTGGTTTTTAGCGCTTTTTGGCCTGATAACGATCAACAATTTTGCTGTAACCTGGTTGTATCGAAATGCCAAATCTCTCGGCGCCCTCGACGGTCTGCCTCGACGTCGACTGGAGTTGCGTGTAGCGCTTGCTTCTTTCGGCTTTACGCTATTGTTCCCTTCTTTAATCGCGATTGGTGTGGTTGTGCGCAACCGGCCCAGCGTTCCGGAATTGGTCAGTCCCGATCCCTGGCCTTCTGCCATCCAATTGAATGTGATTGTGCCCACGGAACTCCTACGAGCCGAGACAACGCCTGTCTGGATGGAAGCGGAGAAGGCCCGTCCCTGAGTTTGCTCCTGCCGGGCCGGTGCTTGCATGGGGTTCTTGCCACCCCGGGTTTCCCGACCGGATGCGATGACCACCCTCGACTGGTTGGCCCTGCTCCATCCGGTGCTCATGATCCTGTTCGTGTATCCCGTGGTGGGGGCCACGATCCGGCTGGGGATTCTGGTGCGGGAGCGGCGGCTCCAGATCAATCCCCTGCCCCCCACGGTGCCGGTGGAACACACCGACCACGGCCGCTGGGTCACCACCGGCACCGTGGTGGCCGTGCTGATCGCCCTGCTGTGGTCGTTTCTGCACCAGGCGGAAGCTGGCACCCCCTTCCCAGGGGGACAGGGGCGCTTGCTGCGCCTCCTGCTTCTGGGGGGCATGGCCTTGGCGGGGTGTGGGGCCCTGTGGCGGCTGCGACGCCCGGGTCGCCGGGCCGCCGCGGCCCTGCTGAGCTGGGGCGCCCTGCTGCTGGTGGGGCTGGAGCCGGAGGTGTGGCGCCAGGGTGACCATCCGCTGCAGCCTGCCTTCTGGCAGTCCCATTTCTGGTCCGGTTGGCTGCTGATCGGTCTGTTGCTGTTCGCCATGGCGGCGGCTCCCGAGATTGCCCACCGGCCCGCCCTGCGCCGCTTGCATGTGACGGCCGCTTTCCTGATGGCGGTGCTGCTGGCGGTGCAGGCGATCACCGGCTGCCGCGATCTGGTGGGCCTGGCCCAGCGCTAGGGGGCTGAACAGGCTCGAGAACGCCCGCCAATTCGATGCCATTTGCGATTTCATGCTGTGCAGAGCCTCGGAATGACCCGCGGGAAGCAACAGCTGGAATCCCTTCCTCATGCCGGTAGTTCCGGCTGAGGTGAGAAGCCGGCGGCGTTGTTCAGCAGCCTCCACGGCACGGGGTAGCGGGTATCGCCGCTGCATCACGGCACCTGTGGGCGCCTCAGGGGCGGTGCCTCCCGAGCCCGTCCGCCGCCCGGGCCAGCAGCTCCCGGGTTGCCTCCGGGGTGCCGGCCCGCATCAGGCCGTGGCGCAGCTCGGCCGCCCCCGCAAACCCCTGGCAGGTCCAGCCCAGGTGCTTGCGGGCGATCAGCAGGCCTTTCTCCCCCCGGGCTTCGAGCAGGGCTTCGAGCTGCTCGGCCGCCAGGGCAAGGCGTTCGGGCGCGGTAGGGATGGGCGGCACCGGCAGCCCCCGGAGCGCCGCATCGATGCGGCCCACCAGCCAGGGGGCGCCCATGGTGCCGCGGCCCACCATCACCCCATCGGCGCCGGTGAGGGCCAGACAGCGCAGGGCATCCTCCGGGCTCCGCACATCCCCGTTGGCGATCAGGGGAATGGTGAGGGCCCGCTTCACCCGGGCGATGGCGGCCCAGTCGGCCTGGCCCTGAAAACCCTGCTCGCGGGTGCGGCCGTGCAGGGTGAGGGCCCGGGCGCCGGCGTTCTGGAGGCTGAGGGCGAAGCCCACCGGATCGGCGCTGCTGCCACACCAGCCCAGCCGGGTCTTCACCGTGACAGGAATCCGCACGGCCTCTGCCACCGCCGCCACGATCCGCATCGCCAGCTCGGGATCGCGGAGCAGGCCGCTGCCGCCACCCTTACGGGCGATCTTGCGGACCGGGCAGCCCATGTTGATGTCGATCAGGAAGGCGCCACTGGCCTCGGCCCGGCGGGCGGCCTCCGCCATCGCCTCCAGACGGTGGTCGAACAGTTGCACCCCGATCGGCCCGGCCTCCTGGGCCAGCTCCTCCACCTTGCCGCGCCCGTGGCCCAGCTCCAGGCTCGTGGCGTTCACCATCTCGGTGAACAGCAGGGCATCGGGAGCCCAGCGGCGCACCAGGTTGCGGAAGATCCGGTCGCTCACGCCGGCCAGGGGGGACTGCAGCACCCTGCAGGGAAGCTGGCGGTCGATCCCGTTGCCGGCCAGCCGCAGGGGGCCGGGCCACACGGGTGGGCTCAGCGTGGGGACAGCCGGTGCGGCGGCCTGCTCTTGGGCGGTTGGGGCGCTGCCGCTGGGGTGTGGGCCGGCATCCGGACCTTCGCCGGAGCGGCTGGCGGCGTGAGGAGAGGCGATCATCGGAGCCATTCTCCAGCTCTCTCAGCGAGCGGCCTTGGTTTCCTCCGCCCCCTCCCCCTCCGATCCCTTCCCCCTGAGCCGCGCGTTGCTGGAGGCGGTGCTCGCCGACCGCCTCAGTGATCGCTTTGTGTGCGCACTGATTTGGCCGCGGCTGGGCTATCTGCCGCAGACAGCACCATCCGCCGAGCTCCCCGAGCCCTGGATCGCCGGACCCGCCACACCGCCGGAGTGGGCCGAGGCTTTCCCGGAGGCGCCCGAGCTGATCGCCACCCGGCCCGCCAGCGTGCGCCTCACCCGCTCGATTCCCGCCGAGCACAAGCAGCTGCTCAAGCAGCAGCTCGGATTTGCCGGATACCGCATCGGCGAGCTATACCCCCGCCGCACCCGCCGCGCCACGGCCGTGAACTGGCTGCTGGCCCACCTGGCCGAGCGGGGCGAGTCCCTGCCGGACACCGGCCCCTTGCCGCCCCTGCTGGACCCCCCGGCGGATCCGGTCCAGGGCCATCCCGGTGATGCGCCGGTGGGGTGAGGGGCCTCAGGGCCGGATCGTGACGGGTGTGCCCAGGGGCGTGTGCTCGTACAGCCAGCGGGCCTGCTGGGTGGGGAGCCGCACACAGCCGTGGCTGCGGGGCACCCCGAAGCGTTCGCCCGCCCGCTCCTGCCATGGTGCCCCGTGCAGGCACACGGTGGCCTCCGGGTTGATGCAGAGCACCCAGGGAACCCCTGGGGTCACGTAGCCCTGCCCCCGCATCGTGACGCTGGCGAACTTGCTGAGCACCCTGCTGCTGCCGATCGGGGTGGGCGAGCTGCTGCGGCCGCTGCTCACCGGCATGGTGCGCACCACGTGGTGCTGGGGGTTGTAGGCGTAGAGCTTCTGCTCCGAAAGGTCGATCAGCAGGCTGGCGATCAGCTCGACCATCCCAGGCCCAAGGCCGCGGCGGGCTCCTCCAGCCTCAACATCCGGCGGGGGTGTAGCGGGACTCTGCGGCACATCCCCCGCGAAGTGCACTCGCCCCCGTGCGCGGTAAGGTCGTGGTGATGAACGAATTGAAGGAATAAGTCCGTGCCGCTGCCTGTGGTCGCCATTATCGGGCGCCCGAACGTGGGCAAGTCCACCCTGGTCAACCGCCTCTGCCAGAGCCGCGAGGCGATCGTGCACGACCAGCCCGGTGTCACCCGCGACCGTACCTACCAGGAAGGCTTCTGGGCCGACCGCACCTTCCGGGTGGTCGACACCGGCGGTCTGGTGTTTAACGACGACAGCGAATTCCTGCCGGAGATCCGCGAGCAGGCCAACCTCGCCTTGGCCGAAGCGGCCGTGGCGGTGGTGATCGTGGATGGCCAGCAGGGGCTGATGGCGGCCGACCAGTCGATCGCCGAATGGCTGCGGGGTCAGGGGGTGCCCGTGCTGCTGGCGGTGAACAAGTGTGAATCGCCCGACCAGGGCCTTTCGATGGCGGCGGAATTCTGGGGCCTGGGCCTCGGTGAACCCCACCCGATCTCGGCCATCCATGGCGCCGGCACCGGCGACCTGCTCGACCGGGTGATCAGCTTCCTGCCAGCCACCACGGAGGAGGAGGGCGAGGAGCCGGTCCAGCTGGCGATCATCGGCCGGCCCAACGTGGGCAAATCCAGCCTGCTCAATGCCATCTGCGGTGAGAATCGGGCCATCGTGAGCCCGATCCGCGGCACCACCCGCGACACGATCGACACCACGATTGATCGGGAGGGCCTCACTTGGAAGCTGCTCGATACGGCTGGCATCCGTCGTCGCCGCAGCGTGGATTACGGGCCGGAGTACTTCGGCATCAACCGCAGTTTTAAGGCGATCGAACGCTCCGATGTCTGCGTGCTCGTGATTGATGCCCTCGATGGGGTCACCGAGCAGGACCAGCGCCTGGCGGGGCGGATCGAGGAGGACGGCCGCGCCTGCGTGGTGGTGGTGAATAAATGGGATGCAATTGAGAAGGACAGCCACACCCTGCCGGCGATGGAGAAGGAGCTGCGCGCCAAGCTCTATTTCCTCGACTGGGCCCCGATGCTGTTCACCTCGGCCCTCTCCGGCCAGCGGGTCACGGCGATCTTCCCCCTGGCCAAGATGGCCGTGGAGCAGCACCGCCGCCGCGTCACCACCTCGGTGGTGAATGAGGTGCTGGAGGAGGCCCTCCGCTGGCGCTCGCCGCCCACCACCCGCGGGGGTCGGCAGGGACGCATCTATTACGGCACCCAGGTGGCCACCCGGCCCCCCAGCTTCACGCTGTTCGTGAATGATCCCAAGCTGTTCGGCGAAACCTACCGGCGCTACGTGGAACGGCAGATTCGCGAGGGCCTCGGTTTCGAGGGGTCGCCCATCCGCCTCTTCTGGCGCGGCAAGCAACAGCGCGATGCCGAAAAGGAGCTAGCCCGTTCCACCAATCGCGGTCGCTGAATGGACTGGCTGCGCCAGCTTCCGATCGGCCAGTACGTGGATGACGGCGGCCCTGGCCGCGGCAGCTGGCTGAAGCGGATCGATCCGCGGCTCAAGCTGGCCTGGACCGTGGCCTTCTTGGTGACGCCGATTCTGGCCGGCCCCCTCTGGCGGGTCGCTCTGGTGGGTCTGCTGCTTCTGCTCACCCTGGTGAGTGGTCTGCCCCTGCGGATCTGGCGGCGCACCCTGCCGCTCCTGCTCGTGCTGGCCGTGCTCGTGGGACTGCTCACGACCCTGCTGCCTGCGGGCGGCACCGGCCGGGCCACCCTGCAGCGGCCCCCCGAGGAGCTGCGGCTGGAACCGCCGACCCAGCCTGGATCCGGGGCACCGCCGGAGCGCAGCGGCGTGGCTTGGGAGCTGCTGCGCTGGGGGCCGGTGCAGCTGGGGCCCGTGCCCTTCGGCCCGCTGGTGGTGACCCGCCGCTCGGCGGAACTCGGGATCAACAGCTCGACCCTGCTGGTGACCCTGATCCAAAGCGCCAATCTGCTGCTGCTCTCCACCACCCCGGAGGAGCTGGCCTGGGCGATCAGCTGGTGGCTCCGGCCCCTCGGCGCTCTCGGCCTGCCGATGGAGCGCCTGGGTTTCACCCTGCTGCTGTCGTTACGTTTCCTGCCCCTGGTGCAGGAGGAATTGCAGAACCTGCTGCGCTCCCTCGCCACCCGCGCCGTGACCCTGAAGGGACTGGGCTGGAAGGGCGCCCTAGGCCTGGTGCTGGCCGTGGGGGAACGCCTGCTCGCCAATATTCTGTTGCGTTCCGAACAGGGCGCCGAAGCTCTGATGGCCCGAGGTGGGCGCTGGATTGCGCCGGATGCGCTGCATCGCGTGCCCAGCGGGTCTTTGTGGCCCAGCAGGTTGGGTTGGTTGGCCCTGGGGGCTCTGCTGCTGCTGCGCTGGCGTTTGGGTGGCTCCTGATGCGGGAGATGGCGGCAAGGATGGCATCACCCGGTGCCCTTTAATGGCTCCAGCCCTGAAGGCCACGTGAGCGCTGAGCGTTATCTCAACCACCCCACCTTCGGGATGCTCTACCGGGTCGCACCTGTGGCCGAAGGTCGTGATCTCTATGCGACCCTCTATGCCCAGCGCATCTTCTTTCTGGTCACACTCCAGAGCCGGGGCGCCAGCTTTGAGGTGATTCCGCTGATGGATGCGCGCCACCACGCCGAACAGAATCTGGCCCGGTCCCGCCGCAATGGTCCTGAAGAGCACGGCCGCTGGCGTCAGCTGTTTGATCAGACCTTCCTCTGAAGCGCCGCCTGTGACTCCCGTGGAGCCACCGCCTTCCGAGGGCGGGGCGGAAGACCGAGGCCCGGTCCCCGCTGACCCCGCTGCGGCGGGTCTCCTGCAGGCCGCCGGCCCGCCCGCCGCTCTGGCGCTCCCCCTGCCTGCGGGCCTCGAGGCCGCCCTGCCGGAGCTGCGGCGGCGGCTGCCGGCCAGTGCCCGGATCCTGGCGGTGAGCAAGGGGCAGCCGGTCGAGGCCATCCGCCGCGCCGTGGCTCTCGGCCAGCGCAGCTTCGCCGAAAGCCGGCTGCAGGAGGCGATCGCCAAGCAGGAGGCCCTGGCCGATCTGGGCGCGCTCGATTGGCATTTCATCGGCCGGCTTCAGGCCAACAAGGTGCGCGGAGTGCTTCGCCATTTCGGCACCATCCACTCCCTCGACAGCCTGGAGCTGGCGGAACGGATGGCCCGGATCGCGGCCGAAGAGGGCCTGGCGCCGGCGGTGCTGCTGCAGGTGAAACTGCGGCCGGATCCGGCCAAGGGCGGCCTCAGCGCCGAGGAACTCCAGCAGCTCTGGCCCCGGCTGGTCGATCTGAAGCCCCTGCGGCTCGTGGGATTGATGACCATCGCTCCCATGGGCCTGGATGCGGCCGCCCGGCTGGCGTTGTTCCGCGACTGTGCCGCCCTCGCCGACGGTCTCGGCCTGCGGGAACGCTCGATGGGGATGAGCCAGGACTGGCCCGAAGCCGTGATGGCTGGCAGCACCTGGTTGCGCTTGGGAGGCGCCCTGTTCGGTCTGCGCCCCGGCTGAAGACCTCCGCAGTGGGGGCGGACGGAGCCAGCAGCGCCCAACAAGCCCTTGCCTTCACTGATATGGGACGCTATTCAGGATCCGAGCATCCACCCAGAGGCCTCCATCCGTGTCGTTGTTCTCCCGCCTGCGTGCCGTCGTCTCCGGTGATGACTACCTCGATGGCGACTATGACGACGAACTGGATTACGACCCCGGGGAGATGGCCGCATCGGCCCCTGCCTCCGCCTCCACGGGGATGCGCAGCTCCAGTGCCCTGGCGCTGAACACCGACTTCGGCATCGACGATCCCTTCGCCGGCACCAATGTGATCGGCATGCCCGGCATCTCCACCGCGGTGGCCGAGGTGTATCTGATGGAGCCCCGCAGCTTCGATGAGATGCCCCGGGCGATCCAGGCCCTGCGGGAACGCAAGACCGTGATCCTCAACCTCACGATGATGGAGCCCGATCAGGCCCAGCGGGCGGTGGATTTCGTGGCGGGTGGCACCTTCGCCATCGATGGCCACCAAGAGCGGGTGGGCGAGAGCATCTTCCTGTTCGCCCCCAGCTGCGTCACCGTGACCACCGCCGGCAGCGAGGAGTCCGCCTCCCCCACCGTGGTGCCGAGCCGGCCGGCCGCCGCCGACTCCCAGGACGCGGCCCCCAGCCCCGCCTGGGGCCGGTCGGATGCCCTGGGCTGACGGCGGGGCGCCGACCCTTGCGGGCGAAGCTTCGGCGCCGGGCTCCTTCGGCATCGTGGGCCTGGGGCGCATGGCCCAAGCCTTGCTGCTTCCTCTGATCAGCGATGGGGTGATCGCCCCCGGGGCCGTGCGGGCCGCCGTGGCGAGCGAGACCTCCGCCCGCCACCTGGCCGAGGCCCATGGTTTGGCGGTGAGCACCAATCCCGAGGCAGCCTGGGGCTGCTCCACGGTGCTGCTGGCCGTGAAGCCCCAGCAGCTGGAGGCGGTGGCCGCCTCCGCCGCCAGCCCGGCTTCTGCCGACGCATCGTTTCCTGCCGCCGCCCACCCGGAGCCTCCCCTGCTCCTCTCAGTGCTGGCGGGGGTCCGGCTGGAGCGCCTGGAAGCCCTTTTCCCTGGGTGGGTCTGCGTGCGGGCGGTGCCCAACACCCCTTGCCTGGTGCGCTCCGGGCTCACCGGCCTGGCCTGGGGCCAGGGGGTTGCCCCCCGGCGCCGGGAGTGGGTGCGGGGCCTGTTCGCCCGGGTGGGGGAGGTGGTGGAGCTTCCCGAGGGCCAGCTCGATGCCTTCCTGGCCCTCACCTCCTCCGGTCCGGCCTTCGTGGCCCTGGTGGCCGAGGCCCTGGCCGATGGGGCGGTGGCGGCGGGCCTGCCGCGGCTGCAGGCCCAGCACCTGGCCCACCGCACCCTGGCGGGTACCGCGGCCCTGCTGCACGAGCGGGAGCTCCATCCCGGCCAGCTCAAGGACATGGTGAGCAGCCCTGGCGGCACCACGATCGCTGGCCTGCGGGAGCTGGAGAGGGCCGGACTGCGGTCGGCCCTGATCGAGGCGGTGCTGGCCGCCGCCGCCCGCAGCCGGGAGCTCGCTTAGCTGGGATTGCCCTTGGCCTGCCCCAGGCGCGGCTCCGTGCCCTCCAGCAGCCGTTGCAGATTGGCGCGGTGCCGCCACACCACCAGCAGCGTGGTGATCACCGCCAGGGCGAGGTAGGCGGGCCGCAGGCCGCCGTTGCCGAACCAGCCCAGCATCAGCAGGGGCAGCGAGAGGGCCGCCACCACGCTCGAGAGCGACACGATGCGGCTCAGG
This sequence comes from Cyanobium sp., assembly GCA_040399305.1. Lineage (GTDB taxonomy): Bacteria > Cyanobacteriota > Cyanobacteriia > PCC-6307 > Cyanobiaceae > Cyanobium. The sequence goes on from JBBASH010000031.1 coordinate 13,835, forward strand.
CTCAGCACGGTGAGAAAGATCCCGAAGCTGGCCAGGCCCACCGGCCAGGCCAGGCCCAGCAGCATTCCCAGACCCGTGGCCACGGCCTTGCCGCCCCGCCAGCCGAGCCACACCGGCCAGATGTGGCCCGCCAGGGCCGCGAGTCCGGCGGCCACCACCCAGCTGTCCACCCCCCAGCTCCCGGGGCCGCCCCCTAGCGGTTGCAGCACCGCCTTGGCGAGCAGCACCGCCGCGGTGCCCTTGAACACATCCACCAGGAACACCGCCAGGGCCGGTCCCTTGCCCACCACCCGCAGCACGTTGGTGGCACCGGTGGATCCGGAGCCTTCCTGGCGGATATCCACGCCGGCCAGCCAGCGGGCGGCCAGCCAGCCGCTGGGGATGGATCCGAGCAGGTAGCCCGTGAGCAGCAGGGCCAGGGGGGGCAGCGGGGGCATCAGGGGCGCAGCGGCATCAGTAGAGATCCTCCTCGCTGGCGATCTCCCCGGGGGTGGCGGCAAAGGCCAGCCAGAGGGGGAACTGCAGCACTGGCACGGCCACGGCGGCCTCGCCCGCATCCACCACGATGAAGGGCAGTTCCCCCCGTTCTTCCAGCCGGTCGGCCCGCTCGATCAGGGCCTCGGCCCGCTCAAACAGCACGATGCCGCTGGTGGGGCCGAAATCCTCCCGCCCCAGGCCGAGGCAATCCTGCAGGCCCCGACGCCATTCCCCCAGCCGTTCCGGTTGGCCGGCGAGCACCAGGGTCTGGAAGCGGTCGCCGTAGAGCTCCCCGAGCACGGCGATCGCCGCCGCCGCCACCAGCACGTTGCGGTTGCGGCTGCCGCCGCTGGGCTGGGCTCCGCGGCCGCCCTGGTTCAGGAACCATTCCTCCAGCAGGGCGGCACCGGCCGGTTCCAGGGTGCGTCGCAGCTTCCAGGGATCGGCGTAGAAGTCGGGCTGGCCGCCGTAGCGGGCCAGGGCCCCGCGGATCAGGTCTTCGTCCTGGCTGAACTGCCCTGCCACGGCGGGCGCCGCCACGGCCTCCGCAGCCGACGCCGCCTGGTCGAGGGGGGAAGGCTGCACCACCACCGGAGCCACCACCAGCTCGGCCTGCTCCGCCGCCGCCGCGAGATCCTGAAGAGCCCCCACCAGGTACGACTGGAAGCCCTTCACCCGGTTGGCGATCAGTTCCGACTGGCCGATCGCATGGGCACCGATCTCCTGGCGGATGCGATCCCGCTGCTGCTCGAGGCCGGCAATCTCGGCCAGCAAGCCGGCGCGGCGCCCCTGCAGCTCGGTGAGGGCCAACTCCAGCAGGCTGGCGGCCCCATCCCCCGACCCAGTCGCAGTGGTCGGGGGATGGGGCGTGCCCCCGGGTTGCTCCGAAGGCGGCGACGTTGCCGGCCCCGGGCTGGCGGCACCGGTCTCCTGGCGAGCCCCCGATGCGTCCGGGGGGCCGCCATGGGCTTCGGGGAGGGCGCCCGCGGCGGGGTCGCTGTCGGGGAAGGGGGTCATGGGGCTGGGGTGGGGGCCAGATGGGCCAGGTGCCGCTCCAGCTGCTCCTTGAGACCGGCCGGGTCGAATAGCACCGGCAGCAGATGGATGCTGCGCTCCTCACGGAAATACAACAACACCGGCAGCCCCGGCCAGAACACCCGCCAGCTCAGCCAGGTGGCATAGGGGAAGCGGCGGATTTCCGTGTCTCCCCGCCACACCAACAGGGCCTCATCGTTGAATTCCAGCCGCAGCAGGCGGGCCTGCAGGAGCAGGAAGCCACCGAACAGCACCAGCACCAGCGCCAGCCAGCGGAAGCCACCCCAACTGGGCTGCAGCGGCAGGCAGAGGGCCCCGAGCAGGCTCACGCCCAGGGGCACAACGAAGCTCGGGGCCAGGCTCACACTCCCTGGGGAGCCGTCTTCGGCGGCGCTGGACGACCCGGACGGGTCGGTGCTGTTGGTGGGACTGGTCATTGAACCAGCTTGCCTTCCCAGGAGCGAATCAGAGTCGCATGCTGGCCTGGATCAGACCCCGAAGAGGATCTGGGTGAGCACCACATCCATCAGGGCCACGGCCATCAGGATCATCACCACCGCCCCGGTGGTGCTGGATCCCACCTCCTTCGGCCCGCCCCGGGTGGTGAGCCCCCAGCCGCAGGCCAGCACGGAGATCAGCAGGCCGAACACCAGGGCCTTGATCAGCATCGAGGGCACGTCGCTGGGTTCCATCCAGGTCCGCACCGAGTTCCAGAACACCGCCGGCGGCAGGCCGTAGAGCAGGGTGCTGCTCACCTGTCCCGACCAGATAGCCAGCAGGAAGAACACCAGGCACTGCACCGGCGCCATGATCACCAACGCCAGCACCCTCGGCACCACCAGGTACTCCACCGGGTCGGTGCGGAGCATGGTGATGGCATCGATCTGTTCGGTGACCTTCATCGTGCCCAGCTGCGCCGCGTAGGCCGTGGCCACCTTTCCCGTGAGCAGGGTGGCCGTGAGCAGGGGGGCGATTTCCCTGGCGAGGCCCAGGGCCAGCAGGCCGCCGATGGCGGCGTTGGCGCCCTGCTTGGAGAGTTCAGCCGCCACCTGGATGTTGAACACGGTGCCGGCTGCCAGGGCCGTGACCAGCACGATCAGGAAGCTGCCGGGGCCAGCCTCCAGCAGCTCCTGGATCAGGTCCTGGCGACCGATGCGCAGCCGGGCGATGGCGCTCACCGCCTGGCCCCCGATCATCAGGCTCGCCCCGAGGCGCCTCAGCCAGCGGGGCATCTTGCGGCTCTGCAGGCTGGCGGCCAACTGGCGTGACCGGGCGGCGGCTGCCCGGCCCGCCCGGTTGCCACCAGCCGCTGCTTGGGGGGCGGAGGCCTCCTGGGGGACCTCCGGCGGCGTGGTGGCCTGACGGATGCGCATCGCCCTGCGGCCGAGGCTCCACGCCAGTTTCATCGACTCTGGGCCTGCAGGTGCAGCCCCCGATCCGGCCAGCGGCGCATGATCACCAGTCCGAGCACTACCAGCACCGCTGGAATCAGGCCCATGCAGAGCCGGATCGCCACCAGGGCTGAATCGGGCTGAAGAATCCCGCGGGAGGCCTGGTAGCCGCTGAGGCTCATCAGGTTGCCGAACAGGAACAGGGCCACGCTGATGCAGATCTTCTGGCCCAGCACCATCCAGGCGCTGAACAGGCCGGCCGGCTTCTCGGGGTCGGCATCAATGGCATCGGGCAGCAGCGACCAGGGAATCAGGTAGGCGGTCGAGGCGCCGAGACCCACCAGCAGGATGGCGGCGATCAGCAGCACGAGCCGCACCAGGTTGCCCACCGAGCCTGTAGGGGCCACCGCCGCATCGAGGGGCAGCATCAACATCGCCGCCAGGCAGCCGGCGATCCACAGCCAGGTGCCCCAGTGCAGGGCCTGCACCCGCCCCCGCACCGCCGCCACCCGGGTCCAGATCTGCAGGCCAACCAGGGTCATGATCTGGAAGGGCAGCAGGATCCAGTTGCTCCAGCTCTCCGGCAGCCGCATCACCACCGGCAGGTAGATCAGGGCGGCGGTCTGCATGATCTGCAGGGCGCACCAGAGCATCAGGTAGAGGCCCAGCACCATCAGGAAGCGTCCATTGCTGCGCACGCGGCGGAGCTGGCGGCGGGTGGAGCCGCTTTCCACTTGGGGTTGGGTGGCCAGGCGAGCGGCCGGGGCGATCCCCCAGGCGCACAGCAGGGTGCAGACGGCGATCACGGAGCCGGAAAGAAGGCCGAGTCGCAGGTAGTTGCCGGCGATGTGGTGGTCCTTCAACAGGAGGCCGCCGAGCACGATGCCGATCAGGCTGGCGATGATCGAGCCGGTGAAGCGGCTGGTGTTGAGCTGGGTGCGCAGGGTAATGCTCTCGGTGAGCTCGGCCGGCAGGGCCGAATAGGGCAGGTTCACGCACGTGTAGAGGCTGTTGGCAACCACAGAGATCGCCACAAACACCCAGAACTTCACCCAGATCCCGCCGGGGGGCAGCCACCACATCGCCGCCATCGCAGCCCCGAGGGGCACGGCGCTGACGAAGATCCAGGGCAGGCGCGGGCCCCAGCGGGTACGGGTGTGATCACTGAGCCAACCCACGATCGGGTCGTTGAAGGCATCCCAGAGCCGGGCGACCATCAGCACCAGACCCGCCATCCAGGCCGGCAGCCCGGCGGCCGAGGTGTAAAAGATGAACAGATAGAAGCCGATCAGGGAGGCGGCCATGCCGGTCCCGGCGTCACCCAGGCCGTAGGACAGGAGCAGGCGGCGTCGCTGGGCCTTGGGCAGCAGGTCGGGGTCGGTGGGCCGCAGCGTGGAGGGGGGGCTGTCGCTGGCCGGCGCTGGGGAGGGGCTCAAAGGCGGTGGCCTTGGGTAAGCCATAATGGACCAGCCTGGTGGCCGATAGCCAGGTTGACCAAGCCGGCTGATGGCTTTGCCTCAGCTTGGTGGCCAGACCATCCTTCAGGAAATCAGCGGCAAACATTTGCCGATCTGGTTCATCTCCTGGGGCCAATAATTAGCCAGTTTGGTTAGTTGTGCGGGCGTAGTTTAGTGGTAAAACCTCAGCCTTCCAAGCTGATGATGCGGGTTCGATTCCCGCCGCCCGCTTTTTGATTCCCGATTCCCTTGTCGTTCCGCTCCCGTCGTCTACTGAGCATTGCGGCGGCCCTGATCCTGCTGCTGGGCACCGCCCTGCCCGCCTGGGCTGATTTCGCCCTGCCGCCGCTGCCCTACGCCGCCGGTGCCCTAGAGCCGGCCATCGATGCCGCCACGATGACCATCCACCACGACCGCCACCACGGCGCCTACGTGGCCAACCTCAACGCCCAGATCAAGGCCAACCCGGAGCTGGCTGACCTCAGCCTGGAGGCCTTGCAGGGCAGGATTTCGCGCTTTCCTGAGGCGGTGCGCAACAACGGCGGCGGCCACTGGAACCACAGCCAGTTCTGGGCGGTGATGGCACCGTTGGGCCAGGGGGGCTCCCCTTCCCCCGAGCTGCTGGCGGCGATCAACGGCAGCTTCGGGTCGCTGGAGGCTCTCCAACAGCAGTTCAGCCAGACGGCGGCGGCCCGCTTTGGCTCCGGCTGGGCGTGGCTGATCCGCCGTCCCGATGGCAGCCTGGCCATCACAAGCACCGCCAACCAGGACAACCCGCTGATGGATCTGGCTGGCCTCGAGCGGGGCACGCCGCTACTGGGCCTCGACGTGTGGGAGCACGCCTACTACCTCAAGTACCAGAACCGCCGGCCGGATTACATCCAGGCCTGGTGGCCCCTGCTGAACTGGAACGAGGTGAACCGCCGCTTCCAGGCGGCTGAAGCGAAAGCCTGATCATCCCCGTCTGGGATGGGATGCCGCTGCCCCGTTGGCCTTCGATGTGCCCATGTCCGATGCCCTTGTGAACATTGGCGCCACCGAGAAGCAGAGCATTCACGACGGCACGACCAGCAGCGCAGATATCAAGAAGCGTGGTATCAGCTACAACTGGGAAATCCGCGGCAAGAAGATCAGCGGCGATTGCAATGTCAATGGCAAGGGCACGATTACTGAGTTCAAGCTGGGCATGTGATCTCTAAACTCGGCCCTCGCAACCTGCGGGGGGGGCTGTCGATTGGTGCGGCAGTCCCAAGCCAAGGGGTGCTCCGCGAGCCCTTCTTCCTGCTGCTGCTCACCGTTCTGCTCGCGGGTGTTCAGCCAGAGGCGGGAGGAACGGGTGATGGCACAGCAGGCGATTGGGCGACGTTTCCCACCAGCCGATCGACACTCGGGATTCTCCCCGCCATCCTGAAGACCTGCCCAGCACCTCTCTCCTTGAAGCGCCTGTTTCCCCAGTTCACCGCCGCCGCCCTGCTCCTGGTCGGCGCCCTCCCCAGCACGGCCTGGGCCGGCGCTGGCTTCCACAAAACCCTGAACCTGCAGGGCATCAGCTTCCAGGTGCACAGCAGTGGTGAGGGCTCCCAGCAGCAGCTCACGATTACCACCACGGGCGCCAAGCCGCCGATCAAGCCGATTCGCCAGACGGTGAATGGCCAGGTGGTGGGGGCCGAGGTGGCCGACCTCAATAACAACGGCATGCCCGAGATCTACGTGTTCGTGCAGGGTGCTGGCAGCGGCAGCTACGGCGAAGTGGTGGGCTACGCCGTGAGCAAAGGCGCCGAACTCTCCCCGATCACCCTGCCGGAACTCACGGGTGCCAACGCCCAGGGCTACCAGGGCCACGACCAGTTCCAGGTGGTGGAGAGCTGCCTGGCGCGCCGCTTCCCGATCTACAAGTCGGGCGATAGCAATGCCAAGGCCACAGGCGGCCAACGGCAGATCTGCTACAAGCTCAAGGCCGGTGAGGCGGGCTTCATCCTGCAGCCCACCAGCGTGCTCAAGTTCTGATGAGCTTCGGCTTGAGGGGGGCATTGGCCGGCGCTGGATCTCTGTTCAGCCGCTTGGCGGCGTTCGTTCTGATCGGTGCAGCCCTGGCGCTTCCCGCCCGGGCCTACGACCTCCAATACCGGCAGAACGGCACCAGCTTTTCCGCGAGTGAGCTGCGCAGGATCTTCAACAACGGCTTGCCGGCCGCCTACGACCAGGGTTTCCCCGATCAGCGCTGGACCACCTACCTGCTGCTCGATGCCCACGCCGACAAGGGTCTGGTGGCCATCACCCTTGGCCTGAGCCCTCGGGTTGGCCGCTCCCAGGCGCTGTTGCCGGTGGCCACGTTCAGCGTGATCGAGCCACTGCCCCGTTCAGCGGCGCAATGGCAGCAACTGCTCTCTGATCTGGCGGCTCGTTATGCCCGCCTGATGCTCGAGAACGGCAGCAGGATCCTCAGTCAGCCGTAAAGGCCGTGTCGCGAGAGCCCACCACATCCAGCGGAACGGCTGGTTCGCTCACCCATCTGGCGGTGGCGGGCTACCGCTCCCTGCAGCAGCTAACCCTTCCCTTGGGAGTCTCGCCGCTGGGGGGTCAGCCCCATGGGGGTCTCACCCTGGTGTGCGGCGCTAACGGCTGCGGCAAGAGCAACCTGTATCGCTCCCTGGGGTTGATGAGCGCCGCCGCCCGCGGGGATCTGGTGGCCGCCCTTGCCGCTGAGGGGGGCCTGCCGGCGGTGTTCTGGGCCGGGCCGGAGCGCACCTCCTCGGCGATGCGCCGCGGTGAGCAGCCGGTGCAGGGCAGCAGCGGCAGGCGGGAGGCGGCGCGGCTGCGGCTGGGCATCGCCGGCGAAACGCTCTCCTATGCCATCGAGCTGGGCTATGGCGCCGACGACCAGACCAGTGCCTTCGTGCTGGATCCGCAGATCAAGCGGGAATGGATCTGGGCCGGCGGCCCTTTCCATCCCCGCAGCCTGCTGGTGCAGCGCACCGGTGCGGTGGTGGAGCGCTGCGGGGAAGGGGGCCGAACGGTGCCCATCGCCCTGGAGGTCTCGCCCCACGAGAGCCTGTTCACCGCGGCCTCCGATCCCCTCGAAGCCCCTGAGGTGTTTCAGCTGCGGCGCACGATCCTGAGCTGGCGTTTTTACGACAGCTTCCGCACCGACCGGCAGGCCCCGGCCCGCAGCGGTCGCATCGCCACGCGCACGCCTTCGCTGGCCGCCGATGGTGGCGACCTGGCGGCGGCTGTGCAGACGATTCTGGAGATCGGCGACGCTGACGCATTCCAGGCCGCCATCGCCGATGCCTTCCCCGGTTGCCACCTGACGGTGGACACCAGCGTGCCCCTGTTTCAACTGCAGCTGCATCAACCGGGATTGCTGAGGCCGCTGGAGGCCACGGAGCTTTCCGATGGCACCCTGCGCTACTTGCTGCTGGCGGCGGCCCTGTTCAGCCCACGGTTGCCGCCTCTACTGGTGCTCAACGAACCGGAGAACAGCCTCCACCCCGATCTATTGGCTCCCCTAGCGAGATTGATCGCCGCAGTGGCCGAACGCACCCAGGTGTGGGTGGTGGCCCATGCTGAGGCCCTGATCACCACCCTGGCCAAGAGACCTGGCTGCACGCTGCTGCGGTTGGAGCGGGAGCTGGGGGCCACGGTGCTGCCGGGCCAGACGGTGCTGGAGAGGGCCGCCTGGCGCTGGCCGGCCTGAAGGCCGGCCCTGGGCTACCGGCAAGTCAGCGCTGGCACTTGCTGTCGTCGGCGAAGGTGATCGCCTTGTAGATGTTGTTGGCGCTCAAGAAGGCCACGCAGCGCTTCTTATCGAGCATGTAGGTGAGCGTTCCCTGTGGACTTTGGGTTTCGCTCACGTACTTGGTGCCGCGAATCACGAAGCCAAGTGCAGAGGAGGCCGGAGACTTGCCGACCAGATACTGAAGATCCGGCACCGGTGGGCCCAAAACCAGTCCACCCCCTGTGCTGCCGTCGTTGCCACCGCTGGAGGAGGTGCCAGTTTTGACAGCGAGTTTGTAGGTGCTTTTGCCATCATTCCAGCTGAAGACTCCCTTGGATCCTTTGTCCTCAAATAACACATTGGAGGCGTTGGCAAAGTCGTCCTCGATCCGCAGGTTCTGCCGATTCGGACCAGAAAATCGGAAGATCTTGCCATTGTCGAACTTCACGACAAAGGTCTCTCGGCCCTCACTGACTTTTTCCTTCACGGTGCAATCATCGTTGTAGACAACTTCGCCGTTCTTGCTGAGGCGGCACTCCGCATCCGATTTCGCCACCGCCTGAGACTGGGACTGGGACTGGGACTGGGCCTGGGCGGGAAGGGTCAGCGTTGCCAGGCAAAACAAGGCCAGAGCAGGGGTGATGGGCTTGCGAAGCATGGAGCTATTCGTGGTGTGTCTGAACATCCTGTTCGCCCAAGGACCTAGCCAAGCGCTTCGTTACAGCCAGTTGTGAGCCACCTACGGTTTGCGAAAGAGTGGGTTCAGGGCTGCCCATTGCCACCACCGGTGGCTCTTCGCCGCTGCGCGGATGCCGCTGATCTGCTGATCGAGCCCCTTGGAGTGGGCCTTGGTATTCAGGGTGACAATCGTTGATCCGTCACACGAGCAGAGTCATGCTTCAAGCGGCACCCGTGATGACACCCCTGAACGGCCCACTGCTTCTGTCTCGCCACCAGGCGAGTCGGGCTTACCGGCTGATTGATGCTGTCTTCCAACCCCATCCCCACCTTGATGGTCGCTACGAATCGATCGAGGAGGCCATCGGGGAGGCCATCGGCTGGCTGCATGGACTTGAGCCTGATGCCGGCCAGGCCTCCATCGGCCTTGAGGTGAGCACCAGCAACGGCGACTGGCGCACCATCCGCCACCCGATGCCGCTGCTCTGCCCGCTGCCAGCGATGGTGGACTGATCCGGCGGCCATCATGGGCAGCCAGGAGTGCTTGCCATGGCTGTTGACGATCCCGCATCCGTGCCCTCGCCGACCCCTCAGCCGTCCGATCGCAAGCTCGCCCTGATCCGCTTTGTGGTGCGGGCTGTGCGCGTTAGCGCCAGCACGATCGCAGTCGTGGCCCTGCTCCGGCAGGAATGGGTGGCGGCCGGTGCCTTTGCCGTTGCCTGGTTGCTGATCCTGGGGGCTCCCAGACTGTTTCCCCTGCTGCAGGATCCTGCCGAGGCTCCATAGCGATCTCCGCCTTGCTCTGAATCTCAGGAACCCAGCAACGCTGTGCACTCCAGCCGCTCCTGGCTGGCATCGCGTCGCTGCAGGCGCTGGCTGATCATGCTGGCCAGATAGTCGGCGTCGTTGGCGACACCGCAGAACCGGCCGGAACCCCAGGTGTGCAGCCAGGGCAAGCCAAGGAAATAGAGGCCCGGGCTCTGGGTCATGCCACGGTCGTGGGCTGGTTGGCCGGAACCATCGAACACAGGCACGTCGATCCAACTGAAATCGCTGCGATAGCCCGTGCACCAGATCACCGCAGCCAGCGGCCGGGTGGTGAGATCAAGGCCAGGATCCTTGCCAGGGCCCGGTTGCCAACAGGGGGAATAGGGGGCTTCTTGCATGGCGTCAATGCCCTCCTTAGCAATCCAGCTATCGATACTGCTGCGGATTCGGCAATACACAGCATCGGCCTGATCGAGATTGGCCGCCAGATCATCATTGAAGCTGATGTGCTCCGCCGTGATGGCCTGCAGCCGTCCATGCAGATGCATGCCTTCAAGAGCGCGGGCCCGCAGGTCAATCTCACGCCCTCCATCACGGCCGGTGAGGTAGTGATTGGTTTTCGAGCGAACAGCGCGCGGGTCGGGATGATCCGCAATCGGCATGGAGTAATACCCCATGCGATCAAGCCAATCCACCACATCCTTGCTGCGATAACGCCTGGGTGATCGGGGCGCAGAGCCAACACTCAAATGCACGTCACGTCCGTCAAGAAACAGATCTTCAGCGATCTGAGAACCCGATTGGCCACTGCCCACCACAAGAACAGGACCTTCAGGCAAGGAAGCGGCGTTGCGATAATCACGGGCATCCAACTGAAGCGTTGAGGCGGCAAGACGGGGCGATTCAGCATGCCGGCGGGGGATGTGGTAGCCACCCGTCGCCACCACAACATGGTCGGCAAGAATCTCACCCTCGGTCGTGAGCAACTGATATCCAGGCCCGTTGTGGACCAGCCGCTGAACGGCGACTCCCTCCCGCAGCTCGGCTCCAACAAAACCGGCAAAGCGTTGTAAATACGAGACGATCTCCGATTTCACCATGAACCCTTCAGGCTCAGATCCGTCATAGGGGAAATCGGGCAGGTGACATTGCCAGTTCGGGGTCACCAGGCAGAACGAATCCCACCGCTGCTGGTCCCAGGCGTAGCCAATTCTATTTTTCTCTAGCACTAAAGGGCGGATGCCGCGTTTTTGAAGCGCATGGGCCACCGAGAGCCCTGCCTGCCCCCCCCCAACCACTACCACATGCCGATGCTGAACCTGGGCTGATCCACTCACTGCAGGTTAACCAGATCAACAACCCACCATCGGTGACCCGTCGCGTTGGATCCGTAGCCAATCACACAGAAACGCCGGCCATCGAATCAGCCGCATCGCCTGCGCCACTTTGGTCGCATTGGCGACATTTCTTGATGCTGTGGCAGGGCGATGCTGCGCCCGCATCTGATCTCCCCAACGTTCATGCCTGCTGTCAGCCGTCCTTCCAATCAGCCAGGCGATTTTCTCGTTGACTATGAGGAGAAGGTCTTTCCCGATGTCAAAGCTGAGCCTGGCGAAAAAGCCCTGATCACCTTTCACACCGTTGCCTTCGAGGGCTCCATCGGCTTGGTGAACCTGCTTCAGGCCAGCCGGCTGATCAACAAAGGATTTGAAACCTCTGTTCTGCTGTATGGCCCCGGTGTCACCCTCGGCGTGCAACGCGGCTTCCCCAAACTTGGTGATGCGGCCTTCGATGGCCACCTCAACTTCAATGCTCGCCTGCAGAAGTTCATGGATCAGGGCGGCAAGGTCTATGCCTGCCGTTTTGCCCTCCAAGCTCTCTACGGCCACGGTGAAGGGGCGTTGATGCCCGGAATTCGTCCTGTCAATCCCCTCGATGTTCTCGACATCGTGCTGATGCACCGCAAGGAGGGTGCCTTCATCCTCGACACCTGGACCCTCTGATCGACCCAGGAGCTTTGCCGCCATGGCCACCACGATCAAGGTTGCTGCAGCCCAGATCCGCCCGGTTCTGTTCAGCCTCGATGGCTCTGTGCAACGGGTGCTCTCGGCCATGGCGGAGGCTGCTGATCAGGGCGTGGAGCTGATTGTTTTCCCGGAAACCTTTCTGCCCTACTACCCCTACTTCTCCTTTGTGGAGCCAGCTGTGCTGATGGGGCGCTCCCATCTGGCGCTCTACGAGCAGGCGGTAACCGTTCCAGGCCCCGCCATCGATTCGATCGCGGCGGCGGCTCGCCAACAGGGCATGCATGTGCTGCTCGGGATCAACGAGCGGGATGGGGGCAGTCTCTACAACACCCAGCTGTTGATCGATAGCGGTGGCGAGATCATTCTCAAACGCCGCAAGATCACCCCCACCTACCACGAGCGCATGGTGTGGGGTCAGGGCGATGGGTCTGGTCTCAAGGTTGTGGACACCAGCCTTGGCAAGATCGGCTCCCTGGCCTGCTGGGAGCACTACAACCCCTTGGCCCGCTTCGCCCTGATGGCCCAGGGGGAGGAAATCCACTGCGCCCAATTCCCCGGCTCGTTGGTGGGTCAGATCTTCAGCGAGCAGACAGCGGTCACCATGCGCCATCACGCCCTGGAAGCGGGATGCTTCGTGATCTGTTCCACCGCCTGGCTCGACCCCGAGGACTACGCCGCTATTACGCCGGATACCTCCCTGCACAAGGCCTTCCAAGGCGGCTGCCACACGGCCGTGATCAGTCCAGAAGGCCGTTATCTGGCCGGCCCCCTCCCAGAAGGCGAAGGCCTGGCCATCGCCGAACTCGATCGTTCCCTGATCACCAAGCGCAAACGCATGATGGACAGCGTGGGCCATTACAGCCGGCCGGATTTGCTCGGGCTTCGCATTAATCCCACGCCGACCACCCAGATGAGTGCCATGGGCAGCGCACCGGAAACACTCGAATCACCGCAATGGATCGCCCTCAGCCAGGAGTTGATTGATGTCTGAACTTGGACGCCTGGTTACGGAATTGCAGGTCCATGGTGTCGCCGACCCGGCCCTACCTGGCAACAGAGGTCGGCGGGGTGGAGCTGGTCCTTCTGATCACCGCGCCCTCACGATCAATGGCGCCACGGTGATGGTGCCGGTGTACAACTCGGCCTCCAAGGCTTCTCCCTACAGCCTGGAATCCGATGCCGCCGGAGCCGTGGCGCTAGCCAATCGGCAGGGCGACGCCTTGAGCAGCGTGGCTGTCACCGCGGAGCCGGCCTTCTACAGCCTCAGCACCGCCGATGGCATCCCTTACCGATCGATCGCCCTGCTCCACGGGCGGGATGTGCTGGCGACAACGCTGCTGCAAACCTGCATTCGCTTCCGCGACAGAAGCGACTCCTGCCAGTTCTGCGCCATTGAGCAGTCGCTGGAAGACGGGCGAACCCTGGTGCGCAAGACGCCCGACCAGGTGGCGGAAGTGGCTGAGGCGGCTGTGCGCCTCGATGGGATCAAACAGCTGGTGATGACCACGGGCACGCCGAACAGCGAGGACCGTGGCGCCCGGGTCATGGCCGAAACCGCCGCCGCTGTCAAACGCCGGGTCGACATTCCGATCCAAGCCCAGTGTGAACCTCCCGATGATCCGATCTGGTACGACCGGATGAAGCTGGCCGGTGTCGCCAGCCTCGGCATGCACTTGGAGGTGATCGAACCGGATGTGCGTCGCCGCATTCTGCCGGGCAAATCCGAGATCTCCCTGGAGCAGTACTACGCCGCTTTTGAACAGGCTGTGGCCGTCTTCGGTCGCGGCCAGGTGTCCACCTACCTGCTGGCCGGCCTTGGGGACAGCGCCGACTCGCTGATTCAGTGCAGCGACAAGCTGATCGGCCTCGGCGTTTACCCCTTCCTGGTGCCCTTTGTGCCGATTTCAGGCACACCCCTGGAGCACTATCCCGCTCCCTCCACCGACTTCATGGTTCAGGTCTATTCCGCCGTTGCCGCCCGGCTGCGCGATTCCGACATCAGCTCCGAGGCGATGGCGGCCGGCTGTGCCAAATGCGGCGCCTGTTCAGCGTTGTCCCTGTTTGAAACCGAGCGTTGACATCATGTTCTTCATCGATCCCAGCAGCCATGACATCGGCCGCAGTCACAGCTCCTCACCCGCATCGTTCACGCCATCGGTGCGTTGGGGCATTGGCATCGACGCTGACGACTTCCGCCTCTCACCCACGGCCAGCTCTGATCGTTTCACCTTTCATCTGCTTCGCCCCAATTCCTCGCTGATCAACGGCTACTGGGAATTGCGTAGTGCGATCTTCTGCGAAGAGCAAGACCTGTTTGAAGCCACCGACCGCGATGAGCTAGACGATGGTGCCTACCCCATCACAGCGCTTCACCATGGTGCAAGCCATTGCGGCCAAGTCGTCGGTGTGGTGCGAATCGTTGAGCCACAACCCAGGGTTTGGTATGGGGGCCGCCTCGGCGTCCATCGTGAATTCCGCCGTCATAACCAGATCGGTAAAGGCTTGATCTGGAAGGCGGTCACCACGGCCCACGGCTGGGGTTGCGACCGCTTCTTGGCCACCGTGCAGATTCAGAACGTTCGTTTCTTCCAACGCCTGCACTGGTCATCCATCGATGAATTGGAGATCAAGGGCATCCGTCATCACCTGATGGAGGCGGATCTCAGCTACTACCAGCCAGCGACGGAACGTCGGCCCTGCGAGCGGAATGTTGTATGAGCGCTCCAGAGCTCACGGCCCTTATGGAACGGCTCAGATCCTTGAATGGCCTCCATGCCAAATGCCAAATTCAGGCCCCGGCAGCTGTCTTTGGCCATCACCCCTTCCCGGAACTTGGACTGGTCAGCCGTCTGGGAGATGACGCTGGCGTGGTGCCTGCTCAGAGCGGTGCCTTGCTGCTGGCCTGTGAAGGGATGCATCCTGAGCTCGTCCATGACGACCCCTGGTTTGCCGGCTGGAGCGGTGTGCTGGTGAACCTGAGCGATATCGCTGCCATGGGCGGTCGCCCTCTGGCGCTAGTGAACAGTGTGTGGAGTGCGGGCGAGCAGGCCGTGGCGCCCCTCCTTGATGGCATGCGCTTCGCCTGTGACAAGTTCTCGATCCCGATGGTGGGGGGCCACACCAACAGCCAAAGCCCCTATACAGCTCTCTCCGTCGCCGTGCTCGGCGTTGCCGAGGGGCCTGTGCTTTCAGCGAGATCGGCCCAAAGCGGTGATCTTCTGGTGCTGCTGATCGATGGCGATGGCAGCTTTTACCGGCACTATCCCTTCTGGGATGCGGCAACCAGCGCTGATCCTTTGCGGTTGCAATCCCAGTTGACCCTGCTGCCCAGGCTCGCGCAAGCAGGAACCGCCCGCGCCGCCAAGGACATCAGCATGGGCGGCCTTGTGGGCACGGCGGTGATGTTTGCGGAGGCCTGTGGTTTGGGGATCACGATCGATCTTGATGCCATCCCACGTCCACCGGAGATCGATGAACTCGCCTGGCTCAGCTGTTTTCCGAGCTTCGGTTTTTTGTTGGCGGTGCCCTCCGGGCAGCTGAACTCTGTGCATACAGTGGTTTCAGCCCACCACAATCTGATCTGCGCATCGATCGGCCGCTTCGAAAACGATTGCACCGGTGTGGGCCTGTGGCGCAACGGCCAAACACAACAACTCTGGGATGGGGCAATATCGCTCACGGGATTTGGCGCAGTGGCGAGCTCTTAGCCACTGTGTTGTTTGCGACATGAGCCATGCCTGAAGTGTTGCTGGAGCTCCACTGGCCTGATGGTGAAGCCAGCCGTTTCTATTCTCCTTCCACCGTTGTCTACGAATTCCTTAAGCCTGGTGAAACGCTCAGCATCGCTGAACTGGAGCAGAAGGGACTTGCGGCCCTGAGAGAAGCCTCTGAACGCGTTCGCGCCCGCTATGGATTCGCCTGCACGCGCACCGATGAGGAAGCGAGCAAGCTCATCAAGCGCCTCGCCATGTACGGCCGTACCGACTGGGTTGAAGTGCGGGGAATCAGCAATGCAGTGCGGGAGATCAGCGATTGATTCAGGTCGAAGGCTTCGCGGGCTCTCCTTCAGGCTCGCTTGTGAGGCGATCACAGAACCGTCACCCCAGCAGCGGCTTGGCCACCAGCAGCACCAGGCTGCGGCTCTCCAGGGAAGCCTGGGCCCCATGGAAGGGCTGAGGCTGTTCGGGCAGATCCTCATCCGCAGGCAGCGCCGTGTTGATCACCTGTTGCCAGCCCGTGGGGCAGTGGGGCAGGGCGAACGTCATCGGTTGGTAGTAGGCATTCAGACCGCACCAGAGCAGCGCGCCTTGCATCGGGTCCTGAAGGCTCCAGGCCAGGCAGTGGGACCAGCTGGCCCAGTCGGGCTGACCCAGCTCCACACCGTGCCACTGGTGCCAGGGCGGTCCCCCATCGCCGGCCCGGCGTAGTTGACCCTCCCCGAAGGGAAGTTCGGGGTTGAGCAGGGGAGCGAGCTGCCGCCGCAGGGCAAGCAGGCGCTGGAGGAAGCGCCGCAGGGCTAGGTCGTCGTCGTCGGGTTGCCAGTGCATCCAGCCCAGGGGATTGTTCTGGCACCAGGTGTTGTTGTTGCCCCCCTGGCTGCGCCGCACCTCATCCCCCATCAGCAGCATCGGCACCCCCGGCGCCAGCAGCAGGCTGGCCAGAAGGTTGCGGATCTGGCGGTTGCGCAGGGCGTTCACGGCCGGGTCGCTGCTGGGCCCCTCCGCGCCGTGGTTCCAGCTGTTGTTGTGGTTGTCGCCGTCGCGGTCGTTTTCGCCGTTGGCCAGGTTGTGTTTGCGGTCGTAGCTCACCAGATCGGCCAGGGTGAAGCCGTCGTGGGCGGTGAGGAAGGTGATTGTGCGGCCTAGCGGCGCCGCCTGGCCCCCGAACAGATCCGGGTTGCCGGCCAGCCGCTGGCTCAGGGGCCACACCGTTTTCTCATCACCCTTCCAAAAGCGGCGCAGGTCGTCGCGGAAGCGGCCGTTCCAGCCGGCCACCCGGCGGGCGGGGAAATCGGCGAGCCGATACAGGCCGCCGCAGTCCCACGGTTCGCTGATCAGCTTGAGGTCGGCCAGGTCGGGATCGGCTTCCATCGCCTCAAACAGGGGCGGCAGGTCCAGGGGGGCCAGCTCCTCACCGCGGCTGAGGGCGATGCCTAGGTCGAAGCGGAAGCCATCGATGCCCAGCTCCACCGCCCAGCAGCGCAGCGATTCGAGGATGAGGTGTCGCACCAGCGGCCGGTTGGCGGCGATGCTGTTGCCGCAGCCGCTCACATCCAGGTAGTCGCCGCGGGCGTTCTGGTGGTAGTAGAGGGAATCGGCGAAGCCCCGCCAGCTCAGGGTGGGGCCGTTCTGATTCCCCTCGCTGGTGTGGTTGTAGACCACATCGAGGATCACCTCCAGGCCCTCCCGGTGGCAGGCCTCCACGAGCTGGCGCACCTCCCGGCGGGCCGCCAAAGGGTCGGCATCCACCAGGTAGCCCGGATGGGGAGCCATCCAGCTGATCGGGCTGTAGCCCCAGTGGTTGTAGCGGCCGGCCGGGGCGTCCTGGGGGTCGAAGGCCATCACCGGCAGCAGTTCGATCGCCGTGATGCCCAGCTCGCGCAGCTGGGGCAACACCGTGATCAGGCCCAGCAGGGTGCCCTGGCGATCCTCCGGCACCGGGCAGTGCGGGCCCTGGGTGAAGCCGCCCACGTGCAGTTCGTAGATCACGCTGTTCTGCCAGCGGTGGCGGGGCCGGGGGGCCGCGGCGAAATTGAAGCGCTCCCGCTCGGTCACCACGCCCTTGAGGCAGGAGGCCGTGTTGGGAATCGCCCCCACCGCGGCGCCCCGCTCATACCCATCCCAGCCGCCGATCGCCCGGGCACAGGGATCAAGCAGCACCTTGGAGGGGTTGAAGCCGTGGCTGCCGCTCTGCAGGGGGCCGAACACTCGGTAGCCGTAGCAGCAGCCCAGGCCGACCCCCTCCACTTCCACATGCCAGTGGTCGCCGGAACGGTGCCGCCCGTCCAGCTCGATCACCTGCTCGGGTTCACTGGCGTGCCCATCGGCAAAGAGCAGCAGCTCCACCCGGGTGGCCAGGGGGGCCACCACCGAGAAATTCACACCAGCCGGGGTGATCGAGGCTCCCAGGGGCGAGGGTTGTCCGATCCGGTACGCCGGCAAGGGCTTGGTCAGCTTTGAAGCAACGCTAATCCCCAGGTTCTGCGTCGTCGGTGCGCGGCGAGGCCGTTCTGGGATGGAGTGCATGGATGGAATGGCTGCGGGGGCACCGGCCGGGCAAGCTGCCTGGATGGATCCCCGACCTTCCCTCGAGCCCGGCAGGCCCCCCAGCGCCGTGCTGCCGGGTCTCTGGCTGTTCGCCCCCAACCGGGACAGCCAGGGGGGCAGTGCCTGGCTACTGGAAACGGCGGATCTGGATTTGCTGATCGACTGCCCCGCCCTCAGCCAGGCCAACCTGGCCTTCCTGGCCTCGCGCGGCCGCCGCGCCGGCGCGGCAGGGGCGGGCCGGATCGTGCTCACCGGCCGTGATGGCCATGGCCGTTGCCGGCGCCTGCAGGAGCAGCTCGGCTGGCCCGTGGTGGTGCAGGAGCAGGAGGCCTACCTGCTGCCGGGGGTGGATCCCCTGCTCACCTTCGCCAGCGAATGGGAGCTCGCCCCGGGGGTCCGTCTGCTCTGGACCCCGGGGCCCAGTCCAGGGGCCTGCGTGCTCCACGCCCTAGGGCCTAATCCGTCGGGGGACGGTCTGTTTTGCGGTCGCCTGCTGGTGCCCGTGGGCCCCGGATCCCTGGCGCCGCTGCGGCGCCGGAACACGTTTCACTGGTCCCGCCAGGTGGCCAGCCTGGAGCGGCTGATCCGCTGGCTGCCGCCGGGCTCCCCGGGCTGGATGGCCAGCGGAGCCGGCCTCGGTGCCCTGCGGGGCGACCGGATCGTGACCGGGGCAGCGGCCCTGCTGGCCAGCCTCCGGCCCGATCCCGGGGCGCCCAGCGACCCCCTGGCGGGGGGCTGAGGGAGGCCAGCGGCCGCCGCCGGGCTGTCCGGCTGCCGTGAAATCCCCGATTTCCTTGTTGCAGCCTGGCTCCAACCTCCATACGATTGGCGCGCTTCAATCTTGGCGGTCGGGCCATCTCCGACTCGCCTCCCCCTCTCTCCATTTCTCCAAGACACGACCGCCATCCGGAGGCCTGACAAGAACCATGAACAAAGCCGATCTCGTCAATCTCGTTGCGGCCCGCACCGAACTCACCAAGACCGAGGTTTCCCTGGTCGTTGATGCCGCCATCGAAACCATCATCGATTCCGTGGTGGAAGGCAAAAAGGTGTCGATCCTGGGATTCGGCTCCTTCGAACCCCGTGAGCGTTCCGCCCGCCAAGGCCTTAACCCCAAGACCGGCGACAAGATCAAGATCCCGGCCAAGCGCGTTCCCGCCTTCACCGCCGGCAAGCTCTTCAAGGACCGGGTGCAGGGCTGAGCCCCCACGCACCGTCGGTTCGACGGCATGCGGCTCAACGGTCCCCACGGACCGTTTTTTTCTGCAGGCACCAGCCGCAGCGCGGCCCGATGCCTGAGGCGCTGAGCGAGGCGTTCAGCGAGGCGCCGAGTGAGGCCCGGTGTGATTCCGGGCTTCGGGCCCAACCCTCTGGGGTCCAGCATGGAACCCTGATCGGGCCAGCGATGGCGGATCCCTGCGGCGTTGCCGCTGTGCCATCGGGGCCACCCTTGCCCCTGCCCGCCCATGTTGCGGCCCTGCTCGAGGCAGGGGTGGCTGGCCGTGGCCGGGGCTATCGGGGCCGCTTCGCCCCCTCCCCCTCCGGTGCCCTGCACCGCGGCAATCTGCGCACCGCCCTGCTCGGCTGGCTGGAGGCCCGCCTCAGGGGGGGGGAGTGGCTGCTGCGCATCGATGATCTCGACACCCCCCGCAACCGACCCGGGGCGGAGGACGCCCTAATGGCTGACCTGGCGTGGCTCGGCCTGCTCTGGGATGGCCCGCCGCTGCGCCAGAGCCGTCGCCGGGGGCTTTACGCCACCGTGCTCTCGGCCCTGCGCCGCGGCGGTGCCCTTTACCCCTGCCGCTGCAGCCGGCGGATGCTGGCTGACATCTCGGCTCCCCACGGCCCCCTGAGCGTGTATCCCGGCTTCTGCCGCCAGGGCCCCCGCCCGTGGGGTCGCCAGCAGGGCCGTCTGCCCAGCTGGCGGCTGTGGCTGCCGCCGGGGCGGATCGAGTGGCGGGAGCGGTTCTCCCGGCCCGGTTGCCTCGATGGCCCTGCCCAGGTGGGCGACACGGTGCTGCGGCGGGCCGATGGGGTGATCGCGTATCACCTGGCCACCGCGGTGGACGAGCTGGCCCTGGGCATCAGCGACGTGCTGCGCGGCGAGGACCTCTGGTCGTCCACCGGAGCCCAGGTGGCGGTGATGGCGGCCCTGGGATGGACTCCCCCCGTCTATGGCCACGTTCCCCTCTGGCGCGACGGGCTCGGCCAGAGGCTCAGCAAACGGGAGGGTGCCGAGGGGCTGGAGGGCTACCGGGCCCGGGGCCTGGATGGCCCGGCTGTGATCGGCGAGCTGGCGGCGAGCCTGGCCCTGGTGCCGCCGGGCAGTCGGCTGTCGGCCGCCGAGTTGCTGCAGACGCTCCAGTCCGGGGATCTGGAGCGGTGTTTGCGGGCCCGCGGGGACGCTGGGGCTGGGGCTAGCGCTTTTTAAGGAAAGTTTTGGGATCAGAGCCCCGATTAGCCGCCACAGTGTGGAGACCAAAACAGGATCAGATCAATCCAATGATTTCCACCTTCACCGCTGAGCGCAGCGCCGAACGGGCGTCTGAGGCGGGTGCCTGCGGCGTTCGGGAGGCCCATGCCCCGCTCGCGGCCGAGGTGGCGCCCATCGCCGCCCTCGCCCCCCCTGCGGCGCATCTGGAGACCCCCACGCCGATCCTCTGCCCCCACTGCGGCGGCAGCGGCATCCTGCGCATGGGCGACCAGCAGTTCCGAACCTGTTTGGAGTGCCTGGGCCAGGGTCAGTTGAGCCGCACCGTGCAGCAGGAACTGCTGTTCCCTTCCCTCGGCCTCAGGGTTTCCGCTGCCCGCGCAGGATGAAGAACACGGTGGTGCCCACCACCGCCGCCAGGGGCACCGCGGTGAACAGGAGCAGGATCACGGCGGTCCAGTCGGTGTACATCGGCTGCGGGCAACGGATCAATACACCATTTCAGCAGGTGTCTTGCGCCCTGCGGGCTGGAGCGATGGACTGGGGGACCTGCCGTAGCCGCTCCATGCCCCAACCAGCCTCCTTGGTCCAAGGTCCTCGTCCGGGAGGTTTTGAAGCCCGGCTGTTTGGCGTGGCGCTTCTGGGCCTGCTGCTGGCTGCGGCTTCCCCCCTGCAGGCGGGGGTGCGCTTCGAGAACTGCGTGACCGGTGCTGATGGCGCCATCACCTGCGACACCGTGCCCACCGGCAACACCCTGGCGGACGACGAGGCGGCCCGCTTCGGCCTGTTCGCCAACGCCAGCCCGGGCTGGAACGAATTCGATCCTTACGCCGGCTACGAGGACGACTTCGGCGGCAACCAGAGCTGATGCCCCCCCCGGGTGATCCCGCCGAGCATCCCGGTGGCATCCGCTGTGGTTGCCGTGGAGGCTTACAGCAGGTTGCGCCCTTCCTTCCAGCGGTCCGTTGCGGGAGTAGGTGTGGAAGGTGCGGGAAACGAACGATGGCCCAGGTCCTGAACGGCAATCCCAGTCCGTCCGGCCGCCAGGAGGCGGAGAGGCTCACCACGCCTGCCGGATCCACCATCGAGCCCAGCTCCGATGGCAGCTACC